>NZ_CP108093.1:6995000-7336920 GCF_036188265.1 Streptomyces sp. NBC_00247 | reverse complement strand
CATCGCTGCGCGATGCGCAAGGGAAGCCCTGCGCTGCGCTCTGGGCGCCCCACCCTTCGGGTGGGGCTGGCCTGCGCTGCGCTTCGGCCTGGTGGGGTTTCGCTGCGCTTCACCCCACTCCCTCGGTCATCCCCAGCGCTGCGCTTCGGGGTTGACCGAGGGTCACCGGCCGCGCTGCGCGCGGCCGGTGAGGCCTTTCGCTGCGCTCCAGGCAGGCCCGGTCCGCTGCGCTCCCCGGACCTAAGCCCGCTTCGCGGGCGGCCGGCTACAGAGAGGGGTCGGTTCCGGTGCGCGGGGACGGTTGGGCGAGTCAGAAGAAGAAGCCGACTACCCCTACCAGCGCGATGAGGCAGCCGATCCCGATGACGGTCCGCCGGCTCATGTCCCTCAGCGGGATACCTCCTGCAGCCATGCCCCAGGACTCGCCTTGGTAGGAGTCCTTGTAGCGGGACCCCACCGTGGCGAAGAACAACCCGAACACGATGAACACCACGCTCACTACGACCGGCATCGAATGCTCCTCTTCCGATTGGCCTCACACGGCTTCTCCCCGGTGTTGTGCCATGCCAACAGGGTCGAAGCCTGCAGGGCACAGCACCGCTGAGAAGCCCGCGGGAAGGTCACGCTTCCTGCGGGTGGCCGCCATCTCCTTCGACCACCAGGCGGTCGCTTCCGGCCTCTTCGTCTCGTTCGGCGATCGTGACGTCAATCCGGCCGTCACCGGTCGTGTCGAACTGGTAGAGGTCGGCCTTCCCGTCACCAGTGGTATCGATCATCCACACGTCGGGCTTCCCGTCACCATTCGCGTCAGCGCTGAGGACGACGTGATGCTCATCGCCCTGGGTATCGATCACTTCTTCGCCCATGTCCGTTGTGGTGTCCATGACGGGCGGATGCCCCCGGATGAGGAGGCGAAACGAGCACGGCCCGGGCGGCAACGGCCGAGATGGTGCCGTCTTGCCTGCGGCCTTCAACGGCCGGCTTCACACGGCGGGGTACAGTCGTCATGGTGCATCATGATGCAGATGGAGTGTGTAGCTGTGTAGGATCCCGAGAACATCGCCACCCCCTTCCGGCGGAATTTTTCCGCCGCTTCGTCTTCAGTGGAGTGCCGAATGCAGAAGCGCGGTGACATCGCACTGCGTCCTCACCAGGAGGAGGCGGTGGAGGCGATTGTCCGTGGGCTGGACATTCCGGTGGGGAAACGGATTCCGGAGGCGGGCCTGCGGGCTACGGTGGTGGCAGCGTGCGGGACCGGGAAGACGTTCATCGCGGCTGCGGCCGCGTTTCGTCTGGCCCGGAACGGACGGGTGCTGGTGCTGCTGCCGACCCTGGATCTGCTGACGCAGACGGCCCGGGAATGGCGGCTGGCCGGCCACACCGGGCCGGCGGTCGCGGTGTGCTCGCTGGAAGACGATCCCGCCCTGTGGGCCCTGGGCGTGCGGGCGACGACGTCGGCGCCGCAGCTCGGGCTGTGGCACGGCCGGGGCCCGGTCACCGTCTACGCCACCTACGCCTCCCTGCCCGTCCTCGCCGAAGCGCACGAGGGTGCGTACGGGTTGCCGATGGACGTCTTCGACCTGGTGGTCGTGGACGAGGCGCACCGGACTTCGGGGTCGGCGGGGAAGACGTGGGCGGACATCCACCACCAGGAGGTCATCCCGGCGATGCGCCGGCTGTACATGACCGCCACCCCGAGGGTCTGGAAGGAGCGGCCGCCGCGGTCGCGGGCGAAGCAGGAGCTGTACGAGGCGCAGCTGGCGGTCGTGGACGAGGAGGGTGAGGGGGCGGGGCGCACGGAGCGTACGGGGCGGGTGTGGAACCGGCTGCCGAAGGAGCTGGCGTGCTCGATGGACGACGAGAGCGTGTTCGGGCCCGTCGTCTACGAGCTGTCGCTGGCGTCGGCGATCTCCCGGGGGCTTTTGGCGAGGTATCAGATCGTTGTCGCCGAGCTGACCGACCCCGTGGTCACGCCGAAGCGGCTGGCCGGCGAGGAGCGGCGTGAGGAGCCGTTGCGGGGTCAGCGGCTTGCGGCGACGCAGACCGCGCTGCTGGAGACCATGGCCGCCCACGGGCTGCAGACCACGATCACCTTCCATCACCGGACGGTCGAGGCGGAGGCCTTCGCCGCCGGGCTGCCCCGGGTCGCGGCCCGGCTCCACGCCGTGGACCCGAAGCGGCACCCCGAGAAGGTGTGGGCGGGATGGCTGTGCGGGGAGCACGAGGGCTCCCACCGGCAGTCCGTGCTGGCCGACTTCGGGCGCCGGGCCGGGCGCGCCGTGCTGTCGAACTGCCGGGTCCTGGGTGAGGGCGTCGACATCAGGGCGACCGACTCGGTCGCCCTGATCGACCCGAAGGGGTCGGCTGTGGACATCGTCCAGGCGATCGGACGGGCGCTGCGGCAGAAGCCGGGTGCGGGCAAGGTGGCGACGTTGATCGTTCCCGTGTTTTTGGCGGAGGATGAGAAGCCGGAGGACATGCTTACCTCGAATTCGTATCGCCCTTTGATTCGGGTTTTGGAAGGTCTTCGGGCGCACGATGAAAAGGCTGTGGAAATGCTGGCAATTCCACAGGAGAACCAGAAACGTGTGGTCGATCCGTCGCTTCCGGTCGGTCCGGAGCCCGCCGAGGGCGAGCCGGACGATCGGCTGCTGCTCCGGTTCGCGACGCCCCGCGACCCCGGGCTGATCGCGAAGTGGATCAGCTACACGGTCATCAACACCGAGCGGCAGGACTGGCGTCGGGGCGTCGAGGCCGCGTACCGCTACCGGCTGCGCGAGGAGCACCTGGAGGTGCCGTACGAGCACGTCGAGGGCGCCTACCCGCTCGGCAGGTGGCTCTCCGATCAGCGGCGCGCGTACCGGGCGGGGCAGATGTCCGGGGAGCACGCGGCCGAGCTGGAGGAGCTCGGGATCGTCTGGGACACCGCCGACGCCGCCTTCGCGGAGAACCTCGCCGCCGCGCGGGCTTACTACGAGCTGCACGGGACCCTCTGCGCTCCGCGGCACGCGACCGCCCTGGACCGGGCGGTCGGGCAGTGGCTGACGAACATCCGGCGGCCCGGCGGGCTCGGGAAGGACCAGGGCCGCGCCGGTCGGCGGGCGGAGAAGCTCGCGGCCGTCGATCCGGACTGGAATCCGCGCGAGAGCGGGTGGACCGTCGACTGGCAGCGGCACTACGCCTACCTCGCCCAGCTCCTCACGGGCGGCGCCCTGCTCGGTGACGTCGTGCCCGGGGTCACCCGGCACGGCGAGGACGTCGGACGCTGGCTCGCCACCCAGCAACGGGACTTCAGCAAACTGAAAGCCGAGCAGCAACGCAGGCTCGCCACACTCGGCGTGAAGCCGCAGAAGGCCGAACGGGCCCGTCAGGTGCCCGCGAAGGCGGTTGTGGCGTCCGGGCCGGGTAAGGGCGGCGGGGCGTTCCAGAAGGGCCTGGAAGCCCTGGCGCAGTACGTCGCGCGAGAGGGCCGGCTACCGGGGCGCGGCGTGGTGGAGGTCCTGCCCGACGGGGTGGAGCACCGGACCGGGATCTGGCTGGGGAACATGAAAGCCCGCCGCGACAAGCTCGACCCGGCACAGCTGGCCGCGCTCGCCGAACTCGGGGCGGAGTGGGCCTCTGTGGTGTGAGGAGAGGCTAGCGGTCTTCTGATCTCAGCAAATGCGGACCTGTTCCCTCCAGCAGCGGCCTACGATCTTCTGAGGAGGCTGGGGGTCGCGGCTGGGACGCTGCACTGAGCCGTAGGACTGAGGGGGCATCGTCTTGGCCACGCTGAATCACATGAAGGAACGCACGATCGGTTTCTACGAGATCGTGGTTGTCAGGGACGGTGAGGCTCAACGGATTCCGGAGCCTATGGACTGGGACGGGGCACTTGCGGATCTCGCCCGGGCTCCGGTTGGCGCTCGTACGCATGAGGGCGAGCACCGGATCGTGGGGACGACTTTCCCGCACAACATGGAAGATCACCTGCTCCTGCACCGAGTGAAGGATGCCGGTGAGTGGTTGTCTGTCATCAACTTCGACACAGGCGATCTTCGTGAGCTCGAGCAGTCGGCTCATGAGGGGTACCTCGATACTTCTGTGGTCTGCTTCCTACCGTTCGGCAACGTGGTGGGCATCATGCAGGGTGGGGTATCCGCGCCCAGTCACAAGTCCCTTGAGACCTGGATCAACGGCATCGAGATGTTCCCCGGCAGCAGGCTGCAGCTGCGCCCTGTCGTTGCGCACTCCGAGATCGAGAAGCTCAAGTCCGCGGTGGGGGCGAGCCGTGTCGAGGTCAAGGTCATGGGCAACAAGATGGGCGCGCTGCAAGAGCGGCAGGGTGGCCTTGCCCGACTCCTGCGCGTCGCTGGTGACGCGTACGGCGAGATCAGCGTCACGATGGTCATCTCTGTGCCCCGAGGGAAGGAACTGAAGGAGCACCGGGAGCACCTGCTTGCGGACCTCGACGAGATCTCCGACGTCGTGACAGGTGCCGAGCGCGCGCGGGCGCGGCTCGTCTACTCGGACCCGGGTGGCCCGGAGCAGACACGACTCGTCGAGCTAGTCGAGCACAGTATTACTGCCAAGAAGCGGGTCCCAGCCACGGATGCGGAAGGGAACTCGATCCGGATCGTGTCAGCGGTGGATGCCATCCTGGTGGCAGCGGCGGAGCACGAGGATGCGCTCCGGCTCGCGGTGGACGCGGGGGATTCATGACCTAGGCGGGGGGATCGTGTGGGCGTCCGTACGAGAGTCATCGACAAGTGGGCCGAGCGCGCCTGGGCCGATTACCTGATCGCGGTGGTCGTCATCGGGGCCCACCTCCTCATCGTCCGGGGATGTGGTTCGGGAGACTGGCTCACCTGGATCGGCACCACCCAACGCACGGACATGTACGCCGCGGCAACTGGCGCCGTGTCGGCCATCGGTGGTCTCAGTGCCATCGCCATCGCCATCTACACCACCGCCAACGGCGAACGTCTGCGGGCCGTGCGGCAGCAACGTCACGGTGAGCTCAGGCGTACCTGGCGCAGCCTGTTGCAGGGCACCGCGCTGGCATGTCTTTTGATCCTGACCGCCTTCTCACTGGACCGCGACAAAGATCCCCTCTCCGCGCGCTTCATCTTCGAGTACGCCATGGTCTTCGCCGCGTTCCGGTTCGCCCGGTTCGTCTGGCTCTTCGACGGAATCATGGCCGTCTCCGACGCTGACTTGGTGGAGGAAGGACCGTCCGTAGCCGTACCTGCACGCGACCCGAACTGGCTCGAACGCCGTCGCCGCCAACACGACAGCAACCCGTAGCCCTGGAACTGCGGTAAGTCCGCCTGGGGCAGCAGACCGTGCGGACAGCTCACGACTTTCTCAGCGCAGATGCCGGAGCTCGCGGAGTCCGTAGTCCGGTGGCAGCCACCCCTTCTTCCGCCTCTCGATGGTCTTCCGCGTGTGAGGAGGCGGGTACGGACAGCCCTGCATCAGATCAGGTTCAGCCTCGGCCAACGAATGCTCGTAGTGAGCGGTACACACGGGCCAGATGGTCTTCACGGGCTGCTTCGGGCCTGGTGTCGTCCCTCGCCGGCTACCGCGTGGCTTGGGGCGGGGCGGCTGGGGCGGGCGCAGCTTGCAGTCCTCGGCGAAGGCCGTCAGCGACGGCGTCCCCTCATCTCCCAGCGGATCGCTGAAAAGCGGTCCGCTGGTGCCGGTCCCGAGGCTCCAGTGGAGAGCGGCCGCTCTCAGCAGGGGGCTGGCCCAGGCGGGAACGGTATGGGTCATGCAGCCGCGGCGCGGCCCGCGGCCGTGCAGCGTGACCGTCGTGCCGTCCGGGGCCAGATCGCGGACGTGTGCGGTGGCGAGCTGGGTGGTGGACGCCGCGGTGAACACGGCCGTGGCGAGCTGAGCTGCCAGGTACGGGTGCGCGGTGGCGCGGTGAAGACGCCACGCCACTTCCGCCTCGGTTACCGGTGGCATCACCGGCGGGAAAAAGTCCCGGTCCTGAGCCATGGGCGCGGCGCACCTGCACGGGCTGACCGTTTCCTCGAAGGCTCTGAGGGTGGTCAGGGCGGGCAGGCTGATCCAGCGGTTCGCCAACGGACGCGCCGCTTGGGAGGCCTGGCGTTCCACCGTGGCCGGTTCGGCCTCGGGCAGCAGAGCGGAAGCCTCCGCGACACGGTGGTCCAGCTGCCGTAGTTCGCGCTCCAGGAAGGCGCGCAGGGCCCGGTGGTGGCAGACGAGAACCAGGCGGACCTCGGTGCGCCGACGCAGGGTGAGGAGGTCTTTGAAGCGGTGCGGGGTGAGCAGGTGAGCGCGCAGCAGGGTGAGGTGCGTGATGGGGGTCGCCAGGATCCAGGCCGCGACGACCGACCACACCGGAGCCGGGTCGAGGTAGTGGTGGCCGGCCAGGGGGACGGGCTTGTCTAAGGCGGCCAGGATGTCGTAGGCGAGCGCGATCCCAGCGTCGGTGCCGGGCGTGGGGTGCACAGTGAGACGCCCGTGCTGCGGGGCGTGGGATGCCAGGGCGGCGCGGGTGTGGACCACGTCGTCGTACGGATCCAGGACCACCGTGACCGGCGGCGGGTTCGGACAGTCCAACACCTCAGGCCACCACCGGGCGCTGGCGCAGCTTGCTGTACGACCAGCGCAGCAAATCCTCGTCCAGGATCCGCCCCGACTCCTTCATTCCGGCGGTCAGGTGATGGGTGATTTTCGCCCAGGCCCGGAAGTTTCCGTGCGCGGCCTCGTCGTCGCACATGGCGATCAGGTCCGGGTCCGCATCCGCCCACACGGGATGGAACGCCGGGATGACGGTGAGGACCTCCTCCAGCGGCATCGGCTCGATCTCCTGCCACGCGTACACGCGGGACTCCAGCATCGGCTCGCTCTGCAACATCTCGAAACAGCCGTCCCCGCCCGTGAACACGATCGTCAGGTCCGAGCCGATGTCATCCCACAAATAGCGCAGGTACTCGAAGCACATCTTCGAGAGCCACTGCGCCTCGTCACAGACCAGGACGTGCGTCTCCTCCAGGGCGCCGCGCAGCATCCGGTCGAACTCGATCGGCTGCCCCGGTGGACGGCCCTGCAGGCCGAGAGCGTGGAACAGCTCGTGGCGCAGGTCGCGGGTCGAGGGACGCGAGCGGAACTGGATCCGGCGTGTCAGCTTCGGCGCAAGCTCACGCAGCGAGGTGTTCACCGCGAGCGACTTCCCCCGTCCCGCCTGCCCGTAGATGCAGATCATGGCTCTGGCCTCGATCGCGGCACGGATATTCTCGCGTGCCATGAGCAAGGCACGGGTGGAGACCACCTGAGCGCCCGGCAGACGCATGAAGTGGTCCTCCCGCTCACGCGGCAGACGTCCCTGCCGCTCTGCAGACACCATCGCTCAACGCTCCTCTCTGCCGTCACGTACATCAGCCGCTCCAGCAGGCCCGGCGTCGGCTGGGTCCGGCTGTCCTGCATCCGCCTGCGGGCCGGCCGGCTGACGAGGGCGGACAACCGGCCGGGCCCAGGAAGCCGGGGGCTCACGGGGCGGGATCAAGTCCGGGAGTGCCCGGGCCGCCAGATCCACGCTCCGAGCCCGGGCGATCTCCGCCTCGGCCTGAGAGGAGGTGACCGTGCGCCGCGGACGGGGCACGGCAGCCGTCGTCGTCGCCGTGTAGCGGGTCTTGCGCAGCTTCTCCGCCGCTTTCAGGTCGGCTTTCAGTACACGGGCCTTCTTGTTCCTGACCGAACTCAACGCACGGCGCTGCTCCAGCGTCGCGGCCTGGGCGAGATAGGCACTGCCCAGATGCCGCCCCCACCCCTCGGTGGAGAACACCTCGATCAGCCCGTCGTAGTGCGGCAGATACCTCAGGCGGACCCGCATGCCGACGTGGCCGGCCATCCACGGCGCGATATAGGCACGGCGTCGCCAGCTGATCCCGTTCGTGGTGATCTTCCGGACCCGGCCGTCGTCCTCCAGCGCGAAGAACGCCAGGCGCTCCTCCGCGACGTCCTCGACCGGTGCCGGATCCGCCTCCCACGCCGCCAACGGAGTCAGGTTCGCGTCCAGACCGGCAGGGTGGTGCTCGGTGTTCCACCAGGCCACCCAGTCCAGAAGGACCTTCACGAAGTCCGGGTACGAGAGGAGGTCCTCCACAGGATCCGAGTGGTACGCCTCCGCGGGCCGGGCACGATGCGTATAGCCCGGCAGCGAGACCAGCAGCATCTCCTCGACCGCACCGTTGAGGGCTTCGACGGTGCCCTTCCGGTACGGCTTGTAGGCCGGCAGATCATCCACCGGGACCGCGAAGGCACCCAGAGCACGCTCCACCGTCCGGCACAAGAACTCCTTGCCCCGGTCCACCCGCACCACGCCGGGCAGGCCACCGAACGGGCCGTACGGATCCTGCATGCTGATCCCCGTGCGCAGCGCGGCCAAGACCGCGTCCCTCGCCGGCTGATGCGGGGTAACCGCCACCCCGACGATCGCCTTCGTCGCGACATCGATGAACCACGTCACCCACGGACACACCGCAGAGCCTTCGAGGTCCACGCGTACCGGGATCCGCTTGTGGTCCCCCTCCCAGCACGCGTTCCGCTGCGTCCGCGGGCGCCTGCCGTACACGTCATACCGGCGACGAGCTGCTTCACCGCCCTTCAGGCCCGCCCGCTCCCCCGCCGACAAGTCCTGCCGTACAGCGCGCTGCAGAGCACGAAGAGAAGGCACCGAGCCCGCCTTACCGGCCTTCACCGCCTCGGCGACCAGCTCACGATGGACCGCGGCCACATTCCCACCCCACACCGCCAGACGCGCACGGACATCCGCACTCACACCCACCCGAGCCGGCGCCCGGGCCGACAGACGCCCCTCGCGTCGGGCCACCGACACCCAGCTCCACACCGTCCGCTCAGACACGCCCAAAGCCGAAGCAGTCAACCGCACGTGAACAGAACCGAGTTCACCGCGACCATCGAGGGACATCAGCCGCGAGACCGCCGCTTCCCGCCCCACACCAGCCGGCACCACCCAATCGGTGAAGCCACCGGCATCGCTGTCCGCCATCAGCCCCTCCCGCAGACGCCCATCCCCGCCCCGGAAACGCTGTCCACGGCCGCACGCCTCACTCCGACACGCCGGACCACATCCCACCAACGAGTGACTGTCCCGTGCCATCGAACCTGGATCGTTTGCCACTGAAGTTGGACGACCGGTGGTTTTGTGCCAGCGAAGTTGGACCGGACCGGGATCCGCTGCTCGGGGCTCCGCCTCGATGGCAGGTGGGATCGGACCGTTTAGCGACCCCGGTGTTCCCCCGGCCCGGAGGCCCGGAATGATCGAGGTATGAACATCGCGGATCAACTGGTGCTGTCGGCGGGCGACGGCGACGTGATCGAGGTAGCCCGGCTGCTAGGGCAGGGTGCTGTGGTGGATGCGCCGAACCGTCACGGGCGTACGGCGCTGGACCGGGCGGTGGAGCAGGGGCATGCCGATGTCGTCCGCGAACTCGTCGGAGCGGGTGCCAATCTGGAGCAGCAGGCGGGTGAGTACCAGGAGTCGACGCCGCTGTGCCTGGCGGCGAGCCAGGGGCACACGGCGGTTGTCGGGGTTCTTCTCGATGCCGGTGCCGGCACCGGCGCCCAGGGCCGGCTGGGCTACGTACCGCTGATCCTGGCAGCCACGACCGGCGACGAGGGGCACCCGGAAACGGTGGACCTTCTGCTGGACCGCGGGGTGGACATCAACGCGGTGATGAAGCACAAGACCGCCCTTGACTGGGCGGTCCGGTTCGGGCAGGAAGAGATGGTGCACCGCCTGATCGACCGCAGTGCCATCCCCTCGGCCGAGACCCTGGCCGCCGCGCGTGAACATCTCGGACATCATCCGGAGCGTCGGCGGAAGACCGAACGCATCGCCGTCGCCCTCCTTGCTGTGGATGTCGCGCCCGGCACGGACCAAGAGCCCAGGACGGAAGCCGGGAACCTGGCGTAGCAATCGCTCAGCATCGCAACGGCGCTCTGAGCAGGGGGCCGCAGCCCGGTCCAACTTCGCTGGCACAAAACCACCGGTCGTCCAACCTCAGTGGCAAACGATCGGGCCTTGACCCCGAATCCTGAACACGGGTTATGCGGCTTGTGCCAGCGTAGTTGGTGTGAGGTGGAGGGCGTTCTCGAAGGCGATCGGTGATCGTTGTCCGAGGTGGGAGTGTCGGCGTCGGGTGTTGTAGCGGTGGAGCCATCGGAAGGCATCGAGTCGGGCCTCGCGCTCGGTCGGCCAGTTCTTTCGTCCTTGCAGGGTCTCGCGTTTGAAGGTCGCGTTGAAGGACTCGGCGAGCGCGTTGTCCGCGCTGGACCCGACCGCGCTCATGCTTTGCTGAACCCCTGCTGACCTGCAAGCTTCGGCGAAAATCCTGCTCGTGTACTGAGCTCCGTGGTCGGTATGCATGATCGATCCGGCGAGACTGCCGCGGGTTCGGATCGCCGCGGCCAGGGCCTCGGTGACGAGGTCCGCGCGCATGTGGCCGGCGATCGCCCAGCCGGCCAGACGGCGCGAGGCGAGGTCGATGACGGTCGCCAGGTAGCAGAACTTCCCGCCCTCGATGGGCAGGTAGGTGATGTCACCGACGTACTTCGTGTTCGGCCTGTCCGCGGTGAAGTCGCGGCCGATCAGGTCCGGCGCCTTGGCCACTGCCGGGTCGGGGACGGTGGTGCGATGCCGGCGACGCAACCGGACCCCTTCGATCCCGGACGCCCGCATGATCCTGGCGACGCGCTTGTGGTTGACCGCGACACCGTTCTCCTCGCGGAGCTCGGCGGTGATCCTCGGGGCTCCGTAGGTGCCGTCCGATTCCTGGTGCACCGCCCGTATCCGGGCGGCGAGGCGGGCGTCGGTCACCTGCCGGGCGGCCCGGTCCGCTGCCGTCCGCCGCCAGTAGTAGAAGCTCGAGCGGCTGACGCCGAGGATGCTGCAGAGCCGCTTCACGCCGTGACGGCGCTGGAGGTCGGCGACGCACTGGAAGCGGTTCACCAGCGCGTCTCCCCGGCGAAATACTTCGCCGCTTTGCGCAGGATCTCGCGTTCCTCCTCCAGCTCACGGACCTTCTTCCGCAAGGCGGCGTTCTCCGCCTCCAGCGGGGCCGGCGGCTGGGCCGGCTCCTGCGTCCGCCGTCCTCGGGGACGGCTCACCCCTGCTGCCCTCACCCAGTTCCGCAGTGTCTCCGGGTTGATCCCCAGATCGGCTGCGACCGACCTGATCGTCGCTTCCGGCCGCGACTCGTACAGCGCGACCGCGTCCGCCTTGAACTGCGGCGGGTAGTTCTTCATGACCACGAGATGTCCGTTCTCAGATCCGCAGGATCCAGTGTCTCGTGTGTCCAACATCAGGGGTCAAGGCCCATCCAGGTTCGATGGCACGAGACAGTGACGAGCCAGCTGGCCCAGCAGTCAGCCCCCGCACGGCAAGCCCACACACGCGACAGCAGACCTTCAGCGGGAAACGACACCGGCCTTCAGTAGAAAAACGACACCCCACAACCCGCCCACCAGGCAAAACCCACCCTGAAAGCCCTGTCGCCAACCACTGCAACTCACACGTCGCCCATCAGCCGGATTGGCTGCGCCCCGCCCCCTGCGTGCGCGGAGCTTCCCTCAGTCCTGACCCACTGGGCCCAACGTCCTGCGCTATGGGTTTGAGGAACATCCGTGTCAGATCGTGTGCTCAGTCAGCCGGGCGTTCCCGGCTGGCTGAAGCGAGATCGGGCTGTGCTAGTTGGCCGCGACGCAGTCGTTGCCCCTCACCCACAGGCTGCCCTCGCCCCAGCCGTTCTCGCAGCGGTACGAATTACCCGAGCCCGCATCGGTGAGGGTGAAGTTTGAGAGCGGGCCCCACTGGTTGCTGTTGCACTCCCGTCCGAACACGTCGGGCAGGTCCGCGTCCACTTCCTGACAGGTGATCGCTCCACCGGCCCGCATCGCCGCGGTGTGCGGTGCGGCAGCGGCGGCCGGGGCCACGGTGCCGAGGAAGAGGCAGGCGGCAGCGGCGGCCAGGGCCGGCAGGCCGGTGCGGTGCAGGTGCCGGATGATGGTCATGCGACTCACTCCTTCGTGTTGCCGAGGTTGCCCCCGGGGACCGGTGTGGCCCTTGGGGCGAGAGTCCCTCGTGCGCGGCGTCCTGAACGCGGTGTCGGGCGCGGGAACGATTCGCCAGGGTCAAGGACTCCCGCAATGGCGGAGCGCAGTCCCGGGCGCGTCCACCACCCCGTTCCGCGCCCCTCTCGCCGGGGAATGCTGGGAAGCGCCTCGTCCGGCCGGCATCTGGCCGGCGAACCCTCTCAGGCCATGGGAGTGGGAGGGCGACGTGCCCTGATCCGTGCTCACGCGTGGCAGCCAGGCTGCGGTGTACCGCCCGGACCGACGACGTGCACGGCCACCGCGGCCGAGGGCTGGGCTGGCCGTCTCCCCGGCACCGCCCAGCCCACCGCCCGGGGGTCCGCCCTCGTGTGCACGGGTGCGCAGGGCACGGGGGCGGCCCGTGGACCCCCGCCAGAGGCGTTTCCCGCCGAGGGAGAGCCTCCGGGATGCCGCCGGACCAGTCCGAAACGACGAACGCGACGCCCTGTACCGCGATCTCCGGGCCTGAAACTGCCGCTCAGGACCGGCGGCGGAAGCCCGGAGCGGCAGGCGGTCGCTCAGCAGGGCGCTGAGGCGGCTTCCTGGCGGTCAGAAGGGCGCTTCGGCGGGTTGAGTTGTGGAGGGAGACAGGGCGGCGAGTTCCGGGTACTGGGCGGCTAGTTCGGCTCGGATGCGGGCGGTTTCCTCGGCGGCGGCCTGTTCCCGGTGGGCCCGCTCATGAGCGATGCGCTGGTCCTTGGCGGCTGCCGCCGCGGCTTCTGCTGCGGCCTCCGCCTCGCCGCGCGCTTCCGCCTCCCGGTTGAGCCGGTCCATCAGCGCAGTCTCGGCCGCCAGCCGCGCGCCCAGCTTCTGCGCGGCCTCCTCGGCCTCCTCCCGGCAGCGCCGGCACTCTCCCCCGGCGGGCGGGGTGCCCTGGCCGGGGTCGTGGCAGATGCTGCACTCCCACCAGCCAGAACGGTGCGGAGCACCATAATTCGAACAGGCGTACCATTACTGGTATGTCCGGGTACGCCACTCCAGCAGACCTCCGCCCCGCCCCCGCCCCGGTGGGCGGCGAGCGGCGCACCACCGTCGCGGCGGCCGACGACGCGGGGGTGTAGACCGATGGCCGAGATCTCTGACCTGGACAAAAACCGGGTGGTCGAACAGCACCTGGTGTGGCAGCTCCGGCAGGAGCGGGGGCGCATTCAGGAGCTGGAGCGGCAGGAGGCGGAGGACCGGCGGCGCGCGGCGGTCGCCCGCGAGGAGAACGCCTGGCGGGTGGAGCCGAAGGGCACCGGTCACCGCGACTACGCGGTCCTGCACCGGGGCGGCTGCACCCTCGGCCGGCGCGGCGGCCTCATCCCCCGAGCCCAGGCCGTCCTCGCGCTGAGCGAGGACTACATCCGGTGCTGCAAGATCTGCACCCCCGAAACCGGACTCAAGGGGAACCAGTAGCCACCGGCCCCGGCGTCGAAACCCGGGTTCCGGTGGTCCTGGCCGCCGTCCTCTCTCCCCAATCCCGCGCTGTCAGCGCACCGGGGGTACGCGCGGGGTGTCAGCGGATCAGTCGGAGCGGGGAGCACAAAGTGGCCAGTGCAGTGGTGTTCGACGCCGAAGCCGTACGTGCCCCTCTCACCCGGCAACGCTTCGGGACAGCAACCTCCCAGCCCCGAAACAACCCATGAACAGCATCAATTCATGCCGGCCTTGCCGTCTCACTCCACTGTCACAGAAACGAGATATCGCACTCGGGGAGTACGTGGGAATTATTGGCGGCTGTTAGCTCTTGCTCTTCAGGAAGGTCCATTTGACCGGATCTCCTTCCTCGATACACAGCGTATTGGGTCCGAGACCGTCGTAATACATCGAGTGGTCAACATCGACGGCACCGTGAGGGTAGAACATCCAATTACCCGTCTCTTCGTATACTGCTGCGGATCCGCGAATCAGGCGCCACCCCGCACCACCCACATCCTGCAGATAGAACCAGTTCTTTTCAGGGTCGATATTCTTGACGTTGCCCGAGCAGCGCATACTGTGACCTGAATGTTCCGTTTCGCCGAAGTAGTCGCCGCCGTGGAACCCCTCAACGCCTTGGATCTGGAATGCCTGCACCCAGTCCTCGGTGTTGATCTTCACCATCTGCCGCGCGTTCACGGCCTTCCACCTCCAGGTGTGGTTCTCACGATCGATGTTCTCGACTTTGGTGTGGTGCACCCAGGCATCTTGGTAGTCGGGGGCAATCACCATCGCACTGGCCCACACTTCCTCGTTCTGGTCAATACGAGTCATCGTGAACTCTTCGACCTCCCAGGGAATCACCTTCAGCTTCTTCACTTCTTCTTCGTCAAAGCATTTGTTCGCTGCAAGGCTGATCATCAAACCCATCCACTGGTAGGGGTTCCACGACTCGCCATGCATATCCTTCAGTTGGTCCCAGTACGCTGCGCAAATGTCGGAATCATTGGCGCCGCATGACGTGGTCTTGTTCTCGGTCATAACTTTCCCTCCTGGTTCACAGGTCTATTTCTTGGTTGCCTTCGGGCAGGTCAGATACGACTCATGATTGGCCGGGCGTGGCTACCGGTCAGCCCGACCAGATGCCCGTCGACGGATCACCGAGCCCGCCAACGAGCGCCCCGACGATTCCAACCTGACGGCCCCTTCCACGGACGGGAGCCACGCGACGCTCACCCCGTCCACACGCAGCGACATCCCAGGCTGCGGAGAGCCGGGCTGCGGACGGTGCCGGGCAGGGCGAGTCCGTCGTCCTGCCCGGCACCATCAGCTCAGGCACTCGTGACGTTCTCCGCCTCAGGGCCCTTCGGCCCGTCGGTCACGTCGTACTCGACCGCTTGGCCCTCATCCAGATTGCGGAACCCGGAGGCATTGATCGACGAGTAGTGCACGTACACCTCCGCACCGCCGTCGTCCGGGTTGATGGCCCCGTAGCCCTTCTCCGCGTTGAACCACTTCACCGTTCCTGTCGGCATGGTGTTCCCTTCTGGCACTGCTGGAAGACCCCGGAAGCCCCGTCAGTCACTGGGGCTCCGGGCTGATATGCCGGGGCGTCACACGCCGCACGGCGGATCCAAATCCACCACCCGAACGCTCCCGCCCCGGAGAGAAGCGTTTCCCCCCGCGCGCCGCCGCCCCGGACTCCACTCGGCTCCGGGGCGGAGCGGGCGACCGGACCCGTCCGCGTGGTGCGTCCGCTTCAGGACCGGGTGCCCACTCCTCCTGGTCAGCCCGTGAGAGCGCCGCGCTAGCCGATCGGGCCCTCGCCGGGGAACTGCGTGCCACCCTGGAACCGGCCCTCGTCGTCGTAGAAGGTGACGGTGCCGTTGCCCTGATCGCTCTGCCAGCTGACCGTGTTGCCGTCGTCGCTCCGGCTCATGGTCAAGTCGTCCGCGTGGGCGGTACCCACCGCGGACAGGACGACCCCGGCCATCACCACAACAACGGACGCGTACCTGCTCTTCGTCATCATGCATCCGCTAACGATCAAGCTTGCCCAGCGTCACCACTCCAGGGATCTGTTGCCGTCCCCTGGAGCAGTCCCGCGGAGATCGTGGCGGCCCGTGCCGTATCAACACCCGGTCGACCCGTGTGTCTCAGCGCGGCGTGGACCCGGCAGAGGTGCGCGGAACCAGTCAGGCGCGGGTGTCAGCCGGCCGGGCGCCGTCCTGGACCAGTAGGACAGCATCGTTGCCGAACAGGATCCGGTGTGGCCCGCGCTTTGGCGACGAAGCTGTCCAGGGCGCGGCGCAGGTCGGAGAACCAGTAACCGTAGTAAACGAGTTCGGCGTAGCGCAGGGCCATGGCCTGTTTGTGGTGGAGTGTCTCGCGGTCGAGGACGATCGCTTCGAGTTCCTCGTGCGCGGTCATCAGCACGGTCGCGGCCGGCGCTTCGTAGATGCCGCGGGTCTTGAATCCGACGACGCGGTTCTCGACGATGTCGACGCGGCCCACCGCGTGCCGCGCGGCGACGGCGCTGAACCGGCGCACCAGTTCGGCGAGCGGCAGCCTCTCGCCGTCGAGGGTGACGGGTGTCCCGGACTCGGTGTGGCGCCCATCGGTCGGTGATGGCGGTGGCCTGCAGAAAGGGCTGCCTGCTGGTGTGCCGGCTGAACGCGGGCTCGGTAGTGACGGCGCGTTACCCATCCGCCAGACGAATCGTTGACTGGTACATGAACAAGCATCTCTCTGCTCGATTCACGACGGTCGGGGTGGCCATGGCACTGGCCGTCGCCCTGTCCGCCGCTCCGGCCTTCGCCGACAATTCCATCGAGATCACCACAGTTGGCTCGGCTGAGCTGACAGTCGACTACGCCTGCGAAGCCTCGGCAGGCGTAGTCGCAATCAAGGCGCTGATGGGCGATGTCAACGCAGAGCTCCCGTCAGCCACCGGAACTCAGAACGACGTCACGTGCGATGGCTCTCGTCACTCCGCCACGATCGCTCTTGAAGGGGAACAGCCGTCAGCAGGGCAGACAGTGCAAGTGCGGGCTGCGCTGGTCGACGGTGACAACAATGTCGTCACCGGGCACGTCAAAGTGGTCACCTTCGAGTAGTGCCGGCATCAGAGCCAGGCCGCCCGCCCTCGGTTCCGCCCATGCCAAGCGGACCGCGTTCCCTGGCCGGATGCGCAGCTTCCGGATCGCTGGCGGTGTGGTGGCGAGGCGATCGTGCTGCGGTGCGATGAGGCGGGGCACGAACACCGACTTGTCACTGAGCGCGGACTTGGCGCCATGCGTCAAGTCCGCGCTCAGAGTTCACGTGCCGACGGCATAGCGCGCACGGCTCAGACTGTGCGAGCCGTGCTGGCCAGCAGCTGCAGCCGCCCGCTCTGTTCGTGTCACCACATCCCACCGGCCTCACTGATGAAACGGGGTCGGGGAGCCGCACCGGGTACACGGGGTCGGTCGTTGGGCACCGGGCGGTGCTCTTCGGGAGTGCCAGGGGAGTCGAGGTGTGCTGGTGGTGGAAGCGGTCGGGGAAGCGGCCCGTTGGTTCGAAACCTATCTCTGCCGCCCGCACGAGGGTGTGGGGCGGCCCGGGGCGGTGTGCCCGTTCATGGTCCCGGCCCTGCGCGCCGACAGCGTACGGGTCCACGTGTTCCCCGGCGGTGCGGGCCTGGACGGTCTGCTGTCCACGGTCGGCGCGATGGTGGAGGTTCTGCGGGGTGGTGGCTGGCCGACGTCCAACCGCGCTCTGCACGCCGTAGTCGCCGTCCTGCCCGACCTTCCGCAGGCCGACGAGGAGCTCCTGGACCACGTGCAGGAGAAAGTCAGGACCCGGCTGGCCGGGGAGGGGATGATGCTCGGCCAGTTCCATGCGCGGTGCGACCAGGGTGCCGCGCGCAACCCCGGCTTTCCGGTGTCCCGCTCCCCGATCCCGATGCTGGCGCTGCGCTGGATGGCCCTGCACGATGTGCTGTTCCTCCACGACGACCCGGACCGGTTCGCCGCCTATGAGGAGCGGTTCGGGACCGTCTACCGGTCCGGGCGCACCGTGGACCCGCTGTTCGCCCGGCTCCACCAGCAGGCCCGTCGCTGAGAGCGGGTGCCGCACACCCGCGAGGGTCAGGGGAGCAGGCCGGTGAGGGTCTGGGCGAGGTCCCGGGCTGTGGGCCGGTCCCGGGACGCGCTCACCAGGGCCTGCCGCAGGACGGCTTGGAGTTCGGGCCATGGCGTCTCCGTCCGCAGGGGGATGCGGCCGGTGGCGATCTGGGTGCGGAGCTGGTCCGACGTCAGGTGCTCCGGTGTGATTCCGGCGCCCGGGTAGTCCAGGGGCCAGGTGCCGGTGACGCAGGTCCACAGGGTGGCGGCCAGAGTGTAGGCATCCGCCGCCATGCCGGCGGGCAGTGGCATGTCGCCCGCACCGCGCAGGGCCAGCTCGGGCGGCACGAGATGGTCGATGCCCACCCCTGTGACCGGTGGTGGCCGCATGCCTTCGCGCCAGCTCCACGCCAGGTCGATCAGGCGCACACCGTCGGAGGTGTGGATCCCGTGGTCGGGCTGGAGATCGGCGTGGACCCATCCCAGATCGTGCAGGTCGGCGACCGCCCGGCACAGGTCAATCGCGGCGTCGAGCCCAGTCCTGTGCCCGGTGCCGTTCTCCCGGAAGCGGGTGAAGGCATCCCAGGTGGACGGGCCCTCGAACCACCGCGAGATCAGCCATGCGCTGTCCGCTCCCCGGCCGGAAGCGAGCAGATGCCCGGACCATCCCAGCGCCCGGAGAACCTCGGTCTCCCGGGACACGGCTGCCGAGCCGTCGCCGGTGCCGATCTTCACGGCGTTTCTCACGCCGGTACCCGCCGCCTCCCACACCACCGCCCCCCGACGGGACGTCACCTCCCTCAACCGGAAGCCGCTCCCGCAACGCGCCTCGACCACCGCGAGAGCCTCGGCGTGTTCGGAAGGAATCTGCCCCATCCTGCGAATCCCTCTCTGAGTTGCCGCCATACAGCACCGGCCCCGGGTGACCGGCCCGTGCACGGCGGGGCAGGTCGGACGAGTGTCTTCGACGGCGTGGACGATGCCCAGGATTCAACGTGGCGCCCCGCCTGGCCATGGCCGGGCCAGAGGAAGGGAGCATACATAGGGAAACGATCGGTGAGCGGCTCGACGGACACCTTCGAGGCACCGACACAAAGCGCCCGCGGCGCACCGGGGGTGCGCGCCGAGGTCTCAGACCTCAGCCGGAGACGGGGGGCACGGGACGGCCGGTCAGTCGCCGCCCGTGGCATCCGACGCAGGACCGGCAGCACCGGCACCCGGGGCACTGCTCCCGTATGAGGTCGCCGCACGGCTGGAACCGGTCCTCGGACGGGTCCGGGCACCAGCACTCGCAGCACGACCCGCACCGGGCGTGGACGCGGTCGGCGCGGCGGCCGTCGCGCACGGTGGTGGAGCGGTCCCCGCAGTCCCGGTACCGGCGCGGCACCACCGGGGCCGGCTCCGGCAGCAGAGCCATCTCCCGCGCCCACGTCCGCGGCGCGTCCAGGTCGGCGGCGGTGACCCTGGCGGCCGGGGCGACGGGGTGCGCGAGGACCGGCCCGACCGCCGACAGGTAGCCGAGGGTCCTGCGCAGCTGCTCCTGGTGGTGGGCGCCGGCGCGGACCCACGCCACCGGGCGGTCGTGGGTCCGCCCACGAGGCCGGCCTGGGCATCGACGTCGAGATCGTCGCCCGCGACCCGCAGATCAAGGGATTCGTGCCGCAGCCGAAGCGTTGGAGGGTCGAGCAGACCTACGGAATCCTGATACTGCACCGGCGCCTGGTCCGCGACTACGAGCACCACCCCCTTCCTCCTCCGTTTCACGCGTCTACTGGGCCATGACCCACGTCATGACCCGCCGGCTCACCGGCGCGAACACCCCCACCTGGCGCGAGGCACAGGCGATCGCAGCATGAACATCCAGCCGTTGCTCGAAGCCCTGGAACTGCAGGAGCAAGCCGCCCGGGCCCTGGCCGACGACCTCCGTGAACAGATCGACGGCCTGCAGAACCGGTTGCGGGAGGCCGAGACCCATCTGGAGCATCTCGCGATCACCTGCACCACCGTCACCAGCCTCGCCGACCGGCTTCCCGCTGCCGCACCGGACCTGCCCGAGCACCCGGACTACCCCCGCATCCTCGCCGCCTTCAACCACGCGACCGGACCAATACGGGCCAGGGACGTCTGCCAAGCCCTCGGTCACGAGCTGCTGCCGAAGAACGCCGAGGGCACCCGCGCCAAGCTGAAACGCCTGGTCAGACTCGGGATCCTCATCCAAGCCGACACCGGCAGTTTCGCCAGAAAGCCATAGCTGACAGAGCCCCACCAGCGGCCTTACTCCACCCTCAAGCAGAAACGGACATCAACTCACGAACCGCCCACTGAGGGTCATCGCTGGGATGAGGTACCACCTTTATGGCAGTGAGCCAGCTCAGGCGTCTTCTCCGGGATCCAGGAAGACCGGGGTGCCACGCCCCTGTTCGTCCCTTCTCCGTGTCAGCCGGTCCCAGTCCTAGCCCATCGCGGACGCGAGGGACAGGTACCCGCGGTCCTGGAGCGCGCGGTCGGCGGCGTCTAGGCCGACGGCCGTGAAGAAGCCGCGGACCACGCCTGGCTTCTGGAGGAGGCTGACGTGCCAGCCGCCACCGGAGGCCGGGTAGGCAACCGCGTACCAGGGCGCCGGAGTCGCCCGTACCGCCTCCAGCACCTCCGGCCCCCAAGACGCGGCGGGCATGGGCAGGGCGGGCACGGACGCGGGTGGCGCGGGTACGGGTGTAGCAGAGAGGGGTGGCTCAGGCGCGGCGGGCGCGGGCAGGGCGGGTAAGCGGCTCATGATCGGGAACCTAGCAGTGCGCCGGCGGCCTGGTCAGAGGGCTTTCGGACGGTTTGGGGTTCTGGTGGTCAGGCGGAGCCGAAGAAGAGGCTGCCCGGGGCGTCCGGGTCGTTCAGCAGGAAGTGCTGACGGATCGCCCGGAGGAACTCCGGACGGGAGACCGTGTCGTCGCCGCTGGTGTCCAGAGTCCTGAACGCCTGCAGGGCGTCGGCTTCTTCGATGGCCCACACGTCAGTCAGGAAGCGGATGTACTCCTCCCGGCTGATCTCGTTGTCGCCGTTGACGTCGATCACGTCGAAGAGCACATGCCCCAGCCCGTCGGCCACGTTCAGCCGGCTCGTGTCGGCGCTCGCCCGACGGACAGCGTCAACGTACTGGTCCCTGCTCAACCGGTCCCCCTGCACATCCGCGTGACGCAGCAGCTCCAGCCAGTAAGTCTGGAAGAAGGCGTGGAGGGCGCGGGCGCGGCGGTCGTCGGGGCCGAGGTGGTAGGCGGTGAGGTAGCGGTCGGCGAGCCGCTGGTAGTCCGACCGGTCGAGGTGACCGTCATGGTCGCTGTCCAGGGCGGCGAAGGAGCGGCCCAGCTTCGTGGCGATGATGTCGGGTGCGGCGGTGACCATGGTGATGGTCCTCTGCGGGTGTCGAAGCGGTGGAAAGGATCATCGTCGCGTGCGGAACAGCGCGGTGTCGGACTGACGGGTTCGTTGTCACTCCTTCAGACGCAACGATGTCGTACCCACCCACGGTCAGTGTGGTGCGAGGAGGTGGGTTTCGTAGGTGTGGTGGTGGCGGGTGGTGGTGCGGTGGTGGAGAAGGTCGGCTGCCCGGTCGGGTTCGCCGGCATCGGCGAGGGCGCGGGCGAGGGTGTCCTGGATGATTTCCCGTTCCACGCGTACGCCGCCGATGCGCTCCGTCTTCTCGCCGAGGGAGCTGAGGAGGTCGGCTGCTGCCCGGGGGCGGCCCGCGGTGATGTCGGCCAGGGCTCGGGCGACGGGTGCCAGGACGTCGCGGTAGTCGGGTCGTTCGTCGCCGCCGGCCCGCTTGGCGAGGGCGAGCAGGTCGTCGGTCGCGGCTTCCACCGCGAGAGCCAGGGCCAGGTTGAAGGTGTGGAAGATCTCTGCCATGCCCCCAGGGGCGGTGAGGAGTTCTCTGACGTGTTCGAGATCGCTCCGGCCGGCGGGTGCCTGTCCGACGAGGAGCAGGCGCCAGTTCGTCGCTGCCCGCATCCCGACGTCCTCGTGGGCGAGTGCTGTATCGGCCCGGCGGCGGGCGTCGGGGAAGTCGCCGCAGGCGATGGACTGCAGTGCGGCGTGCCAGTTGAGGTGGCGGGTGTGCATGGCGTCCGGGTCGGCCGCCAGCCACTGGTCGAGGAAGCTGACCGAGGCGGGGCCTGCACCGAGTTCGTGTCCGGCGTGTGCGAGAGCGTGTGCGGCGACGCCCGAGCGCGGGTGCAGGGTCAGCGCCCGCTCGGCAAGGCCGTGTGCCTCACGGGCCCGTCCCTGCTCGGCCCGGATCGCTGCGAGCCAGCTCGTCCACGGCCAGTTGTCTGGACCGGCCAGTTCCCATTGCGATTCCACCAGGGACTCGCCCTGCGCACGGTAGACGTCGTCGCCGCATTCGGCGAAGACACCCATGAGCAGCCCGGCCTGTTCGTCGGCGGGCCAACGGGCGAAGTGGCCCACCAGGTGATCAGCGGTCAGTCGGTGGTGCCGGTGCGTGTGCAGGAAGACCCCGTGGACAAGGCTTGTCTCCCGTGGGCCGGCCAAGCGGGCATCCCGGTGGGCAATCACCAGTTGTTCCCGCAGGTCCTCGTCGCCAAGCCGGTCGGCCGTCACCAGGGTGAGCAGCCCGCGGGCGACTCCGCAGTCCGGATCACGGTGCACCCACTGCTTGAGGAGAGGCAGCGCCCTGCCGCTCAACGACAGAAGCTCGGACACTGCCCGCTCCTGAGTGCCGGCCACCGTGTTCGTCACTCGGCCGGGCGGAACAGGACCGTGCAGACGATGCCGCTGTTGCCGCACTGGTTGCGTCCCAGATGCAGCGGCAGCCCGATGTGGTTGCCACTCACCGCCCCGCTGCCGGCCACGGTCGCGCCGGCGTTCTGCGCACCGCCCTGGGCGATGCAGGTGTTGCCGAACGCGGCGTTCCCGACACCGACGACGTTCGCCTGGGCGGCACCCGCCGGCAGCAGAGCCACACCGGCCACCGCCCCCAGAACAGCTGCCCGTGCACTCGTACGGCCGATACGGCTGGGTCCCTGCGCCTGCGAATCCACCATGTTCTCCCTCTGTCCGGCCCCGACTCCCGGCGCCCTCGTCCCACCGCGCCGGGGAGAGCCCGGCCGCACCCGATCAACGACACCGCACCCTTACGGACACGAAGCCGCGCCAACGCGGGAGCACAGGCTGACGGCGGTTCGACAGACCCTGGAGGGAGCACGGTCTGGTCCCGCCGCCTCACCCAGGTCCGGGCAGGAAGACGGGCCCGTGCCCGCCCGCCCCGGGTGTCGGGTTGGGCCCGGGATGGGGGGATCGGTGTCCTCACGCTCGGCGTAGTGCGCGAGGTTCTCGGCGTCGAGGCCGCCACCCGGCATGAGGACGGTTCGTCTGGATCATGGCCCCCGCCCACGATCGGGTGATTGCGGTGAGGGCATCTCGGTACCGGGTTCGCTGGCTACTGCCGTCCAACCAGTTCGGTGGGGCGGTCTCAGTGGAACCCCTTCCCAGAGAGGCACGGTGGGCACGATGGCCAACCTGAAGAAGTCCTGTACCGCGGCGGCAGTGGTAGCGGCCCTGACGATCGGGGCTGGCGTCTTCACCGCTACGCCGGCCAGTGCCGCCGGCCGGGTCGCCATCGAGAACGTGGCGGACGGGCTGTTCCTCACCGCGGACGGCGATGTGCTGCTCACCGGGAAGTACAACGGTGCGGACCAGGACTGGGTACTGATCTCACCTCCGGGTGCAGCGGCCGGGGTCTACCAGATCCAGCTGGACGGGACCAAGAGGTGCGTCAAGGCCGTCGCCCAGGACGATGTGCAGATGGCGGACTGCGCGGCCAACCCCGGCAAGCCGCAGAGGTGGAAGGTGGACCTGTCGGGCAGGGCGCGGGCGATCGAGAGCCGGCAGTACCCCGGGCATGTCCTCCACAACGACGCGGGCATCGTCGGCCTCCGGCCCGCCGGCCACGACCTGAACGAGCAGAAGTGGCTCCCCGGAAGGCCGCCCCTGGGCTGAGCAACCCTGCCGCCCGCATGGGACTCGACGGAGCTGATCCGCTGCCCCGGCGCTTCGGGCCGACAAGGCGGAGGCGGGTCGTGCCGGGACATGGCGCCGATCTTCACCCCCCGGTGACTACATGTCACTGCCCACCGGGTGACGAGTGCCCCGGCCCCGTCGGCCTGCCGAGTATGTCGGAGCCGTCCTCCGCTGCCAGCAGAGCGGCGGTTTGGAGTCCCGCAGCGAGTGGCGGCTCTCGTGAGGTTGTGGACCCCGGGGCGGGGATGCGGTGCGTGCGGGATGGACAGACTCCAGGAGGGGTTCCGTGGTCTGTGCGGAGCGTCCTGGACGCTGCAGGCGGTGGATGCCACCGGCGTCGCCCCCTTGCCCGGCGTCATCTCTGGAGGGCTCATGAAGATCGTGCTCGCCTATTCAGGAGGTCTGGACACCTCCGTGGCCCTGCACTGGCTCAAGGAGCGGTACGACGCCGAGATCATCGCGTTCTGCGCGGACATCGGCCAGATCGAGTCCCTGGACACGATCGAGGAACGGGCGCTGCGCACCGGCGCCTCGAAGGTGTATGTCGAGCCGCTCACCGATCGTTTCCTGAAGGACTTCGCGCTACCCGCGCTGCGGGCCCATGCCCGTTACGAGAACAAGTACCTGGTGGCCGCGCCTCTCTCGCGTCCGCTGATCGCTCAGCGGATGGTCGAGATCGCCCATGCGGAGGGGGCGGACGCGGTCGCCCACGGGGCGACGGGCAAGGGCAACGACCAGGTGCGCTTCTTCACCAGTGTCACCGCTCTCGATCCCGATCTGCGGGTCTTGGCACCCGTCATCGACTGGGAACTGACCACCCGGGAGTCGGAGCTCGACTACGCCCGGGAACACAGCATCCAGGTGCCGGTCACCCCCGACAGCCCTTACAGCATCGACACCAACATCTGGGGCACCAGCATCGAGTGCGGCGAACTGGACGACATCGGCCGGCCACCACCGGAACGTGCCTGGCAGCTCACCGCCGACCCCAAGACAGCCCCGGACCACCCGGAGCAAGTCACCATCGGGTTCGAGTCCGGGACCCCCGTCGCCCTCAACGGGCAGAGGCTCCCCCTTCCCGAGCTCGTGCACCGGCTCAACGCCGTCGCCGCACGGCACGGAGTAGGCCGCGTCGACATCGTCGAGAACCGCATCGTCGGCTTCAAGACCCGCGGCATCTACGAAGCGCCCGCCGCAACCGTGCTGATGACCGCGCACCAGGAACTCGAAGCGATCGTCCTCGACCGCGAAACACTCCACCACAAACAGGCCATGGCCCTGCGCTACGCCGAACTCGTCTACTACGGCTACTGGTTCACCGACCTGCGCCGCGCCCTGGACGCCTTCGTCTCCAGCCTCCAGACCGCCATGACCGGCGACATCACCCTGGAGCTGTTCAAAGGCTCGCACAGCGTTGTCGCCCGGCACTCCCCCAGCTCCCGCTACAGCGGATCCCTGGCCACCTACGAAACCGGCGACACCTTTGATCACCAGGCAGGCGCCGCCTTCGCCTACGTATGGTCCCTCCCCCTGACCCGGCCATGACCGAAAGAGCACCACTCGAAGCGGAGTTCCGGGCATCATCTGGCGCCGACGAACGCGGGCGCACCCCACGGGTCGGCGCACACGCTGCCGCGGGGACCCGGAACGGCATTCGCGACCGACGGGCCGAACGCAATGGAGGAGAGTCCGAGTGATGGGGCAGTTTCCGTCCGGACACGCAGAGGCCCTTGCGGTGGTCGAGGCCCGCTGCGGGGGCGGCTTCCGGTTGCGGAAGGTGACATCCCGCCGGGGTGCGGTGGTGTGGGAGGCCACGAGTGCCGGCGGGAGAGCTGCCGTGAAGATCGGCACCGGCGACGGCGCGGCAGCCGTGTCGCGGGAGGCGGAGGTTCTCCGGGCGCTGGGGTGGTCCGGGCATCTGCTCGCCGCGGGCCTGGGGCCGGGCAGTGCGTGGTTGGTAGCGCGGTGGTTCGAAGGGCCCTCCACGTGGGATGCCTTCACCTCGTGCCGGGAGAACGGTACGGGGCGGCGGGCGGGACTCGGCGCGGCGGTGGAGCTGTGCCGGACGGTCGCCGCTCTGCACGACATGGGCTGGGTCCACGCCGATCTCCAGCCGGACCACGGGATCCACACTGGTGGTGGTGTCCGTCTGATCGACCTGGCCTGGAGCTGGCGGGAGGGGATGCGGCCGCCACCGGTGACGGGGGTGGGCATCGACCACCTCGTGCCGCCGGAGCTGGCGCTGCGCGGCGCAGGCGACATGCCTCTGGACGCAGGCAGGGCAGCCGACGTCTACACCCTGGCCGCCACCCTGTGGACCTGCGTCACCGGAACCTGGCCCCTGGACTACCCGGCCGCCGGCATCACAACCGAGCACCTGACCTCGGACCAGCTCCGCACCCAGATCGCCACCGGCTGCATCCCCCTGCGGACCGCGGCACCATGGCCCGAGCTCCAAGCCGTTCTCCAGCCGGCCCTGCTGAACTCGCCCCGGGACCGGCCCACAGCCCGGGACCTCGCCCAGACCCTCAGCGACCTGGGTTCCTGACCTTGTCGGGTACGGCACCTGCACTCCTAGCGGTGTGCCTGCTGGTAGAGGCGGGTGAACAGCGGGTCCACGGTGCGCCCGGAGCGGTAGACGGTCCCGAACCGCTCCTCATAGGCGACGAACCGGTCCGGGTCGTCGTGGACGAACAGGACATCGTGCAGAGCCATCCAGCGCAGCGCCAGCATCGGGATCGGGGAACGGGACACCGGGAACCCGGGGTTGCGCGCGGCACCCTGCTCGCACGGGGAATGGAACTGGCCGAGCATCATCCCCTCCCGGGCCAGAGGTGTCCTGACCTTCTCCTGCACGTGGTCCAGGAGCTCTTCGTCGGCCTGGGGAAGGTCGGGCAGGACGGCGACTACGGCGTGCAGAGCGCGGTTGGACGTCGGCCACCCATCGCCCCGCAGGACCTCGACCATGGCGTCGACCGCGGACAGCAGACCGTCCAGGCCCGCACCACCGTGGAACACGTGGACCCGTACACCGTCGGCGCGCAGGGCCGGGACCATGAACGGGCACACCGCCCCGGGCCGCCCCACACCCTCATGAGGCCGGCACAGATAGGTCTCGAACCAACCGACCGCTTCCTCGACCGCTTCCACCACCGGCACACCCCCACCCTTCCCCGGCACCCCCGGACGGGCACCGCCCGATGCCCAACGACCGGGCCGGTGCACTCGGTGCGGCTCTCCGATCCCGTTCCAGTGGTGAGGCCGGCGGGATGCGTTGTCACGGCCAGAATGGGCGGTTGCAGCGGCACTTCAGCTGCCCGCGAGCAAGGCTCACAGTCTGAGCCGTGCTCGCGATGCCATCGGCATGTGACCTCCGAGCGTGAATTTGTCGCGCGGAACCACGTTCGCGTTCGGTCACGACTCTGTGGTCGCGCCTCGCCACATCGCGCTGTGCACGATCGCCTCGCCACCACACCGTCGGCGACCGGAACACTTCGCATATGGCCACGGAACGCCGCGATCGGCTTGGCGTCGGAGGAACCGAGGACGGGTGGCGTGGCTCTGATGCTGGCACTACCCGAGGGTGACCATTCTGGCCTGCCCTGTGACGACATTGCCGTCACCGTCGACCAGTGCAACGCGCACTTGCACGGTCTGCCCTGCTGATAGCTGCTCACCGTCGAGAGCGATCGTGGCGGAGTGGCGAGAGCCTTCGCACGTGACGTCAGTCTGAGTTCCGGTGGCTGACGGGCTGTCTGCGTTGACATCGCCCACCATCGCCTTGATTTCGACGACTCCTGCCGAGGCATCGCAGGCGTAGTCCACTGTCAGCTCGGCCGGGCCGACAGTGGTGATCTCGATGGAATTCTCGGCGGAGGCCGGAGCGGCAGGCAATGCGACGGCCAAGGCCATCGCCCCGCCGACCGCCGCAAGTCGAGCAGAGAAAAACTTGTTCATGCACCAGTCAACGACTTGTCCGGCGGGCGGGTAACGCCCCGTCACTTTCTGCCCGGGCTCGGGCGGTACACGGGTAGCCGGCGCGTTCAACGGACCACTGTCATCACCGAACGATGGGGCACCACAATCCGGGCCGTCGGGTGTGATCGAGTGTCCGGGCGGGGCTGCCGTTCAGAGACAGGACGGGCAGTACCCGAGCGGCCCAAGGCCCCCGCCGGGGGCCGTGGGCCCAAAGACTCAGGCGCTGGTGACGTTCTCCGCCTCGGGGCCCTTGGGCCCGTTGGTCACTTCGAACTCGACCGCCTGGCCCTCATCCAGATTGCGGAACCCGAAACCGTTGACCGCCGAGTAGTGGACGTACACCTCCGCACCGCCGTCGTCCGGGTTAATGGCCCCGTAGCCCTTCTCCGCGTTGAACCACTTCACCGTTCCCGTCGCCTGACGTTTCCCTTCAGGCACTGCTGGAATTCCCCGGTCACCCTCCACCGGGACCCGGGCCGGACCGCCGCGCGCCGTCACACATCCGCACGGCGGAACCAACCCGACCACCCCACAACAACCACCCCGGGCAGGAGCGTTTCCCCCCCCCGCGCGGAACCAACTCGGTTCTGGGCCGGAGCGGAAGGCCACACCGTCCGCGTGGGGCATCCGCTTCAGGCCCGGGCGCCTGCTCTCCCCGGGCCAGCCGGTGAGGGTGCCGCGTCAGCCGGTCGGGCCCTCGGCGGGGAACTGGGCGGTTTGCTGGAACCGGTTCTCGTCGTTGGCGAAGCTGATGGGCCGGTCATGGCCGGGCCAGGGGAAAGCGACCATACGTAGGCGAATGCGGCGCCTGCCTGGTGATCGAAGGTGTCGCCGGTTTCGTAGGTGGCCAGGGAGCCGCTGTAGCGGGAGTTCGGAGACTGCCGGGCGACGACGGGCCCGTACCGCACGCACCACACCACCACGCCCGTTCGCTCGCCCGGGGTTCCGCGGCCTCGGAAGACCAGCCCCCGCCGGACCCTCGTTCCTGACGACGCGGGACTGCTCCGTGACACTTCGGGGTGCCGGTGCGGGCCTCACGTCGCACTGCGAGCGCCGCGGGCGGCGCCGGAGGCGGTCACCAGACCGCCCAGTGTCACGCTCGCGGCTCCCGCGTTTCCCGAGGTCCCATCCTCGTGTGCTGTGCGCGGCCCAGGGCCGCGCACAGCACCGGGTGGCCGAGCTCCGGCGACGGACCCCGCGAGCAGTAGTCCGGTTCCTCGCCAGCCGGTACCAGAAAGCTGTCAGGCGCTTGTCACGTTCTCGGCCTCCGGGCCCTTGGGCCCGTTGGTGACCTCGAACTCGACGGCCTGGCCCTCGTCGAGGTCGCGGAAGCCGGAACCGTTGATCGCAGAGTGGTGGACGAACACCTCAGCACCGCCGTCGTCCGGGTCGATGGCTCCGTAGCCCTTCTCCGCGTTGTACCACTTCACCGTTCCCCTCGGCATGATGTGCTTCCTTCCTGGGGCAGCTCCGGGGCACCTGGCCGGGCTCCGGGTTCCGGCCAGGTTCCTCACACGCACACGGCCGGGACGAAGCCAACTCGACCACGTCCGACCCGTTTTTCCCGACAGAACCGTTTCCCCCGGACCGGTCGCGCACGCCGTCACCGACTCGTACCCCGGTGGCTCTCGGACGCCCGGAAAGCACCACGACAGCCCGCCGCAGAGCTCGTTTCCCCGGACCTGTTCCTGACGCCCGGACAGCGCCGGAACCCGGACAGTCTCCCCAGCGAAGTGCTACGTCAAGTCGCCCGACACGTTCCCCGCGCGGGCATCAGCTTCCTGGTCACCCGCCGTGTTCGTGACTTCCGACGCCCGGATCCGTTGGAGACACCAAATATCACCTCCGAAAGGTTCCCCTGTGCTCAAGAAGATCCTTATCGCTTCGATGCTCACGGCCACCGCCACCACGGGATTCGCTTCCCCTGTCATGGCCGCCGACCCCGCACCACACAGCGCCGACGCAACCCTCTCCGCCGACGCACCCGCCGACGCGCCGGCCGGCTCACGCAGGCACACCATCGGACGCTGCTCGCCCGGGCTGCTCTTCGACTCGATCAAGCTGACCTGCGACTACGCGGGACTTGTCGAACCCAGCTGAAAGAACCCTGCCGACCGGTCGCCCCTTTCCCTTGCTCACCTGTGCGGTGGGGGCCGGCGGCCATGACGGGGGAAGTCCGGACGGCCCTCTCGTCCTCGCCTAAGCCGTCCTCAAGAGGTTCTCCATTCCGGCCGATACTCGGCGGGCGAACTTCTGGATCTGCTGGTCGGTGTACCAGGCGGTGCTGTAGGAGAGGTCGACGGCCAAGCGGCCCTGGTAGCGGCTGACAACGGCGAAGATCACGGGGACGTGTCCGAGCGGGGCCAGACGCACACCGGTGACATGCAGTCCGCCGACCACTGCAGGGGCGGTGATGGTGCCGACGTTGGTGATGACGAGGCTGGGCGGGTGCTGGTCGAGCATGTACGGGAACGCGGCAAGCTCCCGTGCCGCATCCCCGCTGTCCAGTGCCGCCCGCAACTGTGCGGCGACCTCCTGGCCGACCGTGGCGGGGTGGTCCGTCTCCCCGATCCGCAGGCGCAGGGTGGCCGTGGTGGCGGCGGACTGCAGGAGGCCGGCGGGCAGAGGCGGGGAGAGCCGGCGTCGCATGTCCACCGCGGTCGTGCACAGCACCGGCCGCGGTCCCGGTGCAGGCGGGAGCAGGGAGTGCAGGCTGGTCAGCAGGACTCCGGAGACCAGGGAGTTGAGGGTGAGCGATGCGTCGCGGGCCGCCTGGGCCAGGCGTGCGCTGTGGTCGGCACCGGTATCGATGCCGATCAGGCGGAAGGCAGGGTGAGGGCCGGGGCCGCCCTCGTGGGAGGCCAGTGCAGGCACAAGTGCGGGAGGTTCTTGCGCGTCGAGGCGTGCCCGCGCGGCCACGAAGTCCCTCAGCCCTTCAGGGGTGAACCGGGCGGCGAGCAGGTCGTCGAGCGAAGGCCCGAGCACCGGGAACTGCGGGAGCGGGGGAAGCGGGTGCCCCGTGGCCAGTGCGCTGTAGATGTCCCACAGCCGGTGGTGGAGGTCCAGGTAGCTCATTCCGTCGACGAACGCCCGCGGCAGGGTCAGCACCACCCGGGTACGCCCCGGCTCCCGCAGCAGGGTCATCCGCAGCAGCGGGTCCTCCTCCCAGAGCTGGGGTGCGTTGATCTCCTCTTCGAAATCCGCACCGCGCCCCAGGACCGGGCCGCGGCCGACCTCCCCGGTACGGACGACAGCCCGACCGTCTCGGTCTGGGACGATGCGCGCTCCCAGCAAGGGACAGCCCGCGTACAGGTGGGCGAGTGCCTGGGCGAGAGCCTCCTCGTCCAGGGCGCCCTCGACCGTGCTCTGCAGAACGACCCGCACACCGGCCGTATGGATGGCCGCCTCGTGCGGAGCGAGCAGACGTTCAGCCATGATCCCCTCCAGCCCTCGGAAACGGCATCCGCCGCCCCCGGCGCTGACGTACTGCCCATCCGCAAGCCGGACCCAACACGGGCACAGCGGGGCACACATGTGCCCGCGTACCGGGGACTGCGTCGTCCTGTCCTCCATCGCCGACCACGTCGGAAATGCGCTCCGCCCTCCGAGAGAACCGGCCACCACAACGGTCCGCCAGCAGCCCTGGGGCACCTTTCGGGAGACTGCCGCCCCTCCCGCTTGGGCCCGTGTGCCACCGGGGCCAGCCCCAGAGCCGTGGCATATCGAGATCCAGGGCCCGGCCCGCCGAAACGGGTTGGACCCGCAGAGTCCTGCTCAGGCCGCCCGGGACAGCACCGGTCCGGTGCGAACGCCCGGCTCCGGCATCGGACCTCACCCCGGAACTGCGTCCAGCAAAGGCGCCTCCCTGTGAAAGCACAGAGCGGTCACGTGCGGCCTGGCAGCGCCAGTGGCCCAGCGCCAAGGCGCGGCCCACGATCCGCCAGCCGTCCGTACGGCCGCCCAGCTGTGCCGTTCGGCCCGGCTGGCCGACAGCGCTACGCGGCCCGCACCAGCATCGAGGATGCCCTCCATGCCGTCCACACACCGGCCTGCGCGACGCCTTGCCAGAACCTGACTCCGGCACCAACTCACCGCAGCCACGACCAGCCCCGCACGCCTCGGCGCCCGGACCACCAACAGGCCCCCACCCCACCCAACCTGCCGCAATCGGGGCACCTACCCCCGGGGCGAGGGTGCCGGAGCCCGGGGGCCGGTTGTTGGAGAAGACGCCGTCGCGGAGGCGCCCGGCCCGAAGGTCACCCGAAGCGGGACGCTTCCGCCGCCCGGCAGGGGCGGCCGGGCGAATCCAATCATCCGAGAAGGGAACAGTCTCATGGCGTCAGGGAAAGTGAAGTCGTACCACCCCGAGAAGGGCTTCGGCTACATCACGCCGGACGATGGCGGCGCGGACGTCTGGTTCGACCACTCCTCGTTCGACAACATCAACTTGGATCACCTGGAAGAAGGCCAGACGGTCGAGTACCAGGCCACAACGGAGTGAAGGGCCCGGTCGTCGAAAGCGTTCAGCTCTCCTAAGGGCTGTCCCGCAATTCCTGGCGGGTGCGCGACGACAGCTACGGCACCTCGCCGCGTTGTCGGAACGTCCACATACATCCAGTATGCGGACGCCCCTCCGCCTTGCGATGCACCGCATCTGACGCCGCGCACTGATCCACCACGAATTGCGGGACAGCCCTTAGAGCTCGTAACACGATCATGGTCGGGTCTTCTTGAGGCGTCGGTAGCAGATGAGGCTGCAGGCGAGGGAGACGAAGGCGTCGTGGAGTTCGGTGCGGCGTTCCCAGCGGACGGCGAGTCGTTTGAAGTGGTGGAGCAGGGCGAAGGTCTGCTCGACGACGTATCGCAGCTTGCCGATGCCCTTGATGTTCGGTGATCCCTTGCGAGAGATGACGGGCAAGATTCGTCGGCGACGGAGCTCGTCGCGGTGAGCGTTGGAGTCGTACCCTTTGTCGCCGAGCAGGGCCTCTGGCCGTCGGCGGGGCCGGCCGGGTCGGCCTGCGACGGGTGGGATGCCGTCGACCAGGGCCAGGGTCTGGGTGACGTCGTTGACGTTGGCTGCGGTCGTGATGACCTTGAGCGGGGTGCCGCGTCCGTCGCAGATCAGGTGGTGCTTGCTGCCCGTCTTCCGCCGGTCGACCGGCGACGGACCGGTGTCGGCGCCCCTTTTTCGCGCGGATGTGGGAACCGTCCACACACGCACGTGACCAGTCGAGTTCGCCGGCCGCGTTCAGCTCCGCAAGCAGGACCCGATGCAACTGGTCGAAGACTCCTGCCTTCTGCCACCGGTCCAGCCGACGCCAGCAGGTCTGCCCCGAGCCGAACCGGAGTTCCAGGGGCAGGAGTTGCCAGGATATGTCGTTGTAGAGGACGAACAGGATGCCCTGGAGGCAGAGTCGATCCGACACCGGCCTCGGCCCCGGAGACCGCTCCGGCCACGGCGGCAGCAACGGCTCGATCAGAACCCACAACTCATCGTCCACGATCCACGGTCGGGTACTCACATCCTCACGAACAGCCGAATCGTCACACCGGTTACGCCCCACCAGCCAACATCAACAAGATCGTGTTACGAGCTCTTAGGGCTTGCAGATCATTAACACGTCGTCTTGATCTTGTTGTCCTCGCTGGTCTGTGCCTGGACCCGGTCCTGAAGGGCGGCGAGGGCCGTGGGTGGGGTTGTCGCCGGTGGGATGGTGATGCCGTGTGCCTCGAGCAGTCGCCGGTTCTTCAGGAGGGTGCGGTGCATCGCGGTGCGGCTGGTGCCGAACAGCACGGCGAGGGGTTCTGCGGCCAGGGCGTCCCGCAGGTGGAGCACGGTGGCCAGGACCTGGTCGGCGAAGGCCAGCCGAGGCGGCCGACCGCGCCGGGTATCCCCGTCCGGGGCCAGGGTCTCGGTGAGGTCGTTCAGTTGCTGGCGGGTCATCCCGGTCAGTGCTGAATCGGAGAGCAGGGCCTGGTCCCACTCCGGGTCCGGCGTCTTCGGGGCCCGGGCCGCCGGGATTCCCGGTGATGGTTGGGGGTGCAGTGCGTAGTTCCAGGCGCCCTGGAACGCGTGCCGGGTCAGCGGTAGGGCGGCCATTGCCGCGTCTTTGATGCGGACTCCGGTCGGGTAGGTGTTGGTGTCGAGTTCGGCTCTCACGCGCAGTCCGGTGCGGGTGGTGGTCGCGGCGATCGACTGCACGATGACTTCGTGACTGGTCAGCGGGCGGCCGTTCCAGTTCATGGTGATGTGCGAGAAGAGCCGGTGCTCGATCTTGTTCCACTTCGATGTGCCTGGTGGTAGGTGACACACGGTGATCGTCAGCCCGGTTTCAGCTGCGAGTTGGGCCAGCTCGAGCTTCCAGGACCGGGTGCGGTAGCCGTTGGATCCGCCGGCGTCGGCGGTGATCAGCAGCCGTGTCGCCCGCGGGTAGGCAGCCTGGCCCTGGCCGTGCCACCAGCGGCGGATCGATTCCACTGCGAACGCGGCGGTGTCGTGATCGGTGCCGACGTTGACCCAGCCGGTGTTCGCGGTCAGATCGTAGATCCCGTAGGGGACGGCTTTGCCCAGCTGCGGGTCGGCGAAGTCGTGGACGCTGACCGGGACAGGCTCGCCGGTAGGACGCCACTGGCGGCCGCTGTTCTTGAAGACGCCGACGAGCTCCTTCTTCTTGGTGTCCACGCTGATGACCGGCTGGCCGGCGTCCCGGTAGTTGCGGGCCTGCTCGTTGAGGTAGCGGAACTGGGCGTCCCGGTCCGGATGCTGACTGCCCTCGAGCTTCTTCGCGTTGGCCTGAAGACTGAAGCCTTCCTGCCGCAGCAGGTCGCCCACGGTATCGGCGCTGATCCGGTGCCCGGCCCGGGCCAGCTCCGCAGCGAGCGTACGGGTCGATTTCACCGTCCACCGCAGCGGCGACATCGGGTCGCCTCTCTCCTCGGGCTCGACCAGCGCCAGTAGTGCCGGCCGCAGCCCCGGATCCAGATCGGCGACCCGTTTGCGTCCTCCGCCGGGACGCCGGACCCGCCCCAACGGCTCCTCTCCGGATTCCAGCTCGAACACGCCGTTGCGGACCGTCGTCTCGCTGACCTGGGCCGCCCGGGCGACAGCGCGGATGCCACCATGCCCCAGCAGCCGGGCCTCGGTTCCTATCAGCAGCCGTCGCTGCCGCTCGTCCAGATGTGGGAACAACACCGCGAACTTTGCGAAGAGTTGGTCACGGGTCTCGTCCGGGATGCGCATACCAGACCAACGAGCCCCAGGTCGGGAAGCAACACCTTGATGATCTGCAATCCCTTAGCAGACCGACCAAACCGGGGGCACCGGTACAGCGGACCGTGATGGGCACACCGGACCTCACTCCCCGCCCGCGTCCCGGGCGGCGCCCTTGGCGTACTCACCATCTGGTTCGAACTGAGACTGTCCGGCAGCACCACCGCGCCGCGCGTCAAGGCGCGACCGCACCGGTGGATTCAGCGGATGGTGACGAACGCGCTGCCCGCCCTGCGGGCATGGGCGGCACAGGGCAAGGACTCGCTGCGGTCCATTACCCGTGACGACGTCCTCGCCATCCTGCCGGACAGCGGAACCCCGCGCGTCGACATGCTCCAGGGCCTGCGGCACATCCTGTGGCCACTGAAGAACCGGCGGATCATCTTCACCGACCCCACCGCCCGGATCTTCTGCGGCACGCCGACCCCCACCAGCCCCCTGCCCTTCGAGGTCGACGCCCTCCGTGAAAACCTCGGCGAACAGCACGTGCCGCGGGCCGCCTTGGCGGCCCTGGCCGTCTTCCACGCGCTCAGCTCCGGGCAACTGTGCAGGCTGAAGACCACCGACCTGCGCGACGGGCGGCTGTTCCTGCCCGGCCGGACCGTCCTGCTCGCCGACCCGGTGCGTATTCGCCTGGCGGCGTACCTGGACTACCGCAACCGCCGCTGGCCCCGCACCGCCAACCCCCACCTGTTCCTCTCCCAGACCACCGGCTGCGGTGTCGAGCTCGTCAGCCACGTCTGGATCAACGACGTCCTCGGCATGCCCACCAGCCGGCTCCGCGAGGACCGCCTCCTCCACGAAGCCGAGGCCACCTGCGGCGAGCCCCGCCGCATCTGCGACCTCTTCGGACTCTCCGTCGCTGCCCTGCGCTACACCGGCACCATCGACCAGCCCGGCCTTATCGAACACAGCCTCCGCAACGCGGGACCGCCACCGAGGCAAGGGGCCGAGCAGAAACCAGGAGACCACTCCTGGCCCTGAGCTGTACCGCCCGCCGAGCGGGGCTCGGTGGGCGGTGTGGATGTTGCGGGTTCGCTCAGCCCTCAGCGAGGCCGGCCGACGTTGTAGGGGAACTTGTGCAACTGGTTGCCTGCCGGGGTGTAGCGTGCCACGACGTAGGTGGAGGCTTCGGGAAGGATGCTGCCGGCCGGACACTGGGCGACGGCGAGGCTGATCTGCGTGGTGCTCTGCCACACCACCTGTGTGAAGTTTCCTGTCTGCGCACTGAAGCCGGGGTTGCCGTAGTTGTACCGGTCCGACTCGGCCATCCAGGTACGGAAGGCACTTTTGATGGCGGTCTGGTTGTCTGTCGCTGTCTCTGCGTGAAGGGTCTCGCCGTAGCCGTTGCTGGCGTTCGAGTGCTTGAACTTGCAGTCCTTCGCGTGCTGCTCCGTGGCCGGAGTGAGTTCGTCGCTCCAGGTGAGAGGCCGCGCCTGGTACTTGGCGCGATAGTCATTCACCGTGGTGAGGGTCAGGCTCTTCTCCTGTGCCGTTGTTTCCGCCGACGCGGGAGCCGTGCTCATCAGGGCGGCAGCGGTGAACGTCGTGGCCAGGGCGATATGTCGCGCAAAGCGAGTCGAGATCATGACTCTACGTCATATCGCTAATGCTCTGAGTAATCAAACCCGAAGGTCGCCGCCCGGGAAGTTTCCGCTCGGGAAGTTCGACATACCCGAAGTCTCCAGGCTCAGGGTGCCGCACAGCCGCAGGACCGCCCGTACGCGTGACAGGTCAACGACCAGGGCATCGAAGCGCCGACGAGGTGGGTCAACTCCGGCAGGTCTGTCCCGGGGCACCGTCTGCACCGCGGGCCGCTCAATCACCGAACGTGAGCGAGGCGCCCGCGGCTTCCCCAGGCAAGGCATGCGACGGCCCCGGGCTGGCCTTCCCGCCGCAATCTGGAAGGTCGTGGCCCTCGCCCGCGACACCCACCCCAGACCGCGGCATCACCTACGCGCCTCCTGGCCTCGTCTGATTACAGGAAAGCCCGAGACCGACCGTTTCCGCCTCCGCACTTCATCGCACCCGCCGCCCGGCCCTGCGCACCCCTCGGTTGGGCGGGCACGGACGAACCCCGGCCCGGCCAGCTACCGTCACCCACGCTTTACCCGCGAGTTCGGCTTCGAGCCCACTTCAGAAAACTCGAACCCACGGCCTTTGGCCATCGTCTGTTGCGCGCCCCGGCCCGCGCCCCAGTCGCCGGGAGCCTCCATCGCCTGGCAGCCCGGGGACAGGTCTTCTCGCATCCGTCGGATCAGGCCTGTTGGACGGCAGTCCACTTCTGCCCGTCTTCCTCCGCCACGATTGGCCGGAGCACCACGGAGCCATCGACGTTGGTGAGTACCTGCCCCGGGTACATCCTGCTCTCGATCGTGTCGTAGCTGCCCGGCGTGAGGTTCACCTTCCACCTCTGCGGCTTGCCGGGGTTGGCCGCACAGGGCGCCAGGCGGACGTCGTCCGCAGCCTCCGCCTTGAGACACGCGGCGGAACCGTTGAACTCGATCTGGTACACCCCGGCTGCCGCCCCCGGCGGCGTCTTCAGTACCCACCCGACGGACCCGTCCTGGCCGGCGACCAAGTGCTCATAGTCGTCAGTTCCGAGAAACTCCGACGTGAGCTTGTTGAGGAAGGAGACTTTCCGGTCCTGCGCACCAGCCGGGCTGCCGATGAGAACACCGGCACAGACCCCCACGGCAACCGCTACCGCGACCAGGGACTTCTTTCGGTTGGCCATCGTCCACCACGCCTTTCGATACCCGCTGCACCGACCGGGCAGCGAGAAGGAGCGCTGCGACCATTCGCCGCAGCGCCCCTTAAACGATCACAGGCTCCGCGCGTCACCCCCACGACAGGCCGTGCGGCCGTGCACGCTTCCCGGCCGCCGATTTCGAACGATCGACGGTCAGGTCGTGATGACGCGCCCGTTACCGTAACGGCACCCGCCCCTGCACCGTCACGGTGCGGGGGCCGGGGCAAAGGCCCTTCGGTCGGTCAGGGGCACTTCAGCCGCTCCGGCCCGCGGTCCGCTGCTCTGCTTCACGTGGCGGGCGGGGCCCGGTGAGCCTTGATGTAGCGGGCGGGGTCGCTGCGGTAGGTCGTTCGCCAGTGGCGTGCGGCCTGTTCGGCGAATGTCTCGTTGGTGTCCAGGATCTCGTCGAGCGGGTCGAGGAAGGTGAGTGCTCCGGGTTGTTCGAGTCCGTCGTGGATACGGGCCTGCAGGCCCTTCCGTGCGAGTGCGAGCAGGTGGCGGGCCAGGTCGCGGACGGTGTGTCCGCCCAGGCGGGTGGCCAGTCCGGCCGTGGGCGACGTCCGTTGTGCCGTGTCGGTCTCTTCGGGTGTGTGGTGCCGGAGGAGTTCCCAGGCCGCCGTGCGCGAAGGGCGCGGTAGGTCTGTCCGGTCCACAGGGCCGGTACCGCGGGGATGTGTTGGTACGGGGGCCGTCCGGAGCCCCGGGTCTCCAGGATCCGGCGGACACGGACGGTGGTGTAGATCTGGTCGAGGTGGGAGAGCCAGTCGTTCCAGTCGGGTCGTCCGTTACCAGCGCCGCGTGTCGGCAGCTCGGGCCACGCGCGATGCCTTCGGGCCGAAGACGTCGTCGAATGCGTGGGCTTGGTGGCTGCTGACGAGATAGTAGGCACCGCTCCGGTGTCGCAGGGCGTGCGCGGTGTAGTGGAGGACTTCTGCGGGCGTGAGGACGTTCATGTCGCCCAGGACGTAGTAGAGCGGTGTGGGGGCGTGGGCGGCGGTGAAGAGCAGGCCGGCGTTCACGGTGGCGGTGCTGATCGCGTAGCGGTCGCTGCAGGTGCTGGGCATGCGCTCCTTGGCGTCGATGGTGACGAGGTCGGCTCCGCGGGCGGCGATGAGGTCGGGGAACTGCCGCAGAGTGGAGCGGGTGCGGCGCAGCGCGTCCTGGATCGGGGCGGGGTAGATGCCCTGGCCGCAGGGCTGCACCGTCCATCCGCGGGCCTGCAGAGCCTGCATGACCCGGCTCTCGTGTCGGTCCCCGATGTCCTTGCGTTCCGGCCAGGTCGGCACTGCTCTCCCTTGGATCCCACAGCGCGAATAGTGGTACGAAGCGAGAGTGCTTCGTGCTACCACCGTAGGGGTTAGGATGCGGCCATGGCGGCATACGTTGACCCACGCTTTCGTCCCACGCTCTGGCCGGGGGCGCCGGTTCCGGCGCCACCGCTGGAACCGGTCCCCGGTGTCCGCGTCGACGGAGACTGGATCCTGTGGGACCTCCGGGACCCGCGCGCAGTGCGGGAGTCGGCCGCACTTCCCGATGACTTCTACCTGCGTGAACTGATGGAACTCGATCCCGACGATCTGCCGACCCTGGCCGGCTGGATCGGCACCTACGGGATGTTCTGCGACTTCGGCACAGGCCTTGCCGCAGCCGACTGGAGCGAGGACGAAGAGCGCGAGCTGGAGGAACTCGCAGAACGTGACAACGGCGGCACAGGGGGGTCCGGCATGCACCGAGACCTCCTCAAGATCTACGTCCGGGAAGCCCAGACAGCTGTCACGACCTGGCTCGCCTGCTGCCGCGAAGGAGGCCTCGACGGGCTCATCGCCCCCGAGACCACCGAAGCCCGGCTGGCCCAGCTCCGAGCCGACAACGCCCACCGGGACGACGGTTGGCCACAAGACTTCGATGTGCTCACCGAATACCTCCTGTGGACCCGGCTCAGCCAGCTGAGAGGCGCGATGCAGGCAGCCCTGCGACCGTTCAGCATCGGCATCGGCGGCCTCGCCGACCGCCACCCCACCATCTACTCCGTGGCCTTCCTCCAGCTCTACAACCACATGGCCGAAGGCGCCACCGTCCGCGAATGCGCGAACGAGACCTGCCGGCGCCCTTTCGTACGCCAGCGCGGCCGCGCCGAATACGGCCAGTACCGCACCAGCGGCATCAAGTACTGCACCCGCGAATGTGCCCGCGCCCAAGCCCAGCGAGAACTACGCCGGCGCCGCAAGCAACAACCAGCACCAAGCCCCGAACCAACCGCACCCCAGCCGCCGGCCACCTCTCAAGGAGCCTGAAGTGATCAGGCTCCGCGAACACCAGGCAGACCAGAAAGCGGCCTTCCGGAAGTGGGTGGGCTTCCCTGCAAGGTCATCGGTGCCCCCGCAGGGTGCCCGGGGCACGATCGTGTCCGCGACCGGGTCGGGCAAGACGATCACGGCCGCCGCGTGCGCGCTGGAGTCGTTCGCGGACGGCCGGATCCTCGTGACCGTGCCCACGCTGGACCTGCTCGCGCAGACCGCCCAGGCGTGGCGGGCGGTGGGCCACCGGGCCCCCATGGTCGCGGTGTGCTCCCTGGAGAACGACGCGGTGCTGAACGAGCTCGGGGTACAGACCACCACGAACCCGATCCAGCTCGCGCTGTGGGCCGGGCACGGGCCGGTTGTCGTGTTCGCCACGTACGCCTCTCTCGTGGACCGTGAGGACATCACCGCACCTGCGGAGCAGCGGAAGGTTCGCGGGCCGCTGGAGTCCGCGCTCGCGGGCGGAGAGCGGTTGTACGGGCAGCGCATGGACGGGTTCGACCTCGCGATCGTGGATGAGGCCCACGGAACTGCTGGTGATCTTGGCCGTCCGTGGGCGGCGATCCATGACAACGCCCGGATCCCGGCGGACTTCCGGCTCTACCTCACCGCGACCCCGCGCATCCTCGCCGCGGCCAGCCCGCAGAGGGGCAACGGCGGCCAGGAGGCGGAGATCGCGAGCATGGCCGACGACCCGGACGGCACGTACGGCGCGTGGCTCGCGGAGCTCGGGCTGAGCGAGGCGATCGAGCGGGAGATCCTCGCCGGGTTCGAGATCGACGTCCTGGAAATCCGCGACCCCTCCCCCGTCCTCGGGGAGTCGGAGGAAGCCCGGCGCGGCCGGCGCCTGGCCCTGTTGCAGACCGCGCTCCTGGAGCACGCCGCGGCGTACAACCTGCGTACGGTCATGACGTTCCACCAGAAGGTCGAAGAGGCCCGCGCATTCGCGGACAAGCTGCCCGAGACCGCGGCCGCGCTGTACATGAACGACGCCTCCGACGCCGACCTGGCCGCCGCCGACAAGCTCCCCGCCTCCTCCATCGACGCGGAGTTCTACGAGCTGGAGGCCGGCCGCCACGTACCCCCGGACCGTGTCTGGTCCGCGTGGCTGTGCGGCGACCACCTCGTCGCCGAACGCCGCGAGGCGCTGCACCAGTTCGCCAACGGCATCGACGCGGCCGGACGCCGGGTCCACCGGGCGTTCCTCGCCAGCGTTCGCGTCCTCGGGGAAGGCGTCGACATCACGGGCGAGCGGGGCGTGGAAGCCGTCTGCTTCGCGGACACCCGCGGCTCCCAGGTGGAGATCGTGCAGAACATCGGCCGCGCGCTCCGGCTCAACCGCGACGGCAGCACGAAGGTCGCCAGGATCATCGTGCCGGTCTTCCTGGAGCCCAACGAGGACCCGACGGACATGGTGGCCTCCGCGAGCTTCAGGCCGCTCGTGGCGGTCCTCCAGGGCCTGCGCAGCCACGACGAGCGCCTGGTCGAGCAGCTCGCCTCCCGCGCGCTCACCAGCGGCAAGCGCAAGGTCCACGTCCAGCGCGATGAGGAGGGGCGGATCGTCGGGGCCGGCGGCGCGGGCGAGGGCGAGGACCAGGAGGACGACGACACGCAGGCCGCCGCCGAAGCGACCCTGCTGCACTTCTCCAGCCCGCGCGACGCCGCCACCATCGCGGCGTTCCTCCGTACACGGGTGTACCGGCCGGAGTCCCTGGTGTGGCTGGAGGGCTACCAGGCCCTCATCCGCTGGCGGGCGGAGAACGGCATCACCGGCGTCTTCGCCGTCCCGTACGACGTGGAGGTCGAGGTCGGCGTCACGAAGGACTTCCCTCTGGGGCGGTGGGTGCACCAGCAGCGCAAGGCCTTGCGCGCCGGCGAACTCGAGGAGCGGCGCAAGACGCTGCTGGATGCCCCGGAGGCCGGGATGCTCTGGGAGCCGGGTGAAGAGGCGTGGGAGGCCAAGCTGGCCGCCCTGCGGTCGTACCGGCGGGCCACCGGGCACCTCGCGCCGCGTCAGGACGCAGTGTGGGGTGAAGGGGAGGCGATGGTGCCCATCGGGCAGCACATGGCCAACCTGCGCCGCAAGGGCGGCCTGGGGAAGGACCCGAAGCGTGCGGCGGAGCGCGCGGAGCAGCTGGCGGCGGTCGACCCGGACTGGAACTGCCCGTGGCCGCTGAGCTGGCAGCGCCACTACCGGGCGCTCGCCGACCTGGTCGACGCCGACGGCCACCTGCCCTACATCGCGCCCGGCATCACGTTCGAGGGCGACGACATCGGGACGTGGCGGTGGCGGCAGCAGGAACCCGGCACGTGGGCGCAGCTGATGCCCGAGCAGCGCGAGCGCCTGGAGGCGCTGGGCGTGCGGGGCGCGCCCCTCCCCGTGGCCATCGCCCCGGCGGAGCTCCGTCCGGCGCTGGCCGCCGCACTCAAGGGCCCGAAGAGGGCGGGGAGCAAGGCGGAGCAGGCGTTCCAGCGGGGCCTGGCAGCCCTGGCGCAGTGGGTGGAGGAAGGGCAGCGGCCCGTCCCGCGCGGCGCGGTGGTGGACGTCGTAGTCGACGGCCAGACGGTGCCGGTGAAACTGGGGGTGTGGCTGTCGAACACCAAGTCGAGACGCGACAAGCTCACCACGGAGCAGCGCGCCGCCCTCGCCGCGCTCGGCATGGAGTGGGCGGGCCCGGCCCCGGCCGCCGAGGCCGGCGCCCCGGAGCCGCCCGCCCCGCAGCCCCCGCAGCCCCCGCAGCCCCCGCAGCCCCCGCAGCCCGCGCAGGCGGCGTCCCCGGCGAAGCGGGCGGTGCGCGAGCACCACGAAGAGTGCGACGGGGAACTGTACGAGGGCGGAACCTGCACCTGTGATCTCATCCAGCGACTCGGACCGCCCTCCGACCGGGACGGCTACGGAGACGACTTCTGACGGCTCCCCCGCCGCCGTACGAGACCTCGGGCCTGCTATCAGGGCCCGGGGTCTCGTACGTGGTGACTGCAACGCGGTGGTGCAACACCGCTCCTGGAAGCTGGGAAGCGCGCGAACTGGCAGGTCAGGGGTGAAACGCGATGCGGTGTTGCACCCTCCGGCAGCCGGGTCGGGGTGCCTCCAGGCGGTCCAGACGTTCGTACTCGGAGCGAGGGTGCGCGGTGCCGGACGCAGCGCACGGTGCCCTCCTGCGTCGTGGACAGCCAGCCTTCCGCCTTCCAGGCCCGCTCTGGGTGCTCCCGGTAACCGCCGCCGTATTCGTCGTCGTCATCGTTCCGGAGGAATACTGGATGAGCAGTGCGGTACGGCGAGGTACTCAGCCCGGACAAGGCCGCCGCGTTGAACGATCAGCTGCACGGTGAGTGGCGGGCCTGGGCTCGCTCAGACCGTCGAGGGCTTCCGGTCCGGGAGCTGAGCGCGGCATGAAGAGCACAGCGGGTTCTCTGGGGCTCGGGCCTGTTGCATGAGATCGAGTCTGGCAGGTTCGCGCAGCTCAGCGCCGGATGAAGGCCGTGTTCCGAACGCAACACGTGTGGTGGCGCTACCTCCGGGCGTCGCTGGCCGTACGGCGGCTTGGGCGCGGGCAGCCGGGGCGCGTTCCTATCGGGTCTTGGGAGCGGCCACTCGGAGGTGAAATCGGCAGGCCGCTGTCTTGTGCGCTGTTGTACCTCTTGGCGCGGCGAGCTTTGGGTTTGGGTCGTGATGTGCCCCTCGTCCGGGTGGTGATCTTTGGTGAGTCTTCCGCGCACCGGTCCCGTGCTGTCACGCTCTGTATGTGTCGATGACATGAAGTGATCGACCACTGGGGCGGCATGCCGCCCTGTGTCGGCCCTCGGGGGAAGGACCTGCGGTGAGCGTGAGAGAGATGAGCCGGTTCCGGCGGGACCCTTTGGGGTTCGTCGAGGATTTCGCCCGCCGCAGTCCGACCGACGTGTTCCGCCTCCCGTGGGGCGCCTGGTGTGTGCGTGACACGGACCTGGCGATGACGGTGCTGCGTGACCCGGTCTTCAACAGCGGGATGGCAGGCTTCTTCGGGGACATGCTCCCTTCTCGGGATACCCAGATCGGCGTCGGCCGAGCGGTGCGCAACACGGTGCGCGATTACCTCCCCGCCTATCGCGAGGCCATGGCCCGGGCGGTAGCTGAACTGCCTGTCGTCAGTGCATGGCCCCGCACTGGTCTCGAACTTGTCCAGCGAGCCACGGCCAGCCTCCTCTTGTACCCCGCTGCCGCGCCCACGTTGCGCCGGCTGCAGGAGCGGAACGTGCAGATCGGCATGATGCGCTCACCCCACATGCGCAACCGAGTGCGGGCAGAGATGCTGCGTCCCAAACGGAGGGCCGCGGCGATCGAACACGTCGCGCAACGTCGGGCCGAAGGCATCCCCCCGGGCCCGCCGCGGGACGTACTGGACGCGGTCCTTGGCGCGTGCCCCGCTGAGGTCACCGACCAGGGTGCGGCGTCGGCGTATTTGCTGCTGGCCCGTTCGATCGTGGGAACCGTCGGCTACGCGGTGGCGTGGGCGCTGCTTCAGGCGTGTGTGCACCATCGGCCGGGCTCGTCGTGGCCGTGGCCTACGGACTGGATGGCGCGTGAAGCGGCCCGCCACCGCCCGGTCGTCTGGATGGTAGGTCGCCGCGTTCCCCAGACTGCCGAGTACGGCGGGACCGCGTTCCAGCCCGGCACCGTTCTCTCCGTCAGTCCTTACTTGCTCCACCACGACCAGCAGCACTGGAGCAAGCCCGGGGAGTTCCGACCTGAACGCTGGGGTGAAGCCGGGGAGCACGGCCCCTACCTGCCCTTCAGTGCCGGACCCTTCACCTGTGCCGGCGCCGCGGTCGCACACACCCTGATCACCGAAGCCCTGACCGCCCTGACCAACGGCAGCCGCCTTTCGGTCCACCGCGCCACCATGCGCCCCCATGTCACAGACAGCGCCGTTCCCCGCGCCTTCGAACTTCAGCGAGACCCCACTCGCTGACATCCCTACAACACCCGAGAGGAGGTGGAATCATCATGATCGCTGCCATCCGACGCATCCTCAGCACTGCACCCGCGTCATTCTGGGAGGGCTGGGGCATGCACTGGGCCGAGTAGCCAGTGCGCCCTGAGTGGCCCGCACGTCCAGCACACCAGGACGTGCGGGCCAACCGTTCGTGGGTTGACTGAACGGATATCAGCACCGTCGTCGCCAGCGGGCTCACATCAACAACTCCTAGAGTCCTGCAACAGCCCGCCGCGGAGCCACGTCCCCCCGAGAACGAGCCTCGGAAGGTCCACACGCCCAGGTCACGCAACGTCACGCAACAGCTGATCCACCCCGAGAGAAAGCGGGTTGCCTTCGTGCCCGTAGCGGTGGGTGGGCTGCTGGCAGCGGGCGCAGGGGCCGGTCTGGGTGCTCACGTCTCTAGAGCCTACGACCGGGGCCGTCCAGGCTGGGACAGCTGTCCTTCAGCGGTGTGCCCTCTCTACGGCGGCGGCCCCGAGCCGTCGCCCGGCTCCCGGCCCAGCGCAGCGCAGCCCGCTTCCCCGACCTCTCCTTGCCCGCTCCCGCCCACCATCCAGCGCCAGGCCCGGGGAACGAGGGGAAGTCTGACCACTCACCACCGTCCATCCCGCCTCTGACCTGCACCAAGTCAGGGCATCGCTTCGGGATGGCGCAACAGATAGTGCAACCCTAGATGCATCCGATGGTGCTACGCCGCCGCGTGGCCGTGGCCGGAGTCGGTGCTGGGACGCGGGTGGCGACTGCCCGGCGAAGCGTCGCCGTCCCGTCCCACGGGGTTGGGGCCGGAACCTCGCGGCCGGCTGTCGACGCGGAGCTCGTGGTGAGTTCCACCGGCGTGGTGAGGTCGCCGGGGACCTCACCACGAGCTCCGCGCGCTCACCATGGTGCTGCGCCCCGGATGAAGTGGTTTCCCTCATCAGGTCGGGGCCGTCGAGGAGTCCGTCACAACGCGGTCCAGGCGTTCGTAGAGGGCGCGGACGGTGCGGGCGCGGGCCTGGACGCAGCTCATGGTGCCCGCGGGCAGCGGGGACAGCTGTTCTTCCGCCTCGCGCAGGACGAGGTCGGCGAGCGCCCGGGGCCCGCTGCTCTGGGGAAGTCGGTCGGCCTGGTGGCGGAGCTCGGCGGCAACGGCGCGGGCGTGGCCGGTGAGCTGGAGGGCGATCTGGTGGTAGTCGCGGATCGCGAGTGTGTCGGGGCAGGTCCAGGCGAGGACGGCCTTGATGAGGCTCTCGTAGGGCTGCCGGTCGAGCGGGAGCCCAGCTTCGAGCAGTCCGTCCGGGTCGTACAGGACCGTGTGCGTGCTGGGACGCGACGGCGGCGGGGCCGGAGCCTCGTCCGACGGGAGGCCGGCGGTCACCGCGCGGTGCCCGTGCGGCGCGCGGCCCTGTCGTCTTGGCCCACGGACTCGGACTCGTGGTCGAGGAACCGGGCGTAGCCGCGGTGGGCGCGGGCGAGCAGGGCCGGGGAGGGGACGCCGTAGACGGCCGGCCGGGGGGCGGGTTGCGGTTCCTCGGTGGGTGCGGCAGTGCGGAGGGATGAGGGCATGGGGCGCCGCCTCTCGAGCTCGTGGACCGTGGGTCGTTCGACGCTACGTACCGTTCGGCGGCGGGCTCAAGGTAGTTGCGCGTTGTTGCGGGATTTCACTCGAGGGCGTCGATCGCGGTGAGGATCAGGGTGCGTGCCGGTGCCCCGAAGACGGCCAGTTGCTGGAGTTCGCCGAATGCCTTGGCGTAGGTGGCGATTTCGGTGGGGCGGGTGACGGCGATCTCGGCGGTGAGGGTTTCGACCAGGACGCGGTCGGTGTCGAAGACCATGAACGTCTCCAGTGGCCAGATGTGCCGGGTTGCGGTGAGCGGGATGATGCCGAAGGCGACGGAGGGCAGCGACATCAGCTCCAGGAGCTTGCCGAGCTGTCCGGCCATGACGCCGGGGTCGCCGATCCGGTAGCGCAGGACGGCTTCCTCGGCGAGGAGGACGAAGCGGTGGCGGCCGTCGTAGATGACGCGGGAGCGTTCCAGGCGGGCGGTGGCGGCGTCGGCGGCGTCGTCCGGGGTGCCCTGGAAGGTGCTGATGGTGGAGAGGAGGGCGGTGGCGTAGGGGTGGGTCTGGAGCAGGCCGGGGATCACGTTGGAGCAGTAGACGCGGAAGAGGCCGGTGCGCTGGTAGAGCGGGACGGCGGCTTTCTGGGCGGTGGCGATGCCGTTGCGGTGCAGGCGCCGCCATTCCTGGTACATCTCGTCGGCGGTGCGGGAGGCGGCGATGAGGTCGGCGGTGTGCTCGTCGGCGTCGCAGGCGTGGCACCAGGCGCGGATGTCGGCGTCCGAGGGGAGGGCGCGGCCGTTCTCGATGCGGGAGGTCTTGGATTTGTGCCAGCCGCACCGGTTGGCCACCTCGAACGACTTGAGGCCGGCGTCCTTGCGCAGGCCCACCAGGCGTTGGGCGAGAGCCGTACGCGCGGCTTGTGCGGCGGAGGACGGGGAGGCGGTCGTCATGAGGTGGCGGCCCTTGCTGTGCGCTGGTCAGATGCGGTACTCGGCGTGCGGGGCGGCCCGTTCCCACACCGTCCGGAACGCCTCGGCGCAGAGCTTGACCGCGGCCGGGTCGTCGGTGTGGTCGGGTTCGAGGGGGTGGCCGTCACCGGAGAAGATGTTCCACCGCACGACCTGGTCGTCGATGAGCCAGAAGTCGTTGCCCGGCAGCGCGAGCGCGGAAGCGCGGCGTCTGCCGAGCCAGCGGACCTGTTCCCCGGCGCGGAGGTTGGCCGGAGTGATGGCGTGCTCGAAGCGGACGTAGCCGGTGACGGGCTCGGAGACCACCCTCGCCCGCAGCACCTTCACCCCCCGGGCGACGGTCCGCTCCACCAGCGGCAGCCACCCGGACCAGAACGCGGAGTCGTCGGCGGGGACGCTCCCGTCGCGGTGGAACGCGTCGTAGGCCTCCCGTTCCTCGCCCACGGCGTAGACGTCGCGGAGCTCCAGGTGCACGGCGCGGTGCCGGGCGGAGTCGAGGAGTTGCTCAAAGCTGGGAGCCGGCGGCTTCTGCGGCATCACACGCCTTCCTGATCTGATCCACCATCCGCACCGGGATCCGGATGACGCCCTCGTCGTCCGCCGGCGGACTGTCCTGACTGCAGACGGCCCGGGTCCGAGCGTCCGCGAACTTGCCCTGCAGAACGAGCTCCGGGCCTTGGGCGGTGTCGGTGTCCACCCACACCGCCGGGCAGTTCCCTCCAGACGAGTTCGGGTCCGTGCCGAAGAAAAGTAACGCCATGATTGCCTCCCGGACGAGCCAGTTGCGGGTTGTTGCGCACTGACCGTCCCGCAGGGCGGTATCGGCGGTCAAGGGCCGCTCACCGGGAGGCGAGCGGTGCGGGGGGATTGGGCGGGACGGCCCCGGTCTTGATGGCCGTCGCGACCATGTGCTCGAACTCGGCACGGTGGCCAGGAGATGCCCCACCGAATCCGGTGGTGTGCACCTGTTGAGATCCTGGAGGCTCGCTCACGGCAGGAAGGCACTTCATGATCATTCTGGACACTTGCGTGATATACGGCATGTCACTCACCGGAGCGGAAGCGGCTCTGCTTCGCGCCCTCCGCGAGACCGGAACCGAACGGGTCGCGGTGCCCTGGATGGTCAGGGAGGAGCGCGTAGCGCAACTGGCCCTCAAGTACGAGGCTGCGCACGAGAAGGCGCTCACAGCCCTCAAGCAACTTAAGCGGGAGACACCGGGCGCTGTGCCCGATCTCGGTGCCCCTGACTTGGAGGCAGTACGCGCGCACTGGCGGGACAAGCTGGCCGAGCTGGTCGAGGTGCTGCCCACGAGCGAGGCCGCACTGCGTGGGGGCATGTACCGGGAAGCCAACATCCTTCCGCCGGCGAACTCCATGCCGCATCCGACCAGGCAGAGAAGGGTCCTGAAGCTGGGCGCCCGGGACGCATCTATCTGGTTGTCGGCCGTGGAGTACGCACGGGACCACCCGGAGGAGACGGTCTATTTCGTCAGCAGCAACACGAGCGACTTCACTGACGGCAGCGGGAAGTACCCCGCCCCCATGGACAAGGACGTCGAGGGCCTCGGGGAGCGCTTCGTCCACTTGAAGAGGCTCGATGAGGTACTGAAGCTCGTGGCTCCGTCCGTTGAGGTCACGTCCGAGCAGGTGGAGTCACAGCTGCCTGCGTACGCCGACCACTTCCGCGACGCTGCACTGGCCCAGTGGGGTATGCCCACCTCTCCCGCCACGGCTCGCTTCCCCGCCCGAGCGGCGACAAGCGGCGCGGTGGGGGAGGCCTCCTGCTGGCTCGGCGCCCGCGACACCGTCAAAGTCAAGGCCGTCGAGGTGAGCGAGGTTCGGGGCTACCGGCTGAGTGACGACGAGTGGTGCACGGCTACGGTGCTTTGGCAGGTCACAGGGGCAGCCTTCTTCGCCGACGCCGTGACCACGGTGGCCTGCACCTGGCGCACACGCATTCTGCTGCCCCTCGTCGAAGATGGGCCCGCACCGCGGATCCTGAGCGCTGACAGGCCGACAGCCCCGGCCGACGACGCGAGCATCGACTGGCCCCCCGCCAACGATGCCGACGTCCGGCTCGCTGACATTCGTCGTGTGGTGGAAGCGGTACAGGGAGGAACCCGTTGGGAGAAGGTGCTTGCCTCGCTCTGGGCGATGTCTACGGGGCTCTCCTTCGATGACGCGGCCAGGAGGCGGTTCATCGAGACGGAGCGCGAAAACAAGATCCGCATGGACATCGAGGCGGATGCAGCCACGGCTGAGGACTGGACCGCCGGCGACGACCTCTGGTCTGGACTCGACGACTGAGCCTCCGACCGCCCGCCGTTCATCCGTCGCCGCCACCGGCGTCGCCCAGGAGGAACGAGAGGCAGGCGACCCCACTGCCAGCTCTCTGTGCCCACAGCCGCACTGCCGCAGCACAGCGGCGCGAACCGTGCCCCTGGGGGGTGATCCCCAGGGGCACGTGGTGTGTCCGGCTCCGGCCCGGTCAGTCCCTGCTCGCCGCTGCGGCGGTGAGCCAGTCGGCGGCTTCGGTGTCGGTCATGAGCAGGAGCTGCGTGGGGTGGGCGGTGCCCTCCTGGACGACGTGGGCGTGGCCCGGGTGCTTGCTGCTCTTCGGGGCGGGGCCGGCTATCGGGGCCAGGCGCTGCCAGGTGTCGGCCGTGAACCGGGCCAGGATCACGGTGGCGAACAGTTCGTGGGCCGCCGCGCCGAGGACGCTGGTCTGGGGGGTGCCGTCGAGGATGACGTGGACCCGGACGGAGCGTCCGGTCCACAGGGCTTCCTCGAGCGCGGTGACGGCCGGGGACGTCGTGGGGTCGTCGTGCTGGCGGAACGTCTCCCAGTAGCGGGCGAGCCGGTGCAGGGTGCCGTTGGCGCTGTCGATCGCGACGATCAGCCTCGGGGCGTCGGCGAGTTCGTGGTCGGGAAGCTGGTTGCGGCGCTTGAGTTCGTCGGCGAGGTGGACCAGGGCGTCGTGGATGCCGGCGATGTTGCCGCGGTGGGTCACCGTCGGCAGACCCTTCGCCCACAGGTGGGAGATCCGCTTGAGGTCGAGGACCAGGGCGTGGGCGCCCTGGTGCAGGAACTGTGCGGTGAGGGAGCGCAGGACGGTGGTGCTGCCGCCGCCGCTTGAGGTGCAGTCGAGGACGTGCGGGGATTCGGCGTCCAGGTCGACGGCGATGGCGCGGCCGTCAGTGCTGATGCCGATGAGGGCGGTTCCCTCGGGCATCGCCTCGATCTGCTCGCGAAGGCCGGGGGCGGAGAAGCTGAGCATCGTCGGGAGCGCGGTCTTCGTCATGGCGGCGGTGTTCCTGTTCTGTGTGGTGCCTGGTGAACCGGGTGTTCTCCAGGGCCGGGGGGATCGCATCGGAGAAAGCGGACAGGTCCGGATCGGCGGGCGGCGGGCCGGATTTCCGACCCGCCGGTCTCTGGGGGGGGTCAGTCGAGGTCGGTTGTGCCGGTGGCCGCGCGGGGCCGGTTGTGCCGGTGGCCGCGCGGGGCCGGTTGTGGGCCCACCTCTTGAGGTCGCTGACGCGGTAGAGGAGTTCGGCGCCGCGCTTGCCTGCCGGGCCGGGGAAGGCCGGGTCGTTGGCGCGGGCGAAACGCAGCGCGAACAGGGTGATGCCGGGCAGGTAGTGTTCGGCGGCCTCGCGGAGCCCCACCGCCTGGTCCTCGTCGACCACGGCCGGGACCGGGGTAGCCGGCGGCGGTGCCGTGGCGTCGGCCGCGAGCTCACCGGACGCGGTCGCCGGGTTCCGGGCGTCAGCGGACCGGTCTTCGACCGTGGGCGGCTCGGAGGCGGGCGGGAGTTCGCCGGTGCTGAACGGGTTTTTGGGGGGTGGGCGGTGGGTGACCCGATCGGGTGAGCGCTGCGGGAGCGGGTGCTTTCGCCGGTGCGGGCCGGAAGGATGGCGGGGTGATCCTGTGGGAAGGGTGGCGGCGTGAGTGACCGGGGGCTCGTGATCTCGTACGACCCGGAAACGGGCAGCGGCCTGATCGTGCGGATCCGGGACGGTGCCGAGCTGTGGTTCCACCGCAGCTGTCTCGAGCCGCACGACACGGGCGTCGCCGCGCTGATGTTCCTCGACGTCCTTGAGGTCGAGCCCTACCCCTGGACCACGGACGGGCTCCGCGCCCTGCGGGTCAGAGTCCGGCCCACCCAGTAACCACCCCCGCCCTCAGCCAGGCGGCCGGGCGGGCGGTGGATCGCCCCGGGCGCCTGCTGGCCGGGCGGCGTTAAGCGGTGCCGCGGGCCGGTACGGCAAGAGGGACCCGGACGGCGGTCGGGTCCCTCCCTCGCATCGTGACACACACCGGCCGGGGCAGGAGGCGGGTCAAGGAGTTATGCCAGGCCCGGGGGGCCAGGTGAACGTCGAGGCGGGAACGGCACCGAAGGGCCCAACCGGCCGGCGCCACAGCCGGGACCGTCCGGACGCTGAACCCGGCGGAGGCCGAGGCAGCAGGGGTAGCAGCACCAGGACGACGGCGAGGACAGCGGGCACCATCCACGACGGCACGGCCCGGGGTGGGGCCGGCGACTTCCAGCCGGGCGCCCGACTGGAAGTCGGTGCTGCCGTAGTGGTGCACGCCCCTGCCCGTCCGCGCAGTCGTTGCCTCCCATTCGCGGGCAAGCCCGGCCGCCGCACGGTCCAGGTGGCGGCTGGCTCGTTTCGGAAGGCCGGACAGGTGTCCGGTCTTTACGATCACTGTAGGACTATGGGGCGCATTGCCCTGATTTGAGGGCGACGGGTGAGTGGCATGGATCTGGACGCGGTGCGGGCGACGGCGGCGGAGGGGTGGGTGTACGGGCATCCGATGCTGGAGAACTACCGGACGATGTACGCCCAGGCCGTCGACGCGGACGACCACCGGTATGTGGGCGGTTTCGGGGTGTTCCGGCATTACGCGCAGCCGTCGCGGCCGGAGAACACCGATGTGGTCACGCCGAACAACGACACCCCTTACTCGTGGTGCTGGCTGGATCTGCGGGTGGAACCGTGGGTGGTGTCGGTGCCGCCGATGGACCGGTACTACGTGCTGCCCTTCCATGACCTGGACACCACCTACGTCGGCTTCGTCGGCGCGAGGACCACCGGGCAGGAGGCCGGGGACTATCTGATCGCCGGGCCGGGCTGGGACGGCGCGGTTCCAGGCGGTCTGGCGGGGGTGCTGCGCGCGGACACCCATCTGGTGGGCTGTGTGGGCCGCACCTACCTTGCCGGGGTGTCCGAGGCGGACGTGCAGGACCTGCGCGCCATCCAGGAGCAGTACCGGCTGCGTCCGCTGAGCGCGTACACCGGGCAGGACGCTCCCGCTCCCGCGGCCGAGCCCGTCTGGCCCGTCTGGCGGGAGGAGGCGGGCTCGAGTATCGAGTTCTTCACCGTGCTGGACTTCCTGCTCGGCTTCTTTCCCGTCCTGCCCACGCAGAGGGATCTGCGCGACCGGCTGGCGGCTCTTGGGGTGAACGGCACCGGCACCTTTGACCCCGCCGGTCTGCGCCCCGAGGTTCGGGCGGCGGTGGAGGAGGGTATCGCCGAGGGCCGCAGGCGGCTGGTCGATGTCATGGACTCCGCGACCGATTCGAGTTCGTTCTTCGGCACTCGCGAGGAGCTGGGGGAGGACTACCTGATTCGCTCGGTCGCCGCGGACAAGGGTTTGTATGGGCTGCCCGCCGCCGAGGCGTGGTATGGCGGCTGGGTCAGCGATGATGCCGGCAACCGTCCTCCGAACGCCGCGATGCGCGACTACACCATCCGCTTCGCCGCCGACCGGCTCCCCACGGCCCGGTTCTTCTGGTCCGCCACCATCTACCGGCTGCCCGAGCGCCTGCTGGTGGACAACGAGATCGACCGGTACTCCATCGGTGACCGCACCCCGGGTCTCATCTACGACGCGGACGGCGGCCTGACCCTGTATGTCCAGCACGCCCGGCCCGCCGACCCTGGACAGGCCGCGAACTGGCTGCCCGCCCCCGATGGCCCCTTCACCGTCATCATCCGCCTCTACGGGCCGGGCACCGGCGTCCTGGACGGCACCTGGCAGCTGCCGTCCCTGACCGTGGCAGGCTGAACGGGACAGACGCGATCGGGCAGATGCTCGCTCCGGCTGTCGGTATCGCATCAGTCCGGTGCCGGTCGTCGCGGTCGTCGCGGTCGTGCTGATGCTGGCGACACCTCGCGGACGAACCAACGGCATCGCCTTCACGGCCGCCTGGACGGTGACCCTGCCGGCGCTGAGCACCGCCGTCGTGCTGCTGGGCCCCGGCGCCGACGCACACGCGAACGGGCAGACGGCTCCCTGGGTGTCCTGGGTGAAGCTGGCGGCCGGTGTGCTGTTCGTGCTGATGGGCGCCAAGCAGTGGAAGAGCCGCCCGCACGAAGGCCAGCAGGCCGAGCTGCCCGGCTGGATGAAGGCCATCGACACCTTCACTCCGGGCAAGGCGGCGGGACTGGCCACCGCGCTGTCCGCGCTCAATCCGAAGAACCTGGTACTCGCCGTCGGCGGCGCCCTCTCCATCGCCGGCAGCTCCGCCTCGGCTAGCGGCAAGACCGTCGCCGTCGTGCTGTTCGCACTGATCGCGTCGCTGTGCGCGCTGCTGCCACTTGGCGTCTACCTCACCGGCGGGGAGAAGTCGGCGCGGGTCCTGGAGGCATGGAAGGGGTGGATGGCCGCGCACAACGCGGCCGTCATGACTGTGCTGCTGGTCGTGCTGGGAGCAAAGTTCATCGGCGACGCCCTCACCGGTCTGAACGAATGACCGCCCCGGTACGGGCGCGGCCCTGGCCGGTCGCCGACTGGGCACGCCGCTACCGCAAGCCATGGCTGCGGGGTGATGCGCTGGGTGCGCTCACTGCCTGGGCGCTGATCGTTCCCGAATGTGTCGCCTACGCCCAGATCACCGGCGTGCCCCCGCAGAACGCCTTCTACGCCGCTCCCGTCGCCCTTCTGCTCTCCGTGAAGGACCGTGTGTGCTGGGACCCGACGGCGGCGGGCCGGGCGTCAGGCTGGCGGTCCCTGCACGGTGCGCGGCCTCGCCGTCCTGCTGGTCTCAACCGCCGACAGCGCGGAAGCGCCGGCACTGCTTTGGTCGAGGCACACACCAGAGCCGGCGATCGATCTGGCACGGTGTTCCTCAGACCCCTTGCATGGCGGCGTGGTGAGCGGCGATGCGGGTGGCCGGCAGCTCGGCACCGTAGACGGCGACTTTCCCCATGGCGCCGTGGAAGAAGGACGCCAGGTCACGCGTGGCGATACGAAGAGGTGCAGTCCCGTTGCGCGGCCGAAACGCATATTGCCGGAGACTGTCCTGGTCGCGGAGGTGTCCGTCTTTGTAGATCTTGGTGTAGCCCGCCGGGTATTGGTTGCTGCTGGTCGTGGTGTTGACTACCAGGACGTAGTGGATCCATTGACCAGGTGTCAAAGGATCCTGAAAGTAGCTGCCGTTGCCGAGGCCGCCCCGAGGAGAGAAGGCGTATCCGGAGATGCGGTTGGCGCGTCGCTCGGAATTACTGAGGGAGTAAATTCGAGCGGCGTATTCTTGCTCGCCTTTGGTTCCTTTGCCGAGCCAGTGCACGTAACCGGAGGCCTCGCTGCGGGAAAATTCACGGGCGTCGGGGCGCATCCACGCTTCGATGGTGAGGACGCCCCGGGTGGTCACGCTGAGGTCGTTGGTGTCCGGAATCTCGGCGTACTGGGACGAGCCGTTGAAGACTGTGGCTGGTTCGCCGTCGGGGAGTGTCGTACGTGAGGGCGTGCCGTAGAAGGTGCCCGTGTGCCCATTGCCGGTGCTGTCGGTGGCGGTGTCCTGGGTTGCCAGAGGCCAGTAGGCGACGGGGGAGTCTTGGCGAACTACTTGGTCGTACGAGACGGGGGTCTCGGCCGACGCGCTGCGGGCCGGCAGAGCTACGGGCGTGAGAGCGCCGAGTAGGGCGATTGTCGCGGCAGCGGGAATCGCGTTCCGGGAGGCGCGGGCTCGCACGTGCAGTCTCCTGGCGTATGGGAAGCGGCTTTGATCAGGACTAAAGCACTTCTGTCGCGGGGCCCGGGCGTTCAGCCGTGGTGGGCCGTTTTTGCGGCCAGGGGATGTGGGCACGGAACAAAGGCGAGTTTCCGGCTCTCATGTTGGTGTACTGGCGTGTTCTCACTCAGCCTCGGCGCCATCCCTGTGGTGGGACCGAGATCGAATGAGGAATTACCCGAGGGAGTTGCTCTTCATCGCTTCTGAGAACGAGACGGCCTCGTAGAATCATGAGGCGCGCTCCAGCAGCTGGTCGAGGTGCCCGGAGCGCTGGTCGGAAACGCGTCGGTCAACGACTCACACGAACAACGACTGGCGGTGCTGGTTGGAACGGCGCCGCTGTCAGGCGGTCGGCTCAGTGCGGAGCTGCCGCACGTCATGCATGAGCGTGCACGAAGCGCTGAGGAAGATCACGTTTTACAGCCGCGAGCCAGAGGCTGTGCCAGAACCGTGCTCACGAACGCCTGCAACGGCCATCAGCGCGCTGGCAAGGACACCGAAGGCCGAGATCAGAGCGCTGATGCGGTGGGTCACTTCCGCCGGCCGATAACTTCGGCCGGCGGAAGTGACCCAAACGAAACGCCCTAGTGTATTGATCATGAGCGTTGATCACACAGGGTCTCCGGTGCATCTCGGGGTCATCGAGACCAACGAGTATGTCGGGGCGCCCTGTTGCCGCTGTCATACGCCTTGAGCGGCCGTCGTCCGCCGTCAGGGTCCGGTCTCAGCCTGAGACGGGAATGCACAGGGCATAGAAGGTGACCTCACGGTTGAGTGAGGACCCGTTCGAGACCGCGGTGAGCCAGGTATTGCCGGACGGGAACGTCTGCTCGACGACCACTCCCCCCCCGATCGGGTTGACGGAGGCGCCGCCTCCCGTGACAGCCGTACCGGCAGGGCAGACCGCACCACCCTGCACTGAGGAGTTGGCAGGAAGTGGCACGGTGTTGGTGACGATCTGCGGGGCCTCTGTGGGGCCGGCAGGACCCTGAGGACCAGCAGGACCAGCAGGACCAGCAGGACCCTGAGAACCAGCAGGACCGGCGGGACCGGCAGGACCCTGAGAACCAGCAGGACCGGCAGGTCCCTGAGGACCGGCGGGACCGGCGGGACCCTCAGGTCCGGGCGGTCCCGCCGGTCCGGGCGGGCCGGGCGGGCCGGGCTCCGGCTTGCACGAGTGGTCACAACCCCCGCCGCCGCGTCCGGTCGCGTCAGCGGCGTGAGCCGCCGGCATGGCTACCGCGCCCGCGAGCGCGATCGTCGCCAGCGGCAGTGCGAGGCGTGAAATGCGCCTCACATGTCGATGCATGGACTCCTCCTGGGCTTAAGGAATGGCCAGCCGCGCGAAGGCGCTCCGGCCCCTGCCCGCCGGACCGGCGGCGCGTACAGAGCTGAAAATGTGCCACCTCGACGGAAACTGGAATTTATCCATTTATGCACCGATTTTCAACGATACGCGCCGCCCTTCCCAAGAGGTTGGCCAGGCAGCCGATCGCAGCCGGGAGAACCGCCATCACCAAGGGCGGGTGCCCACGGCAAAGGTGGCGCCCGCGTCAACAGAAAATGGCCGTACGGCCCGGAGGGCTGCGGTCTGATCGTGCAGGTCCGGGACGGTACCGGACTGTGGTTCCACCACAGCTGCATCGAACCCCCGAAGCCGAGCCCTACCTCTGGGCGAAAAGCGGACTGCACGCCCTCCGGGTCCGCGTCCGGCTCATCAAGTGACCGCCCCGGAATCAGTCGCCGGTCGCCAGGCATGGGGATTCCCTGCCAGCGGCGGGGCCGGCCGACGCGAGGCGAACGCGGCAGGGTTCGGTGGCGGGAGGGACCCGGACGGCCATCGGGTCCCTCCCCCTCACATCGTGGAACAGAGCGGGCGCCGGGAGCGGCACACTGAAGCCGGGGCCGGGCTGCTCATTCCGGTTCCTTGAGCGAAGACGCGGAGCGGTGCTGGATCCGTGGAGGACAGCTCGGCACACCCACGGACTCCGGCGCCGTACCGCTTGCCGGGCCCCACGGCGTGGGTAAACCCGACGGGGACACAGCATCACGGCCACGAGACGCAGTACGGCTCATAGGGCTGCCGGGGTCGGGTGGAAGGCCGAGGCGGAAGTAGACATGGGCGAGGGTGACCAGGACACGGGCGTTGTCCCGCCGGCCCTGGTCGAGAGCTTCGGACGCCCGCTCGGCCAAGTCCCGGGCGACAGCATCCGGTTCGCCCTCCCCCGGCCCCGGAGCGGAAAGCCAGAACTCCAACGCTTCCACCAGCCCTTCACGCAGCTCAAGGCCGTTCAAAGCGCAACGTGCTTCGAACGCCGCCAGCAGGTGCGGGGGCAGCGAATCGCCGAAGGGAAGACGGACACGCGACTGGAAACTCATGACCCGTCCAACGAGCCGCGGCCCGGCGGGTGCCGCCGCCCACGAACACCCGCCCGGCACGGCGAACACCAAGCAGGTCCTCCACCCGGGGCCGGTGCCGGTTCTGGGGCGGCGCGACTTCCAGGAGCACGGCAATGCCCCGGTGCTCCATGAGCGGCGGGCATGGCTCTGCCGGAGAAGGCACGTGCGGCCTGGGTGAGAACCGGGCGGTGAACACCGCTTCGTTGCTGTCCCTTGGAACAGACCGCATTTTCCGGGGCGCGGCGGACGCCGACTACTTACCTGGGAAGCCCTTGCGGGACGTACCGGCCCGGTCCCGCCGCGTCCGGACCCGCCGCGCGCACGGCGGGTCCGGACGCGGAGCCGGCCGCGGTGCCCTGCTCCGCCCTTGGTCGGCGCCACCGGGTGAGGGGCGGGCCGGAGTCGAGCGGGGGGTTGCGGAGCTAACCCGACCCCGTCAGATAGTGCCGCTCAGCCCCCGAACCACGTGCAGATTCTGACCAGTTGTTCGGATTCTGTGCAGTCTGACCCGTCTGCTGGTCGGGGCTGTCGCCCCCCGCGGCGGCGGCATGGTCGCTCCGGCTGTCCTGTCCACCGCCCGCCCCGCCAACGAAGAGGTGGAGCGCATCCCGCGCCCGCCCCTACCGGAAGGAACCCCTGCCGTGTCCCACCTTGAGGCTCGCGTCCTCTTCCTCACCGCGCTCGTCGTCGTCCTGGGCCGTCGCGACCCTCCTCGCCACCTGCATGGCCATCATCATCACCGTGTGACCCCCCATCGAGGCGCCGGACCCACCGCGGCAAACCCGTGGCGAGTCCACCAGCTCAACCTGGTGCGTCCACCGGCCTGCCCCTCTGAGTGCCGGGCCGGCCGTCCGGGGCACCGCCACCCGACACCGCCCACCCACCGCTCCACCACCGCCACCCCGCAAGCGGGCGTAGCCGCGGTAGGCGCGGGCGAGGAGGGCCGGGGAGAGGGCGCCGTACACCGCCGGTCCGGGTCTGGACTCGGTTGTCTCGGCGGGGGTTGGGGTGGTGGCGCTGGGGGTGGGTGTGCGCATGCGGGCCCCGTCTCCTGGTGTGCGTCGGTGGTGGCGCGTCGCCGAAGTGCGCCTGGAGGTGCTGTTCGTGGTGGTGGGGTGGTCTCGTTCGTCAGCGGGGTGACTGAGGCGTGCGATTGGCTGCGGCGGTGCTGACGGCGGTTCGGGCCCGGTCGGCGTCGAGCCGCGGCGCCTGGGCATCGGCCAGGATCCGGGCGACGTCGGTACCACGGTCGTTCAGGACGCCTGTGGAGCACCGTGTGGTGCCGCTGTCGCGGAACCGGGGCGGGGACACGCAGAAGGGCCGAAGGCGGGCTCAGCGCCTCCGGCGCCTCCGGTTCAAGCACAGGCTGGTGCAGTGGCTTCGTCCCGGTCGCGGTTCCCGGCGCGCACCCACGCCGGGAACATACCGGCCTACAGGGAGGTGAGTTCGAGGGTGAAGGTGCCGGTGCGGCTGCTGATCCCGTTGAGGGCGCAGTTCAGGGTGTCCAGTGTGGGGCCGACGTTGACGACGACCGCGCTGTCTCCGGCGAACAGGCCTGCGGTGACCGCGCCCGTGCCGACGGAGACGATTTGGCCGGCGGCGTTGTTGTTGACGTAGTTGACCAGCAGGGTGCTGGTCTGGCCGTTGTTCCAGTTGATCGTCAGGGTGGCGGTCGACGGGGAGGCCACCGTGAGGCAGGAGCGGGTCGCGTTGAAGGAGATGTTCATGGTCCCTGTCGTGATGGCCGGGTTGGTCGACAGGCACGGGCCGAGCTGGCGGACCGTGTTGATGTGCACGGACTGGGGGGTGAGCGTGACGGGTGGGCTGTAGGTCGTGGTCTCGGTGCCGAGCAGGCAGGTCGCGTCCGCGACTCCTGCGGAGGCAGGGGTGGCGAAGAGCAGGCAACTGGCCACTGAGGTCACAGCGGCTGCCAGCAGGGCCATGGGGCGAAAACGCGGGCGCATCGGGGCCTCCAAGTTTCAAGCCCTCGTGCGGAGGGCCATACCTCCGTTGTGACAGGCACAACAGGGATAGGCCATAGCCCGATATGACCGGTTAGTTAGGGCCAGAGACGAGTTGCTTCCGACTCGTCCGGTGTTGCCCGTAGAACGGTCACCCCGGGCCTCGTTCAGAAACAGAAGAAAAAAGAGGGCCGGAAGCGAAGAATGAGGACCACCGCAGACTCCGGTCCGCCGGGCGGGAAGAACTCCTTCGGCTGCTTGTGGGGGTGGGTCAGGAGCCCTTCGCGCGGCGTTGTGTGGCGACCAGTTGAGTGGACTGCCTCCAGAGCGACATGAGCGGTGTCATCTGGCCTCCCCGTTTCCATAGAAGCGTCGCCTGCATGGGGGCAAGCCATTCCGGGGGGTCGAGGAGGGCCACCGCCTCGTTCCCTTCCGCGATGCGCTGGGTGGCCGGCGCGACGCCCAGTCCTGCGGCCACGAACGCGATCGCTGTCTGCGGCGTGGAGACCTCGAGGACGTCGAAGCCTTCGTCGTCGGCCAGGGTCTCTTCGACGATGTCCGGCATGCCCGAGAACGCGGGAATCCGGTAGGGCAGGATCCAGCGCCCCCAGCCTTTTCCGCCAGGGTGCTGCTCGTGTGCCCGCTTCCGCGGTACGGCCAGTTTGATGTCGATGCCGACGATCGGGTACCACTCGCAGACGTCGGTGACGGATTCGGCGAATCCTTCCTGGCCGAAGGGGACACAGCCCATGTCCAGATTGCCGTCCACAATCCCCTGGATGATGACGTCGGGTGTGACATCGCTCAGGCTGACGCGCGCCTCCGGGGCGCGCTTCAGGAAGTCCGCCAGCACGTCAGCGATGAGCTCGTTGATGACCATCGGCTCGACACCGATCTGGAGATCACCGACCGCTCCCGCCCCCATCAGTCGGAGCGCCTCGGTGACCCGGTCGCGGTCGGCCACCAGGCGGCCGCCCCTCGACAGCAGATAGAGACCCGCTCGAGTGGGGTTCGCCCCCTTCGCCGATCGCTCCAGGAGACGCACGCCGAGTTCCCGCTCCAGCGCCGCGACGGCATCACCCACCGTTGGCGGAGTCACACCAAGGTTTTCTGCAGCCTGCGAGACCGAACGTGCCTCGACGACCGCCCTGAAGAACTCGATCTGACGGAAGTCCATCTCCATCACTTCCTGGCGGCGCGTCGCGCACTGCGCCGGCATTCTCACTGGTTTCCGACGGGGGGGGTCAGGCAGGTGTGATGTCGCCGAGTTTCCAGGTGCGGTCCAGGTAGGGTTCTTGGGGCCCGTAGAGGCGGAAGTAGGAGAACCAGTGCCGTCCGGGCAGGGTCTGTACCCAGTTCGACTCGCCGGTCTTGGGGGGATGCGGTCCGAAGGACAGGTCGACCGACCCGTCGCCGTTGACCAGAAGGTCGTGGTCGCGTGAACCGCGGTCCCCGCGCTGCTGGGGGTTGTCGATCAGGCAGCGGGTGGCGGTGTCGTACACGGTCACCGACCAGAACAGTTTGGCCGGCACGTCTGCCGGTACGTGCAGGGTGTAGTCGCGGCCGCCGTCCAGCCACGCGCTCCGGCCGTCCGTGTATGCCCCGAGGTAGGCCTGCCCCGCGCCGGGGGTGTGGCTCTTCATCGCTTCTGAGAACGAGACGGCCTCGTAGAACCATGAGGCGCGTTCCAGCAGTTGGTCGAGGTGTCCGGCTCGCTGGTCGGAGTGGTCCAGGACGATCGGCTGGTCCCAGAGGCGGTCGGGCCACCACCGGCATCCCTCGAACCGCTTGGCGAAGGTGTTGGCCTGCGCCATCAGCTCGCCCGCCGCGGCGCCCTGTTCCAGGATGCGTGTCGTCCGCTCGTCGGGTGTGAACGCCTCGCCCTTGGTGATCCCGAGCCGGTGCAGCATCGCCAGGTAGAAGCGGTCGCGTTCGTCCACGATCTCGCTCTGGTAGACGGCGTGCAGGGTTCGGAAGAACTCCAGGCCACGCGGCTGGTCACCGGACCACGGCCTGCCGTCGGGGGTGACGATGCGGGTCGTGCAGCTGGCGGGGTCGCTGTCGTGCGGGCGGATACGGACCGCGTCCACGAGCGCCCGGGACCGGTCGGGATCGGGATCCAGTGTACGGAAGCCGAACATGACGTTCATGCCCGTGGCGTAGAGGACATGGACTTCGCCGGGTGTCCCGTCCGGTACGGGTTGGCCGGGCGGGACGATCAGATGGGTGCCTCCCTGCCCGCGGTCGGGGCCCATCTCGCCCATGACACCGATCTCACGCTGCCAGAAGTCCGACACCCCGCCCGCCGTGGGGCCGGCGGGCAGTTCCACCAGCAGCGGCCCCGTCTGCGCCAGATCGAAGAAGTTCAGGATGTACGGGGTGGTGGCGTTGGCTGTGATCAGTCCCAGCCGGTCGCGGTACGTGCTGTAGCGGACCAGGTCGCACGGCCCCGCGCCGAACACCTCCCGGTGCACCCGCTGCCACTGCGCGTACGACACCAGAGGCAGCGCCCACAGATACACCTGGCAGGCCATCTGGTAGTCCAGCTCGTCGAAGACCAGCCCGAGATCCTGCCGAGCCGGCAGTTCACCGTCGTAACCCACCCCGCCCAGCCGGCCAGGAAGCTCCGCGTTCTCGCTCATCCCCCGACGCTACGAGCAGCACCGCCCCCACGCATCCGCGCCAGCGCGCCCGCCCACCCGTGCCGCACCCGCGGATATGAGGCCTCGGCGGCAAGGTACGTACGCACTGTTCGTGGGTGGTTGGCTGACAGGAACGTCAACCTCACCGGCGACAACCCCCTCTGGTCCAGTCGGCCGAGCTTGCCTTGCGCCTCCCCGGGAGCCGGGACAGGCTCGTTGCCGGCTCGCCTGCCGTACGCGGGGTGACGGTATCGAGGAGGCAGGGATGGGTGATGCTGTCGGGCAGATGCTGGCGTCGGCGGTGGGCATCGCGATCAGCCCTCTTCCGCTGATCGCGGTGGTGCTGATGCTGGCCACCCCGCGCGGCAAGGTCAACGGCATGGCGTTCACGCTGGGCTGGATGGTCACCCTCGGGGTGATCACCACGGTGGTCGTCCTCGCAGGATCAGGCGCGGGTGCCGACGACGGCGGCGCACCCGCCCGGTGGACGTACTGGCTCAAGCTCGCGCTCGGCGTGCTCTTCCTGCTCATGGGAGCCAAGCAGTGGAAGGACCGCCCCCATACGGGACAGGAGCACGCGCTGCCGGCCTGGATGCGGGCGATCGACCGCATCACCCCGGGCAGAGCGGCCGGTCTCGCCGCCCTGCTGTCGGGTGCCAACCCCAAGAACCTCGTTCTCACGATCGGTGGCGCGGCTTCCATCGCGAGCAGCCCGGCCGGCGTGGGCGGCAAGGTTGTCGCGGGGGTCCTGTTCGTGGTCGTCGGCTCGGTGTGCGTCCTGCTCCCGCTGCTCGTCTACGTATTCGGGGGCAGCAGGTCGGCCGCGGTGCTGGGCGGCTGGAAGGCGTGGATGGGTGAGCACAACAGCGCGATCATGACGGTGGTCCTGGTCCTGCTGGGCGCCAAGTACGTGGGGGACGCGATCAGCGGACTCACCTCGTGAAGCCTCCGGCCGAAAAAGGCGGGCGACTGCGCGCGCTCGGCAGGCCGAGGCCGTCCGACGTGTCCGCCGGCCTCGTGACGGGACTCTTCTCCATTCCGGAGGGCATGGCCTACGCGGCGATCGGCGGCTTCAACCCGGTCGCCGGCATCTACGCGGGCATCGTCCCCACCATTCTGGGTTCCCTCTTCACCCGTACCGTCCTGATGGTCACCACCCTTACCTCCGCGCTCGCCCTGACCTCGCAGAGCGTCATCCAGGAGGCCGGCCTCGACGCTCTGAACGCGGGCAACGTCGCCACCCTGACCGTGCTGACCGGTGCGGTCATGCTGCTGCTGGGGGTCCTGCGGCTTGGGCTGGCCCTGTCGTTCGTCTCGAACGCCGTGATGACCGGCTTCTCCACCGGCATCGCCCTCCAGATCATCACCGGCTCCCTGAAGGACGCCACCGGCTACGAGCCGGACGGCCACAACAGGCTCGTCCAGCTCGGCAACTGGGTCCTGCATCTCGGTGACTGGACGCCCGCGGCCACCCTCGCCGCCCTCGCCGCGATCGCCGTCTGGGCGCTGGTACGGCTGATCAAGCGGCTGGAGCCGGTCGCCGTCCTGATCGCGCTGCTCGTGGTGAGCATTGCCGTCGGTGTTCTCGGCGTGGACGTGGAGCTGGCGCGGGACATCGCCCGCATCCCCGGCGCCCTGCCCGCTTTCACGCCCCCGGACCCCTCGGCTGTCGGGGCACTGCTGCCCGGCGCCTTCGCCGTCGCCCTCGTCGGCCTAGCCCAGGCCGCCTCCATCGGGCCGAGCATCCCCAACCCGGACGGCACCAAGTCGTCCGTCAACGGTGACTTCATGGCGCAGGGCATCGGCAACATCGGTGGCGGGCTGTTCGGGGCGCTGCCCGCCGGCGGCTCGATGTCCCGCACGGGCGTCGCCGTCGACGCCGGCGCCCGCACCCGCTGGACGGGCATCTTTGCCGGACTGTGGCTCGCGCTGCTCGTCCTGACCCTCGGCCAGTTGGCCGAACGCATCCCGATGCCCGTCATCGGCGGTCTCATCATCGTGATCGGTTGCGAACTGATCATCGCCCGCAGAGCGGACATCGTTCTCGTCCTGCGCACCTCTCCCCTGTCGGCCACCGCCATGACCGTCACCTTCCTGGCCACCACCCAGCTTCCCCTCCAGCAGGCCATCGTCGTCGGCGCACTCCTCTCCCTCCTCCTGTACTGCGTGCAAGCAGCCCGCCAAAGCCGCCTCCACGCCCTTGAAGAAACCGCAGAGGGCCAGTGGCAGGTCACCGACGTCCCCGCCCGCATCGACCCCGGCACGGTGACTGTCCTCCACTACGGCGGGACCTCGCTCTTCGCCGAAGCCCCCCGGATCGACGCCCAGTGGCCGGACACCACCCGCGCACACGGCGCGGCCGTGATCCTTGCCCTGCGCGGGGTCCCCGACGTCCCCTCCTCCGCCGTCCTGAAACTGCTGCGCCGCTACGCTCGGGACCTGCGGGCTCATGGAGGGCGGCTCTACCTCGCGGGGGTCGAGCCCCGCCTCCTCGCCGTCCTCCACCGCACCGGCCTGGTCGCCGAACTCGGCGAAGACGCCGTCCTCCCCCACACCTCCGAGATCTTCGGCGCCCAGCGCGAGGCCGTGGCACGCGCCCGGCAATGGACGGAAACCGCCGCACAGCCGCCCTCCCCCGGCCGGCCGCGCGATCCGGGCGAGGGCTCCTAGCTGGGCGACGGCGTACCCCGTCTCCGTGCAGCCGGTTCGCCCTTCGTCCCTATCTCGCGCCGCTGCCGGGATGCCACAGCAGGGGGCAACCGTCCAGGTCTGCGGCGCTCAGGCGCTCTACCCTTCCGATCGAGGCCGTCGGACCCCACGCCTGCGAATCGGTGCGCCCATCCTGCGGCGCCGGACGGACTCGAGACCTCAGGGGCGCGGGCGCACCGCCCGCGATCGGGCTGTCGGCCGGGGTCAGGAGTGATGGCGTGGGAAGACGGTCTCTCCCGGTCGCGGCGCGAGGTTCGGTGTTGCGGGCCGCGGGGGCCGGGGGCGCTTGTTGAGGAGCAGAAGGCCGGCGATGGTGATGAGCCCGCCGAGGACGGCGGTGGGGTGGGGGTGTTCGCCGAGCCAGAGGTAGGAGACGGCGAGTGCGACGGCGGGAACGAGGTAGAGGGCGGCGGTGGCGGTGGTGACGCTGAGCCGGGCGACGGCGTAGCCCCAGACCAAGAACCCGGCGGCCGAGGGCAGGAGTCCGAGGCAGACAGCGGCGGCTGTCGCTCCGAGGGGGGCGTGGGGGACGGCCCGGATGGTGGTGGGGGCGAGGGGGAGCAGAAGGGCGGTTCCGGCCCACATGGCGTAGGCGGCGACTTCCAGTCCGGTGTAGCGCCGGAGTAGGGGCTTGATCGTCAGGTGGTAGACGGCTTGGCCGCAGGCCGCTGCGAGAACGGTCCATGCGGCCGCCGTGTATCCGCTCTCCGTGCCGGACAGCGCGATGAGTCCCGCGCCGGCGAGAGCGGTCAGTGAACCACCGGCCTTGGCCGGAGTGAGCCGCTCGCCGAGGAAGCGGGCCGCGAGCAAGGCGCTCATCGCGGGGACGGCGGCCATGATCAGGCTGGCGGTACCGGCGGGTACATGGAGCTCGCCCCAGTTCAGCAGCAGCTGGTAGGCGCTCATCCCGGTGCCACCGGCGAGGCCGATGCGCCAGAGGTCGTCGCGTGCGGGACGACGGATTTTCAGCCACGGAGTGACCGCGGCGAGGGCGAGGGAAGCGACGGCGAGGCGGAGAAAGGACAGCTGGGCCGGTCCGTAACCGTCCAGGGCCACGCGGATCGCGGGAAAGGCGGTGGCCCACAGCAGCACGGTGGCGGCGAGAGCGAGCGGGGTCTTGTCGAGCTTCACCCTGCCGACTCTGCCGGGTACCATCCATTAGGTCCATTTATCTTTTTCTTGTTGATCAGTTAGGAAATCTTCCTTGTTGGATGTTCGCCGTCTGCGGGTGCTGGCCGAATTCGCCTCGCAGGGCACCGTCGCGGCCACCGCGCAGGCCCTGCACCTCACCGGCCCGGCCGTCTCCCAGCAACTGACGGTGCTGGAGAAAGAGGCCGGGGTACGGCTCCTGGAGAAGCGGGGCCGCACCCTCCACCTCACCGGCGCGGGACAGCGCCTGGTGGACCACGCGCACGTACTCCTCGGCAACCTCGCCGCAGCCGAGTCGGACCTGACAGCACTGCGCCAGGGCGAACGCGGCACCGTCCGCATCGCGGCGTTCGCCTCCGCCGCCCGCACGATCATCCCCACACTCTGGCCCACGCCCGGCACCGCACCCGCGCCGGAAGCGCCCACCCTGTTCTTGGCCGAGCACGAACCGCCGGCCGCCGAGACCGCCCTCGCCCGGCACCAGGTCGACATCGCCGTCACCCACTCCTACAGCCTGCTCCCCCGCCCGCTCCCCGCCGGCTGCGAGCACCTGGCCCTGTTCGACGAACCCGTCCACCTCGTCCTGCACACCGCCGACGCCACCGACCACCACCTGACACCCGGCACGCCCGCAGACCTGCGCCACTTCGCCGACGCCCCCTGGCTCCTCCCGGGCCCCGAGACCGCGTGCCACGAAATGACACAGCGCGCGTGCGGCGCCGCCGGCTTCGTCCCGCGAACCGCGGCGGTGGCCGGCGACTTCACCGTCCTCACCACCCTCGTCGCCCGCCGTGCGGGCGTCGCCCTCATCCCGCACATGGCCCTCCCCACCCCCACACCGGAACTGAGCATCCACCCCCTGCACATCCCGGTCCACCGCAGCATCCACGCCCTCTACCGCTCCGGAACCGGCCAGCGCCCCGACATCCGATACGTCCTCGACCGCCTCCCCACGCCTCCCGACCATTGAACCCAGCCCTCCAGAACGCCCACCAGCACGAACGGCCCGGGTGGAGCCGGACCGGGCGCGACCAGCACCCCAGAAACCGCCCGTTGAGCCACCAAGGCGCGGTGCCGCGCACGCGCTGCCAGGCAGGTACGCAAACGGAGCCCCACCCGGAAGATCCGAGGGGGCTCCGTCACCACGCGGAGAACCGGTCCTGACCGCTGACCGCCGGCACCCGACGCTGAACCGAAACCAGGAGCGCCACACCCGTCGCGGGACGGCGTGCCGCTGCCCGCTCGCCGGGGGAACTACCTCATGAAGTGGGCAGACACAGGGCGTAAGCCGTCACTGTCGCCGTCGAGGCACTGGTCGCGTTGAAACTCGGCAGAAGCTCGACCGTCCACGTTTTTGCCGCCGCGTCGGGGTACTCGCTGGACACCCCGAGGACATCACTCGGCGTCGCACTCCATCCTCCGCCCGTCAGCGTGGTCCCGTCCGGACAGGTAGCAGTCACCCTGAAGGGAAACGGCGAATTCTGGTCATGGACCACCGGAGTGCCGGTGACCACGACCGCGGGCTTCGCCACCCCAGCAGGACCCTGCGGCCCGGCAGGACCAGCAGGACCAGCAGGACCAGCAGGACCAGCAGGGCCCGGAGGCCCAGGGGGACCAGGGGGGCCGGGAGTGGGGGTGGGGCAGTGATGGTCGGCGCGGGTGGCACAAGGCTTACTGTGGTCTCCCGGCTGAGCCGCGGCCGTGGAAACAGCAGCTGCAGAGAGACCGATAGCCAACAGGCCGCTCAATACCGTGGCGGATGTACGCATGTGACCTCCTGTACAGGTGAGCTGCCCCCTGCCTTCCCGCCCGTAGCACCGCACCACCGCCCCACCGCACACGTTCCTACGAACAGAGCACAACATCATCGGCAAATGCGGCCAACCGATAACGACGCAGCCCAACTGCCGCGACAGCCGCGCGGACGGAGCCCCGACGGGGGGCTGCCGCACGATCCGGCCGCCGGCTGTGCCTGCGGGCGCTTGGTCCCGACAACTCGGCCCCTGACACGCCGACCGACCCGACCAGGAATGCTCCACCACTTCCGTGGGCCGCCTCAGGCGGGCATTGAGAGTGAACCGCCCGCAGACCCTCCGGATCAGCATGCTCACGCGACCATTCACCAGCTCAACCGCCGCTCGGTGCAATGCCCTGGCCGGTGGGTGCGGCATCCAAGCGGTCCAGGCGTTCATAGAGGGCGCGGACGGTACGGGCGCGGGCCTGGACGCAGCTCATGGTGCCCTCGGGCAGCGGGGACAGCTGGTCTTCCGCCTCGCGCAGGACGAGGTCGGCGAGGGCCTTGGGTCCGCTGGACTTCGGCAGTCGGTCGGCGCGCGTGCGGAGTTCGGCGGCGACGGCGCGGGCATGGCCGGTGAGCTGGAGGGCGATCTGGTGGTAGTCGCGGATCGCGAGTGTGTCGGGGCAGGTCCAGGCGAGGACGGCCGTGATGAGGCTCTCGTAGGGTTCGCGGTCGAGCGGGAGCCCGGCTTCGAGCAATCCGTCGGGGTCGTACAGGACCGTGTGCGTGCTGGGACGCGACGGCGGCGCGGCCGAGACTTCGGGTGGCAGGTCGGCGGTCACCGCGCGGTGCTCGTACGGTGCGCGGCCTCGTCGTCCTGGCCCTCGGGCCCGTTGTCGAGGAAGCGGGCGTAGCCGCGGTGGGCGCGGGCGAGGAGGTTCGGGGAGGTGACGCCGTACACGGCCGGTCCGGTACCGGACTCGGAGATTTCGGCGGCGTGTTGGGGCGCCGGGGCGGTGGTGCTAGGTGTGGGTGCGCGCATGCTGCCCCGTCTCCTCGGTCGGTGTGTCGATGGGCGTTCCGACGGTAGGGAGTGCTCGACTTTCCCTTCAAGGAGGTTGCGCGAAATTGCGGAGGTTCACTCGTCGAGGGTGTCGATCGCGGCCCGGATGAGGCTGCGGGCGGCGTCGCCGTAGACGGCCATTTCCGTGAGGCCGGCGAACGCCTTGGTGTAGTCGGCGAGTTCGCGGGGCTGTGTCACCTTGATCTCCGCCGTCAGGGTCTCGACCACGGCCATGCGTCGTGGAGGTAGAACGCTTCCAGCGGCCACACGGTGCGCTGCGCGGTGAACGGGATGATCCCCAGCGAGAGGGACGCGAGCGGCATCACGGTGGCGGAGCTGGCCCGCATGGCATCGGGGTCGGCGGTGCGGAAGCGCAGGACGGATTTCTCCATGAGGACGACGTAGCGGTGGCCGCCTTCGTAGAGGAAGCGGGAGCGGGCGACGCGGGCGGCGACGGCTTCGGCGACGTCGTCGGGGGTGCCCTGGAAGCGGGTGATCTGAGTCATGAGGGCGGTCGCGAACGCCGGGGTCTGGAGGAAGCCCGGGGGCAGGGTGGAGAGGTAGACGCGGCAGTGGTGGGTCTGCTCGTGGAGGGTGTTGCGGGAACGGCTTCCGGGGAGGGCAGGTCGACGTCCCCGGTACCCAGGGATCCGTACCCGCCCCGACTGCACGTGCCCCGGGGTGGTGGAGCTGCCGGTGCTTCACATTCCGCCGGCGATCCTCATGACCGTGCCGGTGGCGTAGGAGGCGTCGTCCGAGAGCAGCCAGGCGACCGCTCCGGCGATTTCCTCGGGCTGGCCAGCGCGGCCCATAGGGACGAGTGCCGCCACCTTGGCGGGCCGCTGCGGGTCGGCGTGGAAGTCGGTCCAGATCGTGCCGGGGGCGACGCAGTTGACCCGGATGCCGTCAGCCGCCACTTCTTTGGACAGCCCGACCGTCATGGCGTCCACGGCGGCCTTCGCCGCTGCGTAGTGGACGTAGGTGCCGGGGCTGCCGAGGGTCGCTGCGGCGGAGGAGATGTTCACGATCGCTCCGCCCGCCGTCATGTCGCCGATGGCCCGTCGGGCGCACAGCAGGTAGCCCAGGATGTTGACTTCCAGGGCCTGCCGCATCCCTTCCGGGTCTGCGCTGGCCAGTGGTCCGACCGGCCCGCTCACCCCGGCGTTGTTCACCAGCGCGGTGACCGGTCCCAGGTGCGTGGCCGCGGTGTCGAACAGACGGTCCACGTCCGTCGCGTCGGCGGTGTCTGCCGCGACTGCAACGGCCGACCGGCCCAGCGCGCGCACCTCTTCGGCCACGCCCTCGGCCGCCCCGGCGTCCGACCGGTACCCGACGGCGACGTCGTGCCCCTCGGCTGCCAGCCGCAGGCAAATCGCCGCGCCAATGCCCCGGCTGCCGCCGGAGACCACCGTCACCCGCTGCCGTGCTCCGTGTTCCGCCATGTTCCGGTCCTCCGAACTGAGCCGATAAATGATCGATCAAATAGTCATGCTAGTCAGATGGGTGTCACGTCGATCCCCGTCCTCCGGTGCGCGAGGCGCCCGTCTACGCAGGTGGGCGTGATCACCGCGAGCCGTAGCTTGTCCCGGCTACCGCGTCCCTCCCGGCCCGAACAGCGTCGGATGCTCCGGCTCACTGGACTTCTCTGCTGGATACACCGTGAGCGCCCGTGTGATGCGGGAGGCATGCCTCCTGCCTTCCCGCCGAGGGGCGGATCACGGCTTCTTGGGAGGCGTCATCCGAAGCGTGCGGTTTTCGCCTGTTCGGCGCGTCGGGCTGTGGGCGGGAGGGCGAGTGCCGCGGCGCAGAAGACCGCGCCCAGCGCGATCCAGCCGATGGCTCCGTGAGGGAGGACGAGGGTGGTGATCAGGACCGGGCCGAGGGCCTGGGTGAGCGAGATCCCGGTCTGGAAGACGCCTTGGTAGTCGCCTTGAGCGTGGTCGGGTGCCAGGGCGTAGCCGAGGGTCCAGCTGCCGGCCTGTGAGGTGACCTCGCCGAGGGTGAGGAGTACGACGGCGGTCAAAAGGATCACGGTCGCGGTCGTGGGAGAGCGGTGCGGGGCTGCTGCTGCCGCGGCACAGGCGAGGGCGGTGAGTATGCCTCCGAGTCGGAAGGAGCGTGTGGCCGCGGGGAGCGTGGTGGCTCGGTGTGCGGCGCGGATCTGAAGCACGACCACGAGAAGGGTGTTGAGGATCAGCAGGGCGCCGACCAGGGTTCGTGGAGCACGTGTGTGGTTGACGAGCCACAGGGGCAGAGCGACTTCCAGGACGACGTAGAGGGTGTTGACGATCGCGTTGAGCCCCGTGACGAGCAGGTAAGGGCCGTCGCGCAGCGCGCTGGGCGCCTTGGGTTGACCCGTGTGGGCCGGTGGGAGGGTGGCCTGCGTGGCGGGGACCTTGCGCAGCGGGACGAGCGCGAGGAGGAAGGTGGCGGCGTCGGCGAGGATCGCGGCTTGGAACGCGCCGGGGCGGTCGAGGGCGACGACTGCGGCTCCCAGGGCGGCGCCCGCGCCGATACCCACGTTGTTGACGGCCCGCAGCAGCCCGAGGGCGGGAGCGCGTGTGGCCGCGGGAAGGCTGTGGGCGTACAGGGCGCTGCGTACGGCGGCGTTGGCTCTGCTGCCCGCGGTGACACCGCAGGCCAGCAGTAGGAAGGCGGTGTACGTGTCGGCGACGGCGTAGCCGGCCATCGCCACTGCCTGGATCAGGTGCACGACGGCCAGGACGCGTCTGGCCCCGTGCCGGTCGGACGCGCGCCCTGCCGGGATGGCGGCGAGGACGCCGCACAGGCCTGCGAGGGTCAGGGCGAAGCCCACCTGCGGGGCGGAGTACCCCAGACCGCGGGTGAACCAGAGGGTGCTGATGGTCAGGAACAGGCCGTTGCCGGTCGCGTTGACCACGAGCAGAGCGGCCAGGGCGCGTACGACCGGATCGGTCGACAGGGAGACGCGCCGTCCCCCTGCGGGCGGTGCGGCGGGCACGATCGGCGGCCGGGAAGGTGGTGCGGAAGTCATGGCCGTGAGCCAACCCGGCGTGCGGCCGGAGCAGAATGCGTTAAGACTGGGGCTTAATGATCCGGTTCCGTCTCAGCCTCTCCGACCTCGCGGCGACGTCCTTCGCCTACTCGCCGCTCCAGGAGACCGTCCTGAGTCTGCGTCTGTGGGGCAACCACGCCGCCCGCATGCCCCACCTGCGGAGGCTACGCACCGCGATGCGTCCGGCGTTCGAGCGGCTCGATCAGGATCTACTGACCTCACTGGTGGCCCGGCGACGCTACTGGGTGCCCGATCTCCTCACCCCTCGTCCTCATGAACCCGCTCCCGGCATCCGCTCGGAGCTGACGGCCCTGCGCGCAGTCGACCCAGCCAGGCTCGGACCAGAACTGGAACAGACCTTCCACCCCCTGGGTGAACCGGTCCCGCCCCGGCTGCTGGCCGGGCTCGCGGACCCCGCCCGGCTGCTGGCCGACATCGCCGACGCACTGGAGGCGTACTGGCACGCGTGCCTCCTGCCCCGCTGGCCGCGCATCCGGTCCGTGCTGGAGACGGATATCGCCCACCGGGCCCGCACCCTGACCGAACATGGGGCCGGACACCTGTTCAGCGATATCAGCCCACGTCTCACCTGGACCGACGGTGTGCTGAGCATCCACCGCAACGGACCCTGGGCCGCGTCCGCCACCGACATCCCCATCGACGGCCGCCGTCTCCTGCTCACGCCCAGCTGTTTCGTCGACGGCGTCTCGACCATGCTCGGCCCCGGCGCACCACCCCACATCATCTACACTGCCCGCGGCCTGGCCACCCTCACCGAAAGCCCGCCGCCTTCCGCCTCCCCGTCCCTGGACAGGCTTCTCGGCGCTCCCCGTGCCCGTCTTCTCACCCTGCTCGCCGAGCCCGCCTCCACCACCGAGCTCGCCCACCAACTCCATGTCACCCCCGCAGCCGTCAGCCAACACCTGTCCGTGCTCGCCGCCGCCCGGCTCGTCGACCGCACCCGCCACGGCCGCCACGTCCTCTACCGCCAAAGCCCCCTCGGCACCGCCCTCCACCAAGCCCAGCAAGACACCCCACCCGATCAGGATGCGTCTCCATAAGCTCGGCCGGGGCCGGCAACTGGCTACCCACCCCGCCTGGGCCCTTCCGCCCCATCCTGCGCATGTACCAGCCACAGCCGGCCGTCTTCGACGGCACCTACACTCTCCCCCCGATCAACCCCGCCTGACCGATCAGCACCGGATGCCCGGTGCGGTGACGCACGGGTGCGGCCCGCACACTGCACGATGCGCCGAGCGGACGATGCAACGGACTCCCCACCCGGTCAAGCGCGTCGAGTGGACTCCGCCCGCACCCGGTGCGCCCCCACTCCCCCGTCGGTACGGACGGCTCGGTGCGCTCCACCCGGTGGAACACACCCCGAAGCGGCGAGCGGGCGTTGCTGCTTGGGAAGTCCGCTACGTGACGTCTGATCAGGGAGAGCGCCATAGCCACCCATCGGAAGTCCAGCCGGCTCGGAGGAGCCTGCGGCACCGGCCTGGCGCGAGCTCGCCACGGTCACCGGTGCCCAGCGCATCCGATGGCGGGAGCACCGGGCCCGTACAAGCCGCCCGGGTCGGCCTCAACGCCGCGACCGGCGAGTATCACCGGCGTAGCGCCGTCGTGAGCATCGGCAGAGCGTGGCGCAGTTCCCTGTACCCGTACGTGCCGGTGTGTCCGCCTGGGTAGATGTGTGTGGTGGCGGGTGCGCCCAGAGCTGTGAGACGGTCGCTGAGCATCCGTGTTTCCTCACCGCACACCGCCTCGGTGACGGATACGACGCCCTTGTCGGCGAGCGCGACCCATTTCTCGGTGCCGGGGATGTGGGGGTCGGGCTCGTCGCTGTCGAACGGACCGGGGGTTCCGTCGCCGGAGGCTAGGTAGACGTGAGTGTGACGCAGGCTTTGGGCGTGATGGTGGGGATCCCAGTCGAGCCACGTCTTCCACTGCTTCCAGGGGTCGCCGAAGATCGCGTAGCCGTCCACGCCGACGAATTCGGCACCTGATAGCCACATCTCCGGGTGGCGGACCGGGTGGACGGGTGCTCCGAACGCGGCGACGGCGCCGAACAGTCCCGGCAGACGGGCAGCGAGCCCGAGGGCGCCGAATCCGCCCTGCGATTCGCCTGCTGCCGCTCTGTCTGGACCTGCGCCGTAACTGTGCTCCACCAGGGGTAGGACCTCGCGGAGGAAGTAGGTACGTACCCGGGGCGCTCCTCCTTTGCCGTGGTTCCACCAGTCGGTCCAGAAGCCGAAGAGCGGCATGGACGGCATCACCACCAGAACGTCACGTAGTTGCGCCAGGTCCTGCACTCTGAACAGGTTCGTCCAGGTCGTGTGGTCGCCGTCTCCGCCAGCGAACAGATAGAGCGTGGGCCAGCGGTCGCCGGGGCGGCGCCGATCCCAGCCGCGCGGTGTCAGCAGAGCCACCGTGCTCCGGCTGCCGAGGGCAGGAGAGTCCACGGTCAGCTCGACCAGCCGGTCGTTCAGACGGCGTTCGGCAAGGACTCTGCCGGTTGCGTCCGCCGGGGCGGCGCCGAGGAGTGCTCCGGCGCCCAGGAGGGTGCCGGTGGTGAGAACGGTGCGGCGGGTGCGTGTGTGCGGCATGTCCGAGTCATCGGCCTGCTTCCCGGCCGTCTTTAATGCACGGCCCTCGCCGTCCGGCACACGGGCGCCGTCATCGCCGCCGGGCGCCGTCGGAACCCCGGAGGCGCATTTCACGTCACAGGCAAGCCGGGAACAATGGCGTCATGAATCACCGTGAGATCCGAGACGATGTCTCCGCACCCATACCGGTATTCGCTCCCCGGGGAGAGCTGGACCTCGACTCCCTCGGGCCGCTGACGGATCAGATCGATGCCGCCGTCGCCCAGCACGGCGTCGTCGTCCTGGACGCCGGCGGCATCACGTTCGCCGACTCCTCGTTCCTCCGGCTGGTCCTTGCCACCCACGAGCGCGCCGACCTACGGATCGCGAACCTCTCCCCCACCGTGCAGCGGCTGTTCCAGGTGGTCGGCGCCGACACCTTCCTCCACCTCTACCCCACACTCGAAGACGCCCGCACCGCCTGACCCAGTCCGCGACCACCGGCGGCCCGTGCTCACGGCCTTGAGCGACTGCTTCCGTGGTGGCCATGGAAGGCTTCGTCCGGGTTCTGCTCGACGCCAGCACCAGGGCCACAGATGCTGACGAACCTGAGACGGGCCCCTGCTCACCCTCACGTGTAGGGGCCCGCCCGGCAGAAACGATGCTCCCGCCCCGACGGGTTTCGGCACGCCTACGCAGAGCCCGCGCTCGGCTGCTTCCAGCCCAGCGGACCAGGCGAAGTGGCCGGTGCACTTCGTGCTCGGCTCTCAGGTACGGACACCACCTCCTGGCCGTATGAACGGCACCCGGGTCGCCCTGGAGGAGCTGTTCGCCACGCTTACCGCGCTTCGGCGTCGACCTCCAAGATCAGGAGGTCGTAGACCGGGCCGCCGGGCTCGTTGCGGTAGGGGCCCGCGTACGTATACCCGAGGCGGTCGTACAGGGTCCGGCCGGCGGTGTTGTCCGGGCGCACCAGCAGCGAGGCGTAGTCGGGATTGATGGCCTTGAGGAGTTTGGTGTGGAGGCGGGTGCCGATGCCGTGGGACTGGCGGGCGGGGGTGACGGCGAGTTCGCACAGGCCCATGAGGCGGCCCGCACGGACGTGTTCGGGGATCTCGGGGAGCAGCTCGGGGCCGTACCAGTACTCCGGGGTACACGGGAAGGCGTAGCCGAAGCCGACCATGGAGCCGCTCGCGTAGGCCGCGACCAGGGTGAAGCCTTGGTGACGGAGGTGGCTGGTGACCTGGTGGCGCAGTGCGGCGGCGGACAGGCCGTCGGTGGAGGCCCCGGGGGTGTCGACCAGTTCGGGGTGGGCGTCGGCCCAGATGTCGGCGATCGTGTCGAGCAGGGGCGGGACCTGGCCGGGGCCGTAGGTGCGGATCACGACGTCTGTGCGGGTGCTGGTCACGCCCGTCCTCCTCCGGTAGTGGTGGCGCGGTATTCCTCGATCCAGGACGCGACCGCGGGGACGCGGCCGTGGCGCTGGAGTGCGCCGGCGACATTGTGCAGGGACTGCAGCAGGCGGTCGGAGCGCACTTCGGGGAGGAACGCGAGGAGCCGGCCCGCGGCTTCGGCGGCTGCCTCCGGCTCGGGACGGCCCCTCACCGCATGTTGGATGGCGATGTCCGCCGTGTACAGGGCCCTGCTTCTGGCGAAGGTGTCACCGTGCAGGAGAACGGCCTGTTCAGCGCCGGAGGCCGCGCGTTCGTGCTGACCGAGGTCGGCGCGGGCGAGGCTTTCGAGCTCACCGGGTGCGTAGAAGTCCAGCCAGGCCGGGTCGGCGTCGTCGCGGGGCCCTGGGCGTAGAGCGTGTGGGCGCGGACGATCGCCTTGTCCGTGGCGGCGGCGTCGCCCATCAGGGCCCACCCGCCGGCCTCGCGCAGGCGGAACCGGTCGCGGTGCGCAGTTTCGTCTCGGTGCGGTGGGTGTAGGTGCCGGACTGGAGCCACTGGTAGGCGGTGTGCAGGGCTTCGGACGCGGCCTGGCGCAAGGGTGCGGAGCCGTGGTCGGGGTCGTACAGGGTGGTGACGGCTGCGGTGACGGCACGTACTTCGCGGGCGCCGATCTTCCCCGGTGCCGATCCGGCGGTGAGCGGGAGGGCCAGGAGGGCGGCCGCGCCGTCAAGGAGGAAGGACCGCCGGTCCGCCAAGGCCGGTTCTTCCCGGCGCTCGTGCGCACCGGTGAGGGGCTGAACGGACCGGGCGGCGCGGGCGGGTGGAGCGGGGAGGGTGAAGCCGAGGTCGGTCATGCTTCGGCCGTGGGTCATCTGCGTGAGGATCCGCTGGTAAACGGCGCGGGGGCACAGCACGTTGCCGTCCTCCCAGTCGGCGACCAGGCGCGGGCCACAGGCCACGTCCGCCCTGCCGGTCTCGTTGACCTTCTTCGCGAACTCGGACCGGCTCATCTGGAACTCGAGTTCGCGCACCCTGCGCAGCCGCGTGTTGCGGACAGGCTTGCTGGGGTGGTCGTTCATGCCGGCTCCGGGTCGGGTGCCGTGACCGTATCCCTTCCCGGTGCTGCTCTGCCCGGGATTCGGCCCGGTTTACCGGGACTTGCATCGTTCTTTCATCGGTGCGGCATCGCGTCCGTACGGGCGTTGCTGCTTGGGTAGTCGGTTACGTGACGTCTGATCAGGGAGATGGCGATGGCACCTGCGTACATGGGGAGACCGGCTGGCTCCGGAGAGCCTGCGGCGCCGGCCTGGCGCGAGCTCGCCGTAGTCACCGGTGCCCAACGGACCCGGTGGCGGGGGCACCGAGCCCGTACGCGGTGGGTGGAGTGCGGACGGGCGTGGGACGCGGTGGCCGTCGAACCGATGGCCGCCGGACTCGACGCGCTCACCGCGATGGGCGCGGGCACCCGCAACGGCTACCGGGTCCTGGTCGACCACCTCCGCGACCAGCTGTTCGCCTTGGTGCAGGCAGGCACCGGCGACGTCTTCGCGGGCATCCCCGGGGGCCGGGTGCTGTCCGTGGGACACCAGCTCCTGGCCCCGGTCACGCCGCAGGACGGCACGGCCGCCGCCGACTGGATCAGCCACCCCGACGCCCACACCCTGTCGGCGCCCGTCTCGGCCGCCCCGTTCGCCGACCGGTTACGGCAACTCACCTCCCCCTCCTGCGCGAAGGCCGCGTCATGAACGGGCACACCGTGCTTTACGACCCCGAAGGCCACCTGGGCGCCCACCTCCCGCTCGACCGGACCACGCACGAGCACCTGCTGCGGGCAGTTCTGTCGTGGACCGATCCGACGGCGTTCCTCCCGGACGACTACGAGCAGATCGGGCTGCTGCTGACCGGCGCAGCCCGCGCCGTCGCCGCCGACGTACACGAATACGCGAGCCGTCTGCCGGCCCACGACGGCCGGCGCCTGTTCACCGAGATCGTCCTGGGCGAAACTAACGACCCCCTCTCCCAGCGCTCCCGCAATCTGACCGGGGTGAAGACGAAGGCCGAGGTGCTGCGCGCACTCTACGGACGGCTCGACCGGCTCCAGGACGCCGCTCCTGCTGCGGAGGAGACCCCTACAGCCTCCCCCTGATCGCCGCTCGGATCAGCTCTCCCACTTCGGTGAGATCGTCGTCGGGGAGCTGGTCTCGGCGCTTGAGTTCGTCGGTGAGGTGGACCAGGGCGTCGTGGATGCCGGCGGCCGGACGGACAGTGCCGGGTCCCGCATCAGCCCTTTTCGGTCTGCGTGACAGCGTCCACGCGGAAGCCTCGGTCTCGCTCACGAGCAGGACCCCGCCCGGGTGGGTGCTGGCATTGCGGACTGTCTGGAACCAGCTCTGCCGCTCCGTCGTCCCAATGTGTTCCCATATCTGCCCCATGGGCAGTCAGCGGAAGGTCGACGGTCTGAAGGCTTAGGAGACGGGTTGGTCGTGAAGCTTATGGAGTAGCGCGCACTACCCCACTGATACACGGGGGCAAGTGGACCCATGTTCGCTACGCGGGCATCTCCGCGTAGTGATGCCCCGCCGGAGCCGGGGCGGATGAGCAGCAGCACCTTCGAACAATAAGGCGATAGGGAGCGGACGTTGACGCTGCAGGCGGGGGACCCTGAGCGCTTGGGTGATTACTGGTTGGCCGCGCGGCTGGGAGCGGGTGGCCAAGGAGTCGTGTATGAGGCGTATGACGGGTCGGGCGCCCGGGTCGCACTGAAAGTGCTGCACTACGACGCTTCTTCTTTTGTGCGGGAGCGTTTCGAGAAGGAGCTTGAGTCGGCGCGGCGGGTGGCTTCTTTCTGCACAGCGCAGATCCTCGACTCCGAGACGCAGGGTGAACGTCCTTACATCGTCAGCGAGTACATACCCGGCCCTACGCTCGGTGCCCGGCTGCGAGATGAGGGGCCGCTGTCGGCCGATGAGACGACGCGCCTGGCGGTGGGGATCGCCACCGCGTTGACCGCCATCCACCAGGCAGGTGTGGTCCATCGCGATCTCAAGCCGGGGAATGTGCTCCTTGGTCCGGACGGGCCTCGGATTATCGACTTCGGGATCGCTCGAACGTCAGAAATGTCACTGACGGCCACGGGCGCCCTTATGGGTACGTATGGGTATATGCCTCCCGAGGTCCTCGCCGGGCGTCGTGCCACTGCGGCCTCAGACATATTTGCGTGGGGCGCGCTGATTCTCTACTGCGCGGGTGGGGAAGAGCCCTTCCGCGGTGGCAACTTGGCTGAAGTTGCGTATCGCACGGCTACGGTCGAACCGGCTCTGTCTGCCGTCCCGGCCCGGCTTAGGCCGCTAGTGGCCGCGGCACTGGCCAAGGAGCCTGAGCGGCGGCCGTCTGCGAGTGAGGTGTTGCAGGGGCTGATCGGGGCGATGCCGCCTTCCGCGGACCCGCGCTTGGCTCTGCTGCAGGCAGGTGCCGAAGCCGCTGAGTTTTCCGGTGCCAGCGCTGCTGCCGGGACGCACCTTGATCTCGGCCTGGGCGCGCGTGCCGAGCAGGCGTACGCCGCCTTGTCGGATGCTTATCACCTTGCTGTGCAGTCCTTGCTGTTGCGGCTGGTAGTTCCGGGCAGTGCACCGGACGGCTCGCAAGACTCGGTTCGCACAGCCGCTCCGGAGGAGTTGTCCGGTGCAGGCTCCGATGAGGAGGCTGCGGTTGTACAGGTGGTCATTGCTGCCTTGGCCGACGCAGGAATCCTGGTGGTGGGCGTGGACGGCTCCGTCCGCCCGATCAGTATGGCGCTTCTGCCGGCCTGGCCCCGTCTGCGCGGCTGGGTGCAACAGGACCGGGACGGCCTGGCCCTGCGTAACCGGCTGGGGGAGGCAGCTCTGGTGTGGGACCGGGGCGGCCGACGCGGCGACGACCTCCAGCACGGTTCAGTGCTGCGGACCACGCTCGACTGGTCGGCTACAGCCGCCGCTCATTTGCGACCCAGCCCTATTGAGACGCGTTTCCTCACTGCGTCACGGGTGGCGGCCACACGCTCTGTAAAACGCCGTCGGCAGTTGCTTTCGACTTTGTCGGTCTTCGTGGTTGCGGCATTGGTGGCCGGGTTGTTCGCGGTGCAACAGAGACGGGAGGCGCGTCAGCAACAGGAGCGGACCATCGCCCGGTCCACCGCCCAGGCAGCGGAGAGCCTGCGGGCGTCCGATCCCGTGAACGCCATGCTGTTGAGTCTCGCGGCGTGGCGGATCTCCCCGACCGAGGAAGCACGGGCCTCGCTGCTCGCAGCAGCTACCCAAAGGGAAGCGGACGCCTTCCAGGTTCCGCACGGTATCCGAGATTTGGAGGTGGCCAATCAAATTCTCAGTGCGGACGGGCGGCTGCTCGTTCTCAATGTGCGAGGCAAAAGCCAGATCTGGGATTTGACGAAGAAGAAGCAGTTGCTGAGCCTCGACCGGTTCGAGGGGATGCAGGAGGCCGAGATTGTGGACATCAGCGGTGGCTCACGCTACGCCCTGATCAGCTGGGCTGATGGACGACACCAGGGGCTTGACCTCGTCAGCGGAACCCTAGCCGGCCCCCAGATGAAGCATGGTGACGGCGCGACGTCCATCAACGACCAGGGGCAGATCGTTGTCAGCCTTGATGACGAAGGCGGCGGCTACGAGATATGGGATGCGGTGACAGGCCAGGCCACCATAACGGAGACGTTGAGTTTCCAAGCCGCGCTTTCCCCCGACGGTTCCCTGCTGGCCAGATGCGACCCATATCCAAGCGTGTCCTTGCAGCGACTGTCGTCCGACGGGAAGTGGACTCGGGTGGATCTGGACGAACTGCCCGACAACTCGCTGGCAAACTGCTTCGGCGGTGGAGGGTCCCGTATGAGATTCAGTCCGGACGGCAGTCGGCTGATGGCCGGAGACGCAGCCGCACTGTGGGTCTGGGACACGCAGACGGGAGCCCTGGTGACAGAGATGCAGCTGGAGGACCCACCGGAAGGGGTGGAACCGGAGATGCAAAACCTTTCCTTCAGCACCGACGGCCGCCACGTCCTCGGCTACTCGGCGAGCAGCGGTCTTCTGGTCTGGCGTGAGGGACTGACTCCCGAGCCGATCTACGCATATGACAGGCAAGACCTCCACGGCGTGGCCGATCCCGGGATAGTGACCTATGCCCTGAACTCGGAGCGGAAGGAACTGGTCGTCGTTACCCGCAACGGAAGCCAGGTACAGACCCTTGACCTCTCCCGAGCGATAGCACCGGACCCTCTCACCCTGCCTATGGGGCAGCCTGAGACCGCCATGTCATCCAACGGGGAGTACGGCGTCGTCAACGTCGGTGGGCCGTACACCCCCCAGCAGGTGTACAGCATGAGAAGCGGTGAGCTCGTCGGCCACAAAGTCCCGCTCCGTCAGCGCACACCGACCGGTCCCAATCTGGCCCCGGGCGAAATCCAGGCACTCAGCAACGACGGCGGGCTGCTGGCCTTCGAAGACTCCCACACGGACCAGCTGGACGGGGGCACAGACCTCGTCGTGTACGACGTCCGGAAGGGCCATGAAGTCCTGCGGAAGTCGATAGCCCAGCAGGACAGCGTGATCAACTCGGTCTCCCTGTCTGCCGACGGAAAACACGTCGCGGTATGGACAGGCAAGACCGTGGACGGGATGGCGGTCCAGGTCTGGAACGTTTCTAGGGGGGCCCCGCAACGTTTCGCCGACGCCCAGGGCCAAATGGTGTTCAGCCCGGACGGGCGCACTCTTGTCACCACGAGAGGACAGGTACTGGACCTGGCTACGGGCAAGGTCAAAACCGGCGCCCTCGGTTCGATCCCTCTCACCGGCACCGCTTTTTCGGCCGACGGTCACTCGCTGGTTACCACCACTGCCGAAGGGTGGGTGGAACTCCGAGACACCGGTACCTGGCGCCTGATCGGCAGGATGCCGAGCAGCACCACCCAGGGGGCCATTTACTACGGAGCACAGCTCGATATGCCCACATTCTCACCTGACGGCAAGACCCTTGCCGCCCGCGTGGGCTACCAAGCCACACAATTCTGGGATGTCTCCTCCCGCATCGCGCTGGGAGACGCTTTGCACCTGGGCGGTGGCACACTCACGTCCATGCGCTTCGACAACCGCGGAGTGCTGCGCATGATCGGAAACAGTAACCGCCGCCGAGCCTTCAACCCCGCTGCCGAGACAGCTGCCAAGCAAATCTGCAACCGCGCTGGCCGTGACATCACTCCCGACGTATGGCGGACATACGTTCCGGACGCCCCCTACCGCACGGTGTGCACATAGGGAACCCGCTACCGCGCCTGGCTAGTCGGCGGTCCAAGCAGGTGCCTGCCACGCTGGTAACTCGGATCTCTGCGCTGCCACATCGCGCGCAGAACACTTCTTGGGTCTTCATGGTTCTGGTGTACATCACGTGCGCGGCAACGTTGCCCCTGCTCCGGTCCGGCAGCATTGCCGGCGGTCGAAAAGCGCGTGACGCGGGGCCCGCCCCGTCGTTGGACAGCGCGAACCCGTACCGGGCCCGGAGATGTCACGGCTGATCCCCCGGGCCCGTGGTAAGCCCGGCTCCAGGTCAGCTCCTCGCGGCCGCCGCGGCAGCGAGCCACTCAGCCGCTTCGGCTGTCGGTCATCAGCAGAACCTGCGTCGGGTGGGCGGTGCCCTCCTGGACAACGTGGGCACGACCCGGGTGCGAGCTGCTCTTCGGGGCGGGGCTGGCTATCGGAGCCAGGCACCGCCAGGTGACGGCCGGGGACGTCTTCGGGTCGTCCTGCTGCCGGAACCGTCTCCCAGTAGCGGGTGAGCTGACGCAGGGTGCCGTTGATGCTGTCGATCGCGACGATCAGCCTGAGGGCGTCGGCAAGGTCGTGGTCGGGGAGTTCGTTGCGGCGCTTGAGTTCCTCGGCGCGGCCGAGGAGGGCGTCGTGGATGCCAGCGATGTTGCGTGGGCGCGGGAGCGCGTCGAGCGCCGCGAGCGCCGGCTCGCCGAGCACGCCGCGTTCATGGCGCAGCGGCGGGAGCAGGCCGATGAGGTCCGGGCCGAGGTGTGGCTGGCGCCCGTACCGGGCCAGCTGATCCGCCAGATCGCCGAGCGGGCCGGGCTGACTCCCGGGCAGGTCCTGGAGCAGCTCGCCGAGCGGGTCGCGGTCAGCGACGACGGCACGGTGTCCGTCGCGCCCTTCGCCCCCGCACCGTACGGCGGTCAGCCGCAGTGAGCCCGCGCGAGCCCCCGCGGCCGACAGGCTGAATGGCGACCCCGTGCACCGAGCCGGGCCGTACCTGGAGACCACCGGGGAGCAGGCGCGGCCGGCGGGTGCCCGCCTCCTCGCCGCGCGGGGGTGTGCCCGCGGCCGGGGGCCGACGGCCTGGTCGCCACGCTCACGACCGGGATCGCCGCGGCGCGGTGCGAGGTCACCGAACTCGGCGGCACGGCACCGGCCGCGCGGCGAGGACTTCGCGAACAGCCTCGAAGCCGGGGCGGTGGCCGGGTGCCCAGGACTGCCGGGCCGGCGTGTCCTGCGTCGGCGGGCCTGCGGAGCAGGCCTGGATCGGCCTCGGACCCTCACCGCTGCCCGCCGGCCGCTCCGGCCCTGGCTCACCGCACGGCGTAGTGCATCGGCGGCGCCCTGGTCGCGACCCGATCCAACCGGGTCACGGCCGCTTGCGGCAGGCGATGACCAGGGCAGCCGCAGTGAGCAGGAAGCCGCCCACGCCCACCGCCGTGTTGATGGGACCGGCGGCACCGGGGCGGACCAGGACGAGGATCCCGGCGAACGCGCTCGCCAGCACGCCGGACACGATGGCGAGGCCGGCCAAGGCGGCCTTGGCCCACGGCGGAAACACGACGGCGGCGGCCGGAGCGGGCGCCGGGGTCGGGGCGGGAGCGGCCGGGGTAGCGCTCGGGTCCGGGGCGGGAGCGGCGGGGTCGGCGGGCTGCTGCGGGAGGTGGGGGACGGTGGACATGGCTGGTTCCTCTCGGTGGTGGGATGTACGTCGGTGACGGTGTCGAGTGCCAGGTGGCGGGCACGGCCTGCCGCCCCGGGAGTGGGGCGGGCGGGGAGTGGAGCACGGGCCGGTTGCTTGCGTCGCGGAGTCGCTTCGTCGGGCGGCAGGCAGCACTTTGCGGGGCGGCGGGGTTAGCCCCGCAACCCCGCTCTCACCTGCCTTGAAGGGAGTCGGTGACGAGGTCACCCCCTCGGCGGCCGGCCCTGGATCGCCGTACGGCGGCCTGATGGGCAAACAGCACCGCCCCGGGCCTTGGAGAGGCCCGGGGCGGACGAGTTGCGCTGTGGTCGGCGTGCGGGGGCCGGAGCGCCTGCTGCGGCTCCGGATCGGGACTTCGCCGCGAATTCGGCTTACCCCAGCTACACAAAAGGCCACCACCCGGATCGGGTTGGTGGCCTTCCTGCGGGCATGCCCGTCAGATGACGGCGATTGTAGCGATTCTGCTCACCAGGCACCAGAGTGATCGCCAACGAATGACACACGATCACCGAACAGCGACCTGACGGGCGAACAGGACCGCCCCGGCCCTGGAAGGCCCGGGGCGACTGATGTGTGGTCAATCGCAGGTCAGCGCCTGTTCCCGGAGCGGGGCGGCCCTGACTACTCCCCGGAGACCGCACCGGCCCGGACGCGCCCGCGACGAAGCCGCGCAAGGGCAAGGCGCAGCGGGCGTTCGAGCGCGGTCTCGCAGCCCTCGCGCAGTGGGTCGAGCGGGAAGGTGCGGGCTGGCCCGTACCGCGCGCACCAGGAGCACGTCGTCGACGGCGAGAGGGAGCCGGTGCCCGTACGGCTGGGCGTCTTCCTGAGCAACACTCGAAGCCGGCGCGACAAGTTCACCGCGGAGCAGCTCGGCGCACTTCGGGCCTGGGCGTGGAATGGGTGGCCCCCGGCTCCCTGCTGGTGAGCCGGCGCGTACGAGGCCCTGGGCCGCTGGTCCCAGGGCCTCCTGTGTGATGTTCCGTGTCTTGTCCCTGGTGGGGGCGTTGTCCTCGGCAGAGCCATAGTGCTGGGACGAGCGGGAGTGGGCAGTGAACTATTACGGCGGAGGCGGCCCCGAACTGGCCGATGATCGGGGCTGGCTTCGTTCACTTCTAGGGGTTCTGGCTCAACTTCTGTGACGCGGCCACTCTCCGTGACTGCTGGGCCTCTTCGAGCTGGGGGTGAAGTTGCCTGAAAATGATCCCTGGGTAACGCAGTCGGGCTGAATGTTCAGGGCCGTGGAAGAGGTCCTGCTCCGGCTGAAGGAGTTGTTGTTCCCGTCGATCGCGGGCGTCGCGGTGCTGTCGGTAGACGTGAACATCGCGATCGTGCGCGTTGACGCGCAATGCACCGCCGAAGGCGCCGTGTGCCCAATCTGTGGCACCTGGTCGAACCGGTTTCACGGTTCCTACCTGCGGTTTCCTGCTGATGTTCCCAGCGGAGGCCGACGGGTTGTCCTTCAATTGAAGGTCCGACGGTTCACCTGTGGAAACTCGGACTGCGCACGCCGTACCTTCGTCGAGCAGATACCGGGCCTGACGCGCCGGCACAGTCAGCGGACCGAACGGTTGCGCTCGACCCTGGCGTCGGTCGGCTTGGCGCTCGCGGGCCGGGCCGGGGCCCGTATCGCCGGCGTTCTCGGCGTTTCCGTCAGCCGCAGCACGGTGCTTCGTCTGGTGGACGCGCTTCCCGAGCCCGAGGTGGCCGCACCACGGGTTATCGGCGTTGACGAGTACGCGACCCGGAAGGGCCGCCACTACGGCACAGTCCTCATCGACATCGAGACCCGCCGCCCCATCGACCTGCTGCCCGACCGGGAGGCGTCCAGCCTGGCGGCCTGGCTCGCCACGCGGCCGAGCGTTGAGGTGATCTGCCGTGATCGGGCGCCGTTCTTCGCCGAAGGTGCCACCGTCGGCGCTCCACAGGCGGTCCAGGTCGCGGACCGCTGGCACCTCTGGCACAACGTGAGCGAGGCTGCCGAACGGGCCGTCGCTCAGCACCGCCGCTGCCCCCGCGCCCTTGGCACGGCCGCCCCCGATCCCGATCCGGAGCCTGCGCCGGAGAAAGATCCCTCTGGCTCGCCATGGCCGACCGGCCATCGTTTCGCCGACCGCACCAGGGCCCGGCACGCCGACGTCCACGCACTGCTGGAAGCCGGGCACAGCCGTCGCTCGGTCCAGCGGCAGCTCGGCATGACCTGGCGGACCGTCAAGCAGCTCGCCGAGGCCAAGGCTCCGGAGGAGCTGTTCACCGGCCAGTGGCAGAACCGGCCCTCGGTCCTCGATGATCACAAGCCCTACCTGGACGACCGGTGGAACGAGGGCTGCACCAACGCCTGGAAGCTGTGGGAAGAGATCGTGCCGCTCGGCTACAAGGGCAGCTACCAGCGCGTCCGCGCCTACCTGCACAAGAAGCGCACCTCCCCACGACCGGTAGTCGCCCGGCCGCCCTCACCGCGGACCGTCTCCGGGTGGATCCTCAGCCGACCGGAGACCCTCACCGAGCCCGAACAGATCCAGCTCAAGACTCTCCGCACGCACTGTCCCGAGCTCGACGCCCTCACCCGGCATGTCCGCTCCTTCGCGATCATGCTCACGCAGCGCCAAGGTGAACACCTGCCAGCCTGGCTCGACGCCGTCCGGCAGGACGACCTGCCCAGCCTCCACACCCTCGCCGCTGGCATCGACCGCGATCTCGACGCCGTCACCGCCGGACTCACTCTGCCCTGGAGTTCGGGCGCGGTCGAAGGGCATGTCAACCGGATCAAGATGCTCAAGCGCCAGATGTTCGGCCGAGCCAGCTTCTCGCTCCTACGCAAGCGAGTCCTGCTCGCCTGATGCTGTCCACCAGCTGGCCTCCCCAGATTAGATCGCGGGGCGCCGGAGCACGTTGGTCGGCTCCCAGTCGCTCTTCCAGAAGGCTTCAAGCCCGTACTCGTTGATGAACTGCCGCTCGACCTCGTGGATGGGGTACATCCCTTGGATGTTGATCACGTCGTGGCCCTCGTGTCCCGGAATGCCGACGTCGATGCCCAGGTAGTCCTCTCTGTCGAGAACCAGCGGCGCGAACACGCAGAATGCCGTCATCTCTGACTCGGGCACGATGCGCTCACCGAAGTTGATCGTGCTGCCGTAACTGAATGGGCAGGTTCCACGGAGCTGCTCGGCGAGGAAGCCCACGGCGTGGGCCCAGATCACGTTGGTCGAGTTCACGCTGAGGCAGAGTTCCGGCGAGCCGTGCTGCCAATCGGGATGCTCCGCCAGCGACAAGCCGTAGGTGAGCGCCGTGAGAAGCCCGTCCGGCAGGTTGTCGTAAACGATCTCCGTAACGCCCCGCAGCCCCTGCTTGGTCGACTCGACAGGGAAGAAGCCGGGCTCCCTTGTTCCGGAAAGTCGATCAAGATGGGCGAGGTACTTCTCAACGCGACTGGCCATGCGTCCAGCCTGCACGATCGCTCACCGGTGCACGCCACCGGGGCCGTCACCGGTAACGCTCCGCAACAGGTCCACAGAAGTTGAGCCAGAACCACTACTCGTGAATAAAGCCACACGGGCACCAGCGGGCAGACCGCCCTCAAGTCGGTTCTCAAGTTGCTGCTGACCGGCCAGGGAGAGCCGGTGACCGACGCCAGGCCGAACGCGGCACAGCGGCGGCTACAGAAGGGCAAGATCGGGCTGTTGGACGAACTGATCCTGGACCTGCAGCGCCAGCTCGATCCGCACGGCGGGAACGAGGGCGAGCTGGCTGCGCAGCTGCACCGGCTGCTCGCCCACCAGGACACCGTCGCGAATTCCCTTCGTGAGATCACCCTGCGGCACACGGCCGCCGCCGGGCGCCGGGCGGACGTTGCCATCACGCTCGGCCAGTACGACCAGCGTCTGGCGGAGATCAACGACCTTCTCGGACGGTTCGGGCTTCTGCGCAGCCCAGTACGAGTCCGACCTTGCTCGCCTGGCCATGGTCAGTGAGGCAGGCAACCTCCTGGGGTACTTCCGCACCGGGGCGTGTGTCTTCTGCGGTGCCGATCCAGAGCACCAGACGGCAGAGCACGATCGGGAGACGACCGCCCTGCACGCCGCGGTCGCAGCCGAGAACGACAAGACCCGTCACCTGCTGTCCGACCTGCGCCTGACCATCAACGATCTCCAGATCCAGCGCGAGGACGTCGCCGGGCAGCGCGCGCACAGCGCGGCCCAGGCCGAACAAGCGGATCTCGAGATCTCCCGCATCACCGAAGAGCTGCTCCCGGTCGAGCACCTGGCGTCGGAAGCGATGGCCGCGCGTTCCCGGGTCGAGAAGGAACTCGGACTCCACCAGCGGATCCTAGAGCTTCAGGAAGTCCGCGACCAGCTGGTCGCGGACGGTGCTGTGCCCGGCGGGCGCCCTACAGGCAGCATCCCCGCCGGCATCGTCGCGGCGTTCGACCGCGCCATCGAGCGGGCCCTTCAGGCCTGGCACGTCCAAATGCGCAGCGTGTCCTACGACCAGTACACCGCGGAACTGTTCGTGGGCGACCGTGGCCGCGCCGGCCACGGCAAGGGCATGCGGGCGGTTCTTCACGCCGCATTCGCCGTCGGTCTGGCCGACTACTGCCTTGGCGAGGAACGCATTCATCCCGGGTTCGTCATCCTCGACTCTCCTCTGGTCACCTACCGGCAGCCTGTCGCTGCGCGGCGCACCGACGACGAGAACTTGCCCGACAGCGTCAGCGACTACTTCTACCGCGACCTGTTCCACCGGTTCACCGGCCAGGCGATCGTCGTGGAGAACACCGGCCCGCCCGCCGACATCGCCCGGGAAGCACAGGTGTATATGTTCAGCCGCGACCCCGATGACCATCACTTCGGGTTCTTCCCTGTCGGGGCGGCTCGGAGCGGCGAGATGAACGAAAGCTGATTCTGCTCGCCTCGTCGGACACCTGAGCCTGTTCGGCGGAAGCTCTCTGCGGGTAATTAGGTCGGTTCCTTGGCGAGGCGGATGAATGTGAACGGTGTCTGGCAGTGAGGTGGGGAGAGCAGCGCGCTCAATCTGCGCTGCTCTGGAAGGGGCGGGCATGTACATATCCGAAGCAGGAACCGGGACAGCTCCTGGGTCGACTGGCGCGGGCCCCGCCGGGGCGCAGCGGATACTTGACGGGCTAAGCCGCTCCTCTGCTGCGTCAGCGGTAGCGCCACACCTGCCGCAAGCGCAGCACCTCGGCTGCCCAGTGGGACTCAAGCTCTTCGTCCGGGATTAGGTCGCGTCCCAGGCTGAAGCGGACGTGCCGGTAGAGCCAGTGCAGGGATGTGTCACCGCTGGCGATCAGTGTCGAGAGCAGGGATTCGTTTGCAGGCGTCTCTCGGTCCACGCTGACCAGGAGTTCACCCTGGTCGTCGGCGACGAGAGGGGGCAGAGCTGCGCCCATGCGGTGACGCAGCTCGCCCCAGGTGAGAAGTCTGCCTCCTGATCGGGCTTGATCGGTGAGGATCTGTCGCGCTGCGACGGCCAGCTTGTCGATGGTCTCCAGGGGCAGATGAACCTCCTGGGTGTCTGGTACAGGCGACTTCTTGTGGGTGCCCGATGGGCTCGCGGCGGGTGGCTGAACTCGTTCGGTCTCGGTTCGCTCCCGATGCGCTAAGGGCTGTCCCGCAATTCGTGGTGGATCAGTGCGCGGCGTCAGATGCGGTGCATCGCAAGGCGGAGGGGCGTCCGCATACTGGATGTATGTGGACGTTCCGACAACGCGGCGAGGTGCCGTAGCTGTCGTCGCGCACCCGCCAGGAATTGCGGGACAGCCCTTAGCCGACTCCCTATACAGAGCGGCCCCGGGTCCCGACCCTCTACTAGCGCCGAAACCTACAGCAACCGCACAACCTTCTTCACCTCCAGCGACCAAGCCCGCGCGTTCCCCACAGGATGTCGTGCTTGCGCAGGTACACCAGAGCGACGAGCGCCCGCCTGTGCGGCGGGAGCTTGCAGCGGCGTTCACCCTCGCGGGTGACGATGAGCATCGTGACCCACTCGACCAGCGCGTGAGGCAGGTCGAGTGCGGCAGGATAGGGAACCAACGAGGCTCCTGTGTTGATGAGTTGAGACTTCGAACCTCTCCCTCAACGGCACGGGTGCCTCGTGCGTTGCGGCCTCACCGCCGTCACCCGATCGGTGGCCACTCTGAAAACGCTCACTCACGCACCATCGCTGACCCTGAACCCGAGGCGCCGGATCAACTCGAAATTATGATTGCGCTACATACTGAGCTCTGATCGGATTTCAAGCCAGGATTCCACCTCAGTACGGAGAGTCAATTCAAGGCGAGATGAATCAATCCACTCCAATGCAATGAGGACCCTTTCGGCATCTTGCAGCAAGTCGATCGCAGGATCGCGCTGCCCCCATCTTGGATCGGCAGCACCGACAGGTGCATAGAAATCGACATCGGCATCCCGGTAGCGGGATTTTCGCTCTCGGGCGTAGCTAATTATTTCTTCACGTGAAGCCGGCATGTGGCGTACGGCCCACCGGGCCGCACCTTCTGGCGTTAGCGTCTCAATCAGTCCAGAGAGCCCCGGATCGGAACGCATGGCGGCAACACTGAGTCGTAGCTGCCAGTAAGCGATCAGGGAAGGGGACAGATCTTCTCGCGCGCCCCCTAATACCAACAGCCGAGCACCGACGTTGAGCAGATCAATCCTCTGATCTGCCGAGATGCTCCGAAAAATGCTTGCGTTCGATTCGATTGCCTCTAGAACGCCCCACCACCACTGAGGTGATGCGGAAGCAGCTTCATGCGCGTCAAGCCATACGGAAATATCCCGATCACATAGCGACTGAATACTAAAAAGGTCATCGTTGGCAGTCATTACGGAGCCATCCCGCCGTAGTCCCTAATTACGTTACGTGGAATCCTGACGCCTTGTGTAGCAAATGCATCCACCCCCCTTTGGATGAAAACGCAAGCGCACTCCGGTTTAGGCGTATAGTGACCCGTCAGATTATCGAAAGAGGTAACTCGGCCGCCATTAAACGTTACCTGACCGGCAGCCATCACGGATTCCCCGTCGGAGGCGATAGTGTGGTGAATACCTGGAGAACTCCGAACCATATTGAGCTCACCGCCCTCACTCACAATCCACAGATAACTACCATTTCCCGCTGCAGCTTTCGTGAATTCAGACGTTCCGGCCGAAATCTTGGTGACTCCTTCAAAGTCGGCCGCCATCCTCTCGAACGGGAGTTCATCCCCTTTGCTGTTCTTTACGGGACCACAGCTGTTGTGCACTAGCACTGGAGTCGTACCCGACAAAACATAGTACGTGTGCAGTTCAGACACCGTGAGGTTGCGCATTTCGGCTGTGTCGACACGAACCTGGACCTTGATCACGACTACGTGGTGGCCGTTCGCCGTGTTCAGTTCATGCCCTGGGGTGAGCCGTCCTGCTGGCACCCAGGCATGTTTCGAATCGTCCCAGAACGGGTGGAGCGAGGTGGTATGGAGAGTGGAGTCGGCCCCCCCGCCATCCTCAATCGTCAGGTCGACAAGGTCCTCGTCACGGTGAACCCACGTGGCAGTTACAGTCCGTTCACCCTTATGCTTGCCAGTTTTCGGGTCGGCTGCCTCTACCTTGTCACCAAGTTCGATGCTGCCGATGGCTTTCGTTTTACCATCTGCCATCAACACTTGCGTCGAAGGGGTAAAACTACAGGGGGCCCCTCCGGGCTTCGAATTCGGCCTCACCTCCCCGGGGTCGCGCGAAGTGAACATTTGTATCAGGAAGCTGGGGACTTGATAGGCGTCACTGTCCGGGTTCCCCCCGTGATGAGCAGCCCAATTATCGAAGTCGCCCCCATAGTCACATCCCGGGGCGCCGGCCCCACCGTTCCAACAGTCGCCGTCGAAGAGCCACCCGAACAGTGACGCGGTAGCGGGAACATTACTTACCAAGCCGAGGATGACATTCCAGACTATTGCTGACGGGGGCGGGGCCATACCGGTAGTACCGCCTGCACCACCTTCTTCAGTATTCCCAGAACTGGGGGTTCCGGTCCCCGAGTCCAGGTATCCGCTGTCGCCTCCGCTGCTGTCGTCCGTGCTGCCGCTGTCGGGCTCGTAGGTGCTCGTGTCGTAGCCGTCGTCGCCGCCGCCGGGGCAGTAGATCGCGTCATCGTGCATGCAGTCGTCGCCTGGGTGTCCGCACTTCAGGCCGCCGCAAGGGTCGAGACCGGTCGGGTCGGAGTGGCTGGCAGGGTTGTCTGCGGCGTAGGTGTATCCGCCCATCTGGTTGGGGTCGCCAGCTTCGAAGACAGGGTCGGGCGTGAGAAAGCGACCTTGGGCGGCATCGTAGTTGCGGGCACCGAGGAGGTTGAGGCCCGTGGTGGTGTCAGCGGGTTTGCCCAGAAAGCCGCGGTTTTCGTCCGCGGAGACCCACGTGGTGGGTTGGGCGCCGCGGGGGTCACCGTAGGGGCTGTACGCCCTGCGGGTGACGGTCAGGGTCGAGGCGTCGACGGATGTGGTGGCGGTGCCTTGGGTGTTGGCGACCTGGTAGGCGAGGCCGCCCGCAGATGTACGGGTGACGCAGGTGCCGTCGGGGCCGATGTAGTTGCGCAGGCCTGTCCAGGTTTTGGCCGCGACGTTCAAGGTGATTTGTTCGGTGCCGCCAAAGAGGTAGAGCACGCGCGTCTTGTCCGCGCTGCCGGCGGCAAGGGTCTGCTCGAGGAGTTGGCCGTTGGCGTCGTAGAGGTACTTGCTCGTGTTGGTGGTGGCGCCGGTTCCGGTGGTGACGGTTGCCGTGCGGCCTTCCGGGTCGTAGGTGAAGCTCTGGGTCTGGCCTGCGGGTATGGCCCCGGTGGTGGCGTTGCTCCACTTCTGTCCGGTGCTACCGCAGGTGGCCAGGGTGAGTTGGGTGCCGCTGGCCGCGGCGGCGGGGTCTGTCAGGCACATCGTGGTCTTGGCGTTGTTGACCAGGGTGCCGTCGGTGGCGACCTTCCACTTCTGGGTGGCGTCCGCGCTGCACGTGTCCAGCACGACGAGCGTGCCCGCCGTGGTGGCGTTGCCGGTGGTGTCCAGGCATACGCCGAGCACCTTGACCGTGCCGTCGGTGCTGATGGTCCAGTTCTGTGCGGCGGAGGCGTTGCAGGTGTAGACGCGGACCTTGGCGCCGGGGGTGACGGAGGCGTTGGCGTCGTCGATGCAGAGCTTTCCGCCTGCGGCGAGGGTGAAGCCGGTGGCCAGCGGTCCGGAGGTGACGGTCTTGCGGGTGATGGTGTTGCCGGCGTTGGTGTTGCTGTAGGCCGGGTCGGTGTAGGTGGGGGTCTGTGTGGTGGTTCCGGTGGCGGGGTTGGTGGTGGTCGTGGCCCCGGCCTGGTCGGGGAGGGTGGCCGTGGTGGTGCCGTCGGTCCCGGTGTAGGCGATGGTCTGGGTGGTGTCGTTGAGGGCGTTGCCGGTGGTGTCGTGGTTCACCATGCCGGTGCGGTCGCCGAGTTGGTCGTAGGTGTAGGTCTGCCAGTACGCAGCGGGGCCGCCGACCGTGCTGGTCTTGACCGGTGTCGTTCCGTTGGTCTGCACGCGGGTGGTGGTGCAGCCGCCGACGGATCCGACGGGGGCGCTGGTGGGGCTGGTGATTCCCGCGGTGTCCGTCCATGCGTCGGTGAGGCGCTGGAAGGAGTCGTAGGTGAAGCACTGGGTGTCGTGCGTGGTGTTGTTCTGCAGGTCGTCGATCGCCGTGACTTCGCCGGCTTGGTTGTAGCGGTAGTTGACGACGTCCAGTGCTGCGGTCTGCGTCTGGAGCATGCTGCTGGTCTGGGTGACCGCGCCGGTCGTGTCGTCGTACTGGGCGAAGGTGGCGATTTCCTTGCCGACCGACCCGTAGTTGGCCTGCTTGATCCGGCCAAACGGGTCGTGTACGGCGATGTCCAGGTAGGCGGGGGTGTTGGCGGCGTTGATGTAGCCGCCGAAGCTGTCGAGGTTGCCTTGCAGGGTGTAGCCGTAGTCCACGTCCTCGGCGGGCAGGTTGCCGTCCGCGCCGTAGTGGACGGTGGACAGGAGCCCGGTGTGGGGCGTGTAAGCGGTAGTGCTGGTGTAGGTGACGTTGCCGCTGGTGGGCGCGGTCGTCTGTCCTGCTGCGGCGAATCCGTCGGCGGCGGGGACCGTCGCGGTCGTGCTGGTCGGCTGGTAAGCGGTGTTGTACCCGGTGACGGCCTGGGTGTAGGCCTTGCCGGTGCTCCCGCTGCCGCCGACGTAGCGGGTCGAGGAGGTGGCGTAGCCCTTGGCCAGGGTGTCGTACGTCCAGGAGCCGAGCTGCGTGTCGGTGCTCGGGGAAGCGGACCAGGCTCCCGCGTACTCGGCGACCTTGCGGTTGTCCCAGTCGTAGGCGTACGACAGTTTCTGGCCGCGCGAGTCAGTGGTCTGGAGGAGGTTGCCCGCGACGTCGTACTTGTCGAAGGTAGTAGTACCGGTGTTCGGGTCGGTCTGCTTGGTCTTCCGCCCCAGCAGGTCGTACTGGTAGGACCAGGCGTTCCCGGCGTTGTCCTTGATCGTGGAAACCTGGCCGGCGGGGCTGTAGGTGTAGCTGGTGGTCGCGTCGGCCACGGCAACGGCTCCGGCCGTTCCCTGCTTCCAGAGCAGGGTGCTGCCGTTGGCGGCCACGACGGCCACGGTGGAGTCCTGGCCGACGCGGAAGGTCGCTCCGGTAGTTGCTGTGAGTCCCGTGGTCCACTTTTGTACACCGGCAGTGGTGTAGACGACGAGGTTGCCGTCGGTGCTGAACTTGGCGTAGGCGCCGGGGTTTCCGCTCGTTCCGCTGGACCAGATGGTCTTCCCGGTCGCCAGACCGGTGAGGACGAGGTTTCCGTCGGCCTGCATCGCCAGACGGACGCTGCCCGAGGTGAGCGAGGTGCCGGAGGGGATGACCTGGCCACCGGAAAGCATCGCAGTCGTACCGGTGTTCTTCACGACGCTGCGGGTGGTCTGCCCCAGGGCGTTGGTGAAGGTCGCCGTGGACCGGCCGCCGACGGGTGCGGTGGTGTCCACCTCGTCGGCACCCGGGTAACTGGTTGTGGTGGACCACTGCTTGATCGCCTGGTGCCACAGGCTGCTCGCCAGGGTGCGGCCCTGACCGTCGAAGGTGGTGGTGGTCTCCGACGGGATCTCGTTCTCGTTCGCCGCAAACAGCGTGGTCGAGGGGTCGCTGGTCGGCTCGGAGTAGGCGGCGTAGGACACGCTGGGCCAGCCGTGCGAGTCGTAGAAGGTGTCGGAGATGATCCGCCCTGCCGCGACGTCGCCGCTCGCGGTGGCCTGGGTCTGGCGCGGCTGCAGCATCCCGTCATAGATGGCGATGGACGTGGAGTAGCTCTCGTCCTCGCGCAGCGTCTTGGTCGTTACCGAGGTCGGTGCTCCGGGTTGGGTGATGGTGCCGCCCGGTGCGCCGACGGCTCCGGGGTTGACGGAGTAGGTGAACGTTTTGTCGGCGCTCTGCCCTGTCGACTTGTCCCGGCCGGGCAGCCAGACCGCGGTTTGGCGGCCGAGCGCGTCGTACGTCATGTCGGTCTTGCGGTTGTTGGCGTCGACGGTTTCCAGCGGCAGTCCGCGCAGTGGATCGAGAGTGGAGGTGACCGGGCCTTGACCCCGAATCCTGAACACGGGTTATGCGGCTTGTGCCAGCGTAGTTGGTGTGAGGTGGAGGGCGTTCTCGAAGGCGATCGGTGATCGTTGTCCGAGGTGGGAGTGTCGGCGTCGGGTGTTGTAGCGGTGGAGCCATCGGAAGGCATCGAGTCGGGCCTCGCGCTCGGTCGGCCAGTTCTTTCGTCCTTGCAGGGTCTCGCGTTTGAAGGTCGCGTTGAAGGACTCGGCGAGCGCGTTGTCCGCGCTGGACCCGACCGCGCTCATGCTTTGCTGAACCCCTGCTGACCTGCAAGCTTCGGCGAAAATCCTGCTCGTGTACTGAGCTCCGTGGTCGGTATGCATGATCGATCCGGCGAGACTGCCGCGGGTTCGGATCGCCGCGGCCAGGGCCTCGGTGACGAGGTCCGCGCGCATGTGGCCGGCGATCGCCCAGCCGGCCAGACGGCGCGAGGCGAGGTCGATGACGGTCGCCAGGTAGCAGAACTTCCCGCCCTCGATGGGCAGGTAGGTGATGTCACCGACGTACTTCGTGTTCGGCCTGTCCGCGGTGAAGTCGCGGCCGATCAGGTCCGGCGCCTTGGCCACTGCCGGGTCGGGGACGGTGGTGCGATGCCGGCGACGCAACCGGACCCCTTCGATCCCGGACGCCCGCATGATCCTGGCGACGCGCTTGTGGTTGACCGCGACACCGTTCTCCTCGCGGAGCTCGGCGGTGATCCTCGGGGCTCCGTAGGTGCCGTCCGATTCCTGGTGCACCGCCCGTATCCGGGCGGCGAGGCGGGCGTCGGTCACCTGCCGGGCGGCCCGGTCCGCTGCCGTCCGCCGCCAGTAGTAGAAGCTCGAGCGGCTGACGCCGAGGATGCTGCAGAGCCGCTTCACGCCGTGACGGCGCTGGAGGTCGGCGACGCACTGGAAGCGGTTCACCAGCGCGTCTCCCCGGCGAAATACTTCGCCGCTTTGCGCAGGATCTCGCGTTCCTCCTCCAGCTCACGGACCTTCTTCCGCAAGGCGGCGTTCTCCGCCTCCAGCGGGGCCGGCGGCTGGGCCGGCTCCTGCGTCCGCCGTCCTCGGGGACGGCTCACCCCTGCTGCCCTCACCCAGTTCCGCAGTGTCTCCGGGTTGATCCCCAGATCGGCTGCGACCGACCTGATCGTCGCTTCCGGCCGCGACTCGTACAGCGCGACCGCGTCCGCCTTGAACTGCGGCGGGTAGTTCTTCATGACCACGAGATGTCCGTTCTCAGATCCGCAGGATCCAGTGTCTCGTGTGTCCAACATCAGGGGTCAAGGCCCATCTTCCAGCTCTTGGTGTTGAGGGACGCAGTGGAGGTGGGGTTGCTGTTGTTGCCGCTGTTGGACCAAGCTGGCGTGAAGTCGGTATGGGTGTTCTGTCCGGCGGCGTTCGCTGTGTCGGTGATCCGGCCGGCGCCGTCATACTTCATGGCGGCGTTGGTCTGCCAGTTTTCCGTGGTGCCGGTGAATCCGGAGGCAATCTGTATGTGGGTGATCTGAGCGCCGGAGGACAGCTGCCCGAAGGTGCCGAGTCCGGTGAGGGAGCCGTCGCCCGTGTAGGTGCCCTGGTAGTAGATCTTCTTGTCCGAGAGCAGCGTGGTCGCGGTGAGTGCGGTGCCACAGGCGCCGCTCACGCCGGTGACCCGGTCGGGGTAGCTGAGCATCACCGGGTTGGTGCTGGGCGGTGTGGCGTACGTGGTGATGGTGCAGGTCTCCTGGGATGGAACGCTCAGGTCACCGTGCGTATCAACCGCGGTCACTCGTCCTTGCCCGTCGTAAGTGGTGTCGGTGCGGGAGTGACGCCAAGTGCCGTCGGATAGGCGGTCATACGCGTGAGCCTGCGTGCCCTTAGTGCGGTGGGCCGTCAAGTCGGGCAGTGTGGAGAGCGTCGGCTTCGTCTCGCCCGGATTGTCTTCCAGCGTCCAGGCTGACCATGCCTGTTGAGGCGAGGATTCGCTCGTGGTGAAAGCGAAGGGGCCGTTGATATTGACTGCATTGATGCTGCCGCCGGCAGTGGTGTAGCTGTCGGCCTCCAGTGCGGTGCCGGCTAGGTGATTATCGTCTGTGACGCTCTCGACGATGCTGCCACCGACCTTGGCATCCACGGTGACCGAACGGCGGGTCTTGCCGTCGGCCGTATAGTCGCCGTCCATCCCCTGCAGATAGATAGTCGTCCGCTGGGTGATCGGCTCGGGTGATCTACCGGTCTGCACGGTGACCGTGTGGAAGCCGCGGAACTGGTCCCATGTGCGGTACTCGTCGTCCGTCTGAGCCGAGTCGTCGCGGTGCCAGGCAGCCCCTGCGTAGCTGTAGGTCGAAAGCTGGCTTTCCGAACCGGCAGAAAGCTTGGAGCTATTGGGGTTGTACTGGGAGGCAATTGTCAGGTCGGAGACGTTGACGGTGTGCACCGTCGTCTTGTTGAACCAGTCCTCGATCGGCTTCGAGGCTCCGGGCACCGTCCAGTACACGGGATAGCAGGAGTTGGTGTTGGAGTCTGCCGTCTTGAAAGACAGCGTCTTGCCCGCACAGGGGTTGAGGTTGTAGTCGACCGCGATACCCTCGCCGGTCTCCGTCTGCACGGTGGAGATACGCGGGCGGTAGAGCGGCGGGGCGGACGGGGAGACGTCGTTGACACGGTTATCGATCTCGGTGCCGGTGAAGGACACCTGATTCAGCTTGATGTCGCTGTTGCCGTTGTTGTACGTGCCCTTGCCGGTGTGCGTGATGGATTGCAGCCACATCACGGCTTGCAGGGATCCGGCGTCTTTGGGGTCCACCGTGGTGCCAGTGACCGGGTCCACCGAGCCACCCGCATCAGAGTAGGTCTGGCTGAGTTTGTAGCTGTCGACGGGCAGGAGTTTGTCGGTGCTGGAATCCTTGACGTGGACCTTGGTGGTGATGGTGTCCAGGCGAGTGGTGGACCAGAAGGTGGGGCCCGCAATAATGCAGACGTCTCCCGGGATGGACGTCGAGCCTGCTGGCAAGTGCGTGGTGTCGCTCGCGTCGCAGTTCTGGTCGTAGGGAACGTCGGGCCAGTTGGGGGCCGTGGTGTCCTTGAGGTTGTCCGACGAGCAGTCGGTGAACGTGTCCGTGGATTTGCAGCGCTGGTCGGAGGTGAAGTCCACTTCGCCTGCCGGAATACGCCCTGCCTGCTCATCGGCCAGGGTGTAGCCGTAGGCGATGGAGTCGAGGGTGCCGCCGCGGGTGTAGGAGGTCAGCTTGCCGTCGTCGCCGGTCGCCGCCTGTCCCGCGCCGAAGTCGTAGTGGTTGGTCTCAGGCGTGTAGTCGTAGCGCTGGACGAATCCGGTTGGAGTGACAACGAAGTCCAAGTTCCAGCGCCAGCCCTCCACCTTGTCGCACTGAGAAGCCTTGCCCTTGGCCGAGGTGTAGCAGGGATCGCTCGGCTGGGGGTGCAGCACCGGCACGCCCCACGCGGAGTGGGTGGAGGCATCGGTCGGCGAGGAGGACTGCGCCAAGTCCGAGCTACCGGGGCCGGTCGGGGAGTGGTCCGCACCGAAGTAGGCAATCGCGCCGTCGGTGGTCAGGACGCGGTAGTAGATACCGTCGTGCAGACCGTTGGCCGCACCGGACAACTCCTGGACCACGGTGCCGTCATCGCCTTGGAGCTTCCACTCCTGGACCTCACCGGAAATGCTGGAACTAGTGGTGGGCACCAAAACGCCGGAGTGGGAACCGAAAGAGATGGTGGCGTTGTCGCCACCCCAGCACTCGTCACCCGACTTCTTGAGGATCTTGTTGCCGTCGGCGTCCAGCAGGCTGTTACAGGAGCGGTAACTGCGCTCGATTAGGCCGGGCTGGTAGCTCCAGCCATCACCAAGCCAGCCGGACTGTGAGTTGCGGGCCGAGGTCTCGCCGTCCACCGACTGCGAGTCGTACGACAGGCTCAGCGATGGCGCGTTGCCTCCGATCGTCGCGGGGACCGCGATCGGGTAAGCGTAAGTGAAGGAACCGGTGCCTGAGGTCTGCCAGGTTCCCGACGGGTTAAGTGAGGTCGCACCGTAGTTGCCTTGGGAGCCAGAGCTGCCCGAGGTCACCTCGAGTGCCGTGGTCGCGATGTCGGCGGAGAGCGCCGAGATCGCCGCCCCATCAGTGGTAGCCGTCTTCGCGGCGCCGACGGAGATGGAGGCGGTGAGCTGGCCTGCGCCGGCCCGGTTGGTGAAGGCGATCGGGGTCCGCGTCCGGCACTGCTCGAATTGCGGTGTCGTGAGCGCGCAGGCGGGAACCTGGATCAGCTGGAGGCGGGATCCGAAGCCTCCGCCATATGCCTTGGCCAGTTGGTTGTAGTCGATGACCACATGGATGCGGTCGCTGTCCGTCATCCCTCCGGCTCTGGTGAAGCCCAGGAGCATGCCGTTTGCCCCCGCGCTCAGCGACTGGGTGTGTGAGGCGACTTGTACCCGTACTCCGGACGGCTGGGACTGATGTCCGGCACCGGGCGCGGACGATACCCATACCGGCAGGCTGCCTGCCTTGACCGGCTTGGTCACGGGCACGAGAGGCTTCTCGGGGGCGGCCGTTGACGCCGAGGGTGATGGCGCCTCCGTGGTGTCGTGGGCCTTTGCCGAAGCCGATGCGGGAGGGGTGGGGGCAGAGGGCTTCGGAGACGTGGAGAAGTTCGCTCGCTCCGCATGCGAATCAACGGACATGTTCGTGGGACTGGTGGCATTGACTTCTGAAGAAAGCTCTTCTGCCGCTATGCCCTGGGTGAGCGAAACCGTGGAGCTGCCGGCCTTGGGCCAGGTCGGTTCGGGCCTTGACCCCGGATGTTGAACACACGAGACACTGGATCCTGAGGATCTGAGAACGGACATCTCGTGGTCATGAAGAACTACCCGCCGCAGTTCAAGGCGGACGCGGTCGCGCTGTACGAGTCGCGGCCGGAAGCGACGATCAGGTCGGTCGCGGCCGATCTGGGGATCAACCCGGAGACCCTGCGGAACTGGGTGAGGGCAGCCGGCGTGAGTCGGCCTCGGGGACGGCGGACGCAGGAACCGTCCCGGCCGCCGGCCCCGCTGGAAGCAGAGAACGCAGCCTTGCGGAAGAAGGTCCGCGAGTTGGAGGAGGAACGCGAGATCCTGCGGAAGGCGGCGAAGTATTTCGCCGGGGAGACGCGCTGGTGAACCGCTTCCAGTGTGTCGCCGACCTCCAGCGCCGATACGGCGTGAAGCGGCTCTGCAGCATCCTCGGCATCGCTCGCTCGAGTTTCTACTACTGGCGCCGGACAGCCGCGGACCGGGCCGCCCGGCAGGCGGCCGACGTGAGGCTTGCCGTCCGGATACGGGCGGTGCACCAGGAATCGGACGGCACCTACGGGGCCCCGAGAATCACCGCAGAGCTCCGCGAGACGAGCGGTGCGGCGGTCAACCACAAGCGGGTCGCGAGGATCATGCGGACGTTCGGGATCGAAGGGGTCCGGTTGCGCCGCCGGCACCGCACCACCGTCCCCGACCCGGCTGCGGACAAGGCGCCGGACCTGATCGGCCGCGACTTCACTGCCCCGGCCCCGAACACGAAGTACGTCGGTGACATCACCTACCTGCCCATCGAGGGCGGGAAGTTCTGCTATCTGGCGACCGTCATCGACCTCGCCTCGCGCCGTCTGGCCGGCTGGGCGATCGCTGACCACATGCGTGCGGATCTCGTCACCGGCGCCCTGGCCGCCGCGATCCGCACTCGCGGCAGCCTCGCCGGATCGATCATGCACACCGACCACGGAGCCCAATACACGAGCAGGATTTTCGCCGAAGCCTGCAGGTCAGCGGGGGTTCGGCAGAGCATGAGCGCGGTCGGGTCCAGCGCGGACAACGCACTCGCCGAGTCCTTCAACGCGACCTTCAAACGCGAGACCCTGCAAGGACGAAAGCGCTGGCCGACCGAGCGAGGCCCGACTCGACGCCTTCAGTTGGCTCCACCGCTACAACACCCGACGCCGACACTCCTACCTTGGACAACGATCACCGATCGCCTTCGAAAGCGTCTTCCACCACACACCAACTACGCTGGCACAAGCCGCATAACCCGTGTCCAGGATTCGGGGTCAAGGCCCGGCCTTCACCAGGTCGGTGATCCGGTTGGTGCTGCAGCGGAGCTTCCGCAGGAGCCGCCAGCCTTTGAGGGTGGCCATGGCCTGCTCGCCGAGGCAGCGGATCTTGGCATGGGTGCTGTTGTGCCTGCGCTGCCACCGCTTGAGGCGACGGCCGCGGAAGGGCACTCGGATGGAACCGCCGGCGCCCTGATATGCCTTGTCGGCCCAGCACTTCAGTCCGGCCTCGGCGAGTGCGTCGACGATGCCGTGGTACGGGCGGCGGTCAGGTCGTGCGTAGAGCCGGGGAGCGTGGGCGAAGCCCACAGGAGCCGTCCGAATGGGTCGGTGAGGACTTGGACGTTCATGCCGTGGCGCTTGTGCTTGCCGGAGTAGTACGGGGTGTCGGCGGCGATCCGGTCGATCGGCAGGAGCGTCCCGTCGAGAATGACGAAGGCCAGCCGGCGTGCGGTCCGCACCGCCTCGGCCAGGCTAGGAGCGAGTGCAGCCAGGACGTGTATCGCCTCGCGGACGTAACGGTAGACGGTCGCGATCCCGATGCCGAACGCGGCGGCCAACTGAGCATAGGTGTCTCCGCAGCGCAGGTGAGCCAGGACCAGAAGCGCCTGCCGGCTCGGCGTGATGCGACGCCATCGGGTGCCGATCTTGCGGCGGTGAGCAGCCAGGCACCGGGCAAGGTGACGAAGGTGTGCGCTGGACAGATCGATCGCCGATGGGTAAACAAGCACGCGAAGCTCCTGGTCGACACGGGTGATCTTGGTCGTGAACCCGTCTACCAGGAGCTTCGTCGTTCACCTCGCGCAGGTGCCCCAACCCGCCAGCCCCTCCGTCAGGTTGGAAAAGGCTCACTGTCGTAACCGGTGGAAGCGGCCGCGTGCCCGTGGGCGCTGGCCCAGGTGCGCAGCGTGGCGTTCCCGGTGAGTCAGACCTCGCTGGCTTCTCCGGCGACGCACCGAACTTGCGGGGTTCGGCGAGGCTGCTGACCCCCGGAACCCGCTTTAGAACACGGGGCACTCCGTAGGGCCCCCACAGACCAACACCTCGTACACGTGGGCGTGGAGACCCCAGCCAATGGTGACCTCCTGCCAGCTACTCACGGTGAGCTCGTGGTAGTAATTATTCTCCTCGATGTAGTAGCTGAACCGGACGGTATTGTTCCCCGAGTGCAATTTTGTGACGCCGTTGAAAGACACATTCAAGCTGCCGGCGTTGGCGAAACACATTCGATTACCGTCGCCCGTCTCCACCCATGCGAGATCATTCTGCGGGGGGAGCATCCAATCTCCACAATATGTGATGTTGGTCGCGTAGGCGGAGGTCGCCGGAATCGCGCATGCGAAGCCGGCAGCAGCCACCGCTGTAACGAGAACCCTCTTCACTGCCTGATTCATGGTTGTTCTCCTCTATAGGACAGAAGCGGAGATGGGCATGTGAATTTATCGGATTTCTCCGCCGCTGGCCCGGCACGAGCTCTGGGCCAGGTGAAGAGCTAAGAGGACGTCTCACGGGTGATGTCTGACGTGCGACATCACCACCTGAGACACCCTCGAAGGGCTGCCGCGGGTCGCATCATCACCCCGTGGAGCTGCCTGGGGGAAGTGCCCACGGGGGGCAGGTCCCCCTGCCACGTCGCGTAGTGCTCATTCTGCCGCCACCCATCACCCCGCCCTTAGACTTTGAGCCATGACGCAGCGTCATCGACCCGCTGGCGAACCGGCATCGCCATCGCGCTCCCACCTCTCGGCGTCCGCGTCGCCCACACACGCTCACGTGCCGGTGCCAGGCGCTCCCCCGGAGCCGGCGTGTCACCCGCCGAGCGCCAGGGGCCGACTTGATAGATTGGGTAGCACCCAGCCACACCCTGGCTCAGCTGCTGTTACACCTGAACCCGGAACGCGTCGTCCTTCTCGTGCTGTGCTGGTAGGTGTACATCTGCTGTCGCCACCCAGTTCCGGCTCACCGTCCGCGGACTGGTCACGTTGGGTGACGCGAGGCAGTTCACGGACAGTGGTCCTGATGTGCTTCTGTGGCGAGAAACCTTGGTACTGCGGCGGTGACGTCGTCCCCGACATGTTCTCGGCCCGGAAGGCCACGTCAGCGATCGATGGGAACAACAACTCCTGCATTCGGAGCACCACTTCTTCCACAGACCGGACTGTCAGCCACCCGCGCACCCGGTACGGGCCAATTCCGGGAAATTTTCCAGGCGCACTTGCTCGACAATCATCACCCAGCGTGCATGCTTCACGGAAAGTGAGCCAGAACCCGTTCTCGTGGACAAAGCCGGTCGAGGAAGGCGACCGGGGGCGCTGCACTCCCGGCGCGGGCGGCGACCTGAACAAGAGGGCCTTAGGCCGCCAACCACTTCCCTGAAGCCCTCCTCGGGGCGTACCGACCTGGTCCCGCCGGGCCCTCGGCCGCACACTCACCCGCGTCGCCGCTTTCGCACAAGTGCCCTCAACGCCCTGTACGGCGCTCTCCGGGCCGAACTGCCCCGCCCCGGACTTATTTTGTGAGGGCCCGGGGCTGCTGGCGCGCGCTCGGATCGGCGTACAAGAGCCCGTTCGGGCGGCTCGGCGCGAAGATGGGCGGGGCCCGGTACGGCGATGCGGGGGCCTCCGGTGCGGGATTCCTGGATGACTTCCCGCCAGTTGGTGTGTCACAGCCATGCCTTTTCCATCAGGTGGGCGGTCCAGTCCAGGAAGTCGGCGCGGAAGCGGAGGCGGTCGGCGGGGACGCGGTAGTGCTGCATGTCGTCGCGGTCGGCGTCGCAGCGCTCGTGGTGGGCATGCCGGGACGCGGGTTCCGGATACTCCAAGTGCTCGGCGAGCGTAAACAGAAGCCCGCCGCCGGCTTCGGCGCGTCGCTGGTCTAGGACGTTTCTCGGATCATGTTCGGAGCCAGATGGCGAGGGCTGACGGTGTCGAGGTAGATGTAGGCGCGTTTCTCGTAGCGGGTGGCGACGGCGCGGAAGCCCCTGAGGCGGTTGATGGTGCGTTCGACGGTGTTGCGCTTCTTGTAGCGCTCGCGGTCGAAGCCGGTGGGCCGGCCGCCTCGGGAGCGTCGGTCCTTGCGGTGCCTTTGCTGGTCCAGGCGTTCGGGGATGGTGTGCCGGATTCCACGTCTCCGCAGGTAGCGACGGTTCGTGCGGGACGTGTAGGCCTTGTCCGCCAGGACATGGTCGGGCCGGGTGCGTGGTCGTCCGACTCCGTTGCGGGGCACGGAAATCAGCTCCAGCACGCGTTCGAACTGTGGGCCGCCCCCGTAGTGCCCGGGCGTCAGGACGAGGGAGAGGGGGCGGCATCGCCCGTCGGCCGCGAGGTGGATCTTGGTGGTGAAGCCGCCTCGGGAGCGTCCCAGGCATTCGCCGAGCTGACCACCTCCTCCAGCCGGAAGACCAGTTTCCGCAAGACCGGATCGACCCGGTTCGTCCCTCGCGCGGCCCCCTTTTGAGGAACCGCGGGAGGGGGCGCGTTTCTCGCGCCTGCGGCGTGCTGGTGAGCCCGCACCACGGTGGAGTCCACCGACACGCCCCAGTCGATCCGGCCGACCGCGTCCTCGGCGGCCTGGACCTTCGAGAGCAACATCTGCCACGTTCCATCCGCTGACCAGCGGCGATGACGCTTGTAGACCGTCTCCCACGGCCCGAACCGCTCCGGCAGATCCCGCCACTGCACACCCGTGCGCACCCGGTACAGAACCCCGTTGATCACCCTGCGGTGATCACTCCAGCGACCTCCACGCGTGCCACCTCTCGGCAGGAACGACTCCAGCCGATCCCACTCCGCATTCGTCAGATCCCCACGACCCATCCACCCACCCTGAATCCAACACCCCACCCACGTCAGGAGATCCAAGAAACAGTGCCTAGTGCAGGCGGACGAGGACACGGTCCGCGACGTGATCCACCGGTTTAACAAGATCGGCCTGGACCCTCGCTGGGCGGGAGGCCGTCCCCGCCTGCTCAGTCCTGACGACGAGGACTTCGTCGTCGCGACGGCCATCACTCGCCCAACCAAGCTCGGCCAGCCCTTCACGCGCTGGTCGATCCGCAAACTCGTCATCTACCTGCGACGCGGTCACGGCCGCGTGATCCGGATCGGCAGGGAGGCGTTACGGTGCCTACTCGCCCGCCGCGGCGTCACCTTCCAGCGCACGAAGACCTGGAAGGAATCCCCGGACCCGGACCGCGACGCCAAGATCGACCGGATCGAGCACGTCCTGGACCGCTTCCCCGACCGGGCCTTCGCGTTCGATGAGTTCGGCCCCCTGGGGATCCGCCCGACCGGCGGCTCGGGCTGGGCCGCCTCCGGACACCCTGAACGGCATCCCGCGACCTACCGCCGCACCCACGGGGTCCGCTACTTCCATGGCTGTTACTCACTCGGCGACGACACCCTGTGGGGCGTCAACCGGCGCAAGAAGGGCTCCGGCAACACATTGGCCGCGCTCAGATCGATCCGCGCGGCCAGCCCGGACGGCGCCCCGCTCTACGTGATCTTGGACAACCCTGTCCGCCCACAAGGGTGAGAAGATCCGTGCCTGGGACAGAAAAAACCGGGTCGAGCTGTGCTTCACGCCCCACTTACGCGTCCTGGGCGAATCCGATCGAGGCGCACTTCGGGCCACTTCGGCAGTTCACCGTCGCCAACTCGAACCACCGCAACCACACGGTCCAGACCAGGGCTCTGCACGCCTATCTGCGCTGGCGCAACGTCAACTCCCGCCAACGCGATGTCCTGGCGGCCGAACGCCGCGAACGCGCCCGGATCCGCAGCGAGAAGGGGCTTCGCTGGGGCGGACGAGCCCGGATGGCAGCCTGATCATTCGCTGACGTTCGTCGTCGCGCACCCCGCGATGCCCAGTTCGGACAGCACGCGCTGCAGTCGCTCCAGAGCCACGGCAGCGTCCAGACTCTCCGCGACTTCAAGGTCGAGGTGGCAACGCCCCATGCCGCTGCCCGCCCCCGTGACCTCGCCGTCGAGCTCGAACGCCGCTTCCAACGCCTCCTCGACCTCGTCACGGTCGATCGGCAGCCCCACGAAGACGATCTCCATAAACACCACAGTCCTCCATCTCAACCCGGCGAACCATAGCGGTCACAGCACTGGAAAAGCCCCAGCTTGGGGGCGTCGTGGCCGTCGCCCCCAAGCACCTGGACACCGTTCTCCCCGAGCAGCAGGAGCGGCTCTCTGCAAGGCCTCGGGGCGCAATAGTTTCCCGGCGTCTCGTCGCGCGGGCGCCGGCTCAACCGCTGCTCGGTTTTGACCCTTCCCGCAGCGACCGGGGACGGCTTCCAGGTGGGTCCAGGCGTTCGTAGAGGGCGCGCACGGTAGGGGCGCCCGCCTTGTCGCAGCTCACGGGGCCCTCGGGCAGCGGGGACGGCTGCCCTTCCACCTCGCGCAGGACGAGGCCGGCGAGCGCCTTGGGTCCGCGTGCCTTCGGCCAGTGGTCGGCTCGCTGGCGGAGCTCGGCGGCGACGGCGCGGGCGGTGAACTCGACGCTACGCAGACTCATGGATGCGCTCATCAGGGAATTGACTGCTGGGCCAGCACGGCGCGACACGGGCTGTATCACCGGTGGCGGCCAGGACGGTACCGGTCGAGAACCGGTTTGAGCCCATCCTCCATGGCCCCTCGGGCAACTCCGCCCAATATCCTGCGTGCTTTGAAGAGCACGAAATGTGAGGCCCAGTCGGCGTCGAAGTACACAGCGCCCTTCAATGTGAGCTCGGCCGAAGGCTCGCTGTCGGGATAGGGCGGCAGGACGGGCGGTGCCCAAACAGGCTGTCCCGGTCGCGCTGCGTCTTCCCGGGGTGGTGCCGCCTGGGCTCGGAACGTCTCGTACGCCTCGCGACTGGTTACCAGAAGAACGAGCCGTGTCGCGGGGAGCAGCCGTGTCGCCTCGCTGAATTCCCACAGGAGTCCTGGGCCCTGTCCCACCGCCATCACCACGAGCCGCGCACGCCCCATCAAGTCCCTGACGGTGTCCTGCCAGTCGTCGATCGGCAGATACAGCCGCCGGGCACCGACCAGAGGGAGTCTCTCCCCGGGGCGGCCCACCGCGACCATCGGTGCCACCGACTTCAGTGCCTGTGCCAGTTGCTCCTCCTCGGTCAGTGAGGACAGGCTCAGGTCCGACATCACGGCGCCCGGCCCGGGGGCGGGGCGTCGGGTCTCCTCCAGCGCCGTCCGCCGGACGTCGTCCTCGAAGGACCTCAGGTAGAGCGTGAACGAGTTTCTGCGGAGTTCTCCAGGGGACTCGATTATCTCCGCAAGGTGCTGCCGTCCAAGGACGGCGAGACGACGCGCGCCGAACATCAAGGTCTGGGCGGAGACCACGACAAGGGGAACGAGTAGGTCGAAGTCCCACCAGGGCACCGGCAAGTCGTCCCCCCATCCGACGACCGCGTTGAACGCCATGATCGGCAGGAAAAGCCGCAGCCGGATGAAACCCTGCCCACCCCCAGGACGTCGCAGCACCACGGCGCGTACCGCCCCGAACGCCGTGGCACCGGCCACGATCACAGCCGCGGCAACGACCGTCGCGTACCACAAGGGGTCCCGCAGGCCGAACGCATCGGCGACCACCTCGGGCGGGAGCCCACCTGAGAGGGTCTCAGGCCGGGAGGCCTGCCAGTGGGTGACCCCTTCCACCGCCGACCAGACTCCCCCAGAGCCCATTAGTAGCGCGGCAGCCAGGAGAAGCACCCCTCGGGCACGAGACTGTCGGGGTAAGGCAGGGCTTAAGTCCCCGGTATCCGCTTCGTCCGCCGCTATCTCGGCGGTCACCACGCGGCGTTTATCTTGGTTCTTCCTCATTGCTTCCCCCCGTCCGGAGCTGCCCAAAGTCTCCCCCCGGGCTGCCGACCGTTCTCATGCCATCGTGCCGAATCGACAGGACATAGGTAATTGGATTGAGGAACCGCGACAGGACTTCGAGAGGAGACCAGGGAGGCCCCGGCGCAGCACGCGCACGCAAAGGCCCTGTGAAGGTCCCCAGGGCCGGACGAGTTCGTACGCGGATGGACGCCCGGTCCCACGCCCGGATCTGCGAGAGCAGCGCGCCGAGCGGGCCCGGGACGCGGTTCCAGGACGGGTGTCCGCGCCGTCGCCAGCTACCTGTTGCGCATCGCCGACACGACCGCAACCACACCGCGCGGGCCCGCTGCCTCCGGCGCGCAGGTACTCGGACGCCTTCGGCGGCCGGCCTTTCCCGCCCGGAAGGAGGCTCCGGTGGGCGAGTCGGCGGCGACCCCGGTGGCGGAGCGGTTCCCGTGGGCCCTGGCCGCGCCCGGCGAACGGCACTGGCCGGACCGGGAGTTCCTGGACGTGGCGCTGAGCGCGACGCGGAACGTCAAGGGTACATCGAGCGCCTGGAGGCGTTCGTGGTGGAGCACCGCGGTCGTCCGGAGGAGATGCTGCGCACGCACGGGCCGGGCAGGCATCCGGCGTCGCACGGCCGGTGCGCGCTGATCGGACAGCCCGAGACCCTGGGCGGTGAACGGCACCGTTCCGCCGACGCTCGCCCGACGGGTGCCCGTGTCCCGGCGCGGTCCGGTCCCCGTCGCACCGACGTTGGCGGCCGCGGACCGGGCGGTGTTCTTCGACCGGCTGCGGGACACGACCGAGGCAGCGACCCGCCAAGGCGAGAGCGAGGTGCTGCTGCACCGCCCGGCGCTCTACCTCGCCTCCTCGGACCAGGGACCGGAAGCGGCCGCATGGACCGCGCACGCCCTGCACCGGCGGTGCGACGTGCCGGCCAGGCGGGGCTGTGCGTGTCCCAGACGGCACGGATCAGATCAGACCGACGTGAATTCCAGCGTGCCAAGGGGAAGGTAGAGGCTGGAGACCGTCCCGAGGCCGAGGGTGCACAGGGTGATGTCGATGGACGGTCCGGTGTAGTTGACCAGGACGGTGTCCCCGGCGAACACCCCGGCGGTGACGACTCCGGTGGCGGTGACGGTGTAGACCCCACCAGCCGCGACCCTGGTGTAGTTGGTGCTCACAGTGCTGGTCTGCCCGGTGTTCCAGGTGATCGTGTACGTGAACGTACCGGGCCCGAGCAGGTCAGCGCAGCTGGTCGTCGTCGTCACGGACGCGCTGCGTGTCCCTGAGGTGATCGCCGGCTGCGACAGGGAGACACATGGGCCGTAGAGAGCGGTCGTCGAGACGGTCACGGTCTGCGGCGCGAGGGTGAGCGCGGGGCTGTAGCTGTTGAGGACGCTCGTCGGCGGAGTGCACGTCATGTCCAGCACACCCGCACTGGCCGGTGCGGTCAGGAAGGCGACCGAGCCGACCCACATGACTAATGTCGCGACGGCGAGACTCAGTACACGTTTCATGTTCGGCTCCAGTGCTCGGTCGCCTACGCCATCAGTCCCTTGCATGACGCCAGGGGGCGGCGGGTTTCTGTGATCTCATGCTTTGCTGGACGAGAGTCTGCGCAAGGGGGCGCGCCCCCAGCGTCGCGTGCATCTACCGTGCGCTTGCCGAGCAGAAGAGGCAAGAGGCGTATCCCAAGTCCGCCGGCCGAGCGCAGCCGACGTCGCCCACCGCCAACAGCGCGAGCGCAGCCCCGCTACGTGGCCAGTTCTGCCGGGCGGGTGGCGGCAGCTGTACGGACACCACTGTGACGAGTGGCTGGCTGTCCGCGTTCGCGCTGCTGGCGTCGCTTCTCTTCGACGTTGAGGAGCCGGCTGGTCGACAGCTCACACGGGAACCTTTCGACGATCGCTGTTCCTCGAGGTGTATGAAGCCGCACAGGTGCGGAACGGCCTGTGGTCGGTTCCGCAGGCGTGCCTATCGCTCTGTTCGGCAGCCTGTGGCGTGACCATCCCGGGAATGGGGGGCGCATTGAGGTGTGCGTTACTGCCTCGCGCGCCGGTTTCGAGCGCCTCCGCTTCGCCTCGTGGGTCACGACGGTGTCCGCTGTGCTCAACCATCACCAAGTGCCTTGCGATTGCGGGGGCTGCGGCGAAGAGTGTGCTTGCTCTCTTCGGGTGGCTCTGCTGCCCCCACTGGACGCTGAGCCGGCTTCGCACGGCACGCGTCACCGCCGCGGCACGCCTCAACGGAGCCGCGGCAATCAGTTACCCGCACACGCCGCCTGGACGGCGCAGAACCGACTCCGGCATGCCGCAGAGCGCTTCGGCATGGCCCGGGGCCCGCCCGGCGGGACCGGGAAAGAGTCGGGCCGCACGCCCAGGCGAGCAGCGAACGCGAGGCCCTGGGTCCCGCGCCATCACCAAGGAATCTTCATGCGCAACTTCATCCAGGGAGCGGTCGCCCTGCCGGCCCGGCCTCCTCATGTCCTGCCCCCTGAAGGAACTTTCGGGACGCCCGGACCAAACCGCCCCAGCGGCCCCGTGAGCCTGACGGTGCCATGAGTCGGTCGAGCTTTGGCTTCGGCCCGGTACCTCGAACCAGTCCTGACCACGCCGCGCGGGGCCCGCCCCGGCGCACCGCAGCGCACCGGCGGGCCCCGCTGACGCACCCGACACGTTCACCCGTCTGCGCCCACACCTGCAGGCGCGGTGACAGAACGAAAGACCCACAACCACTGGAACCGAGGAGAATCTCCATGCACAGAAACACCCGAGGCCGCTCGCCGCGAGCGCGGCTGGCCGCTTGCGCGGCGGCCGCTCTTCTGGGCCTGGCCGGTTCAGTCGCACTGCCGGCCGCCACGGCGCACGCGACCCCCGTCGACATCACCTGCCTGACGGGAACCCGGAACACCGTGTACACCCCGCCTCTCACGTACACACCCGGCCCCACATCCCTGCAGATCACGGACCACTTCAGCTGTGTGTCCCTGCTCAGCGGGGTAAGCAGCGGTTCGGGCAGCCACACGGTCAACCTGCCGTCCACGTCCTGCCTGGCGTCGGTACAGAGCCCGCTCAGCTCGAACACAGCGACTTACCACTGGAACAACGGAACGTCCAGCACCATCTTCTTCGCCAGCAGCACCGCGGTCAGGGCCGTCGACGGGACGGTCACCGTCACCAGCATCGGTGCGGTGACATCCGGCCTCGGTCTGGGGCAGACGGCCACCAGGGTCACCGTCGAGCCCAACCTCAACCTCACCGCCTGCCTCACCGGCGGCCTGAGCGAAACGAACAGTGTCCTCAACACCCTGATCATCGCGCCGGTCTGAGAACCGCGTCGCCGTCGGGCCCCACCTGCGCACCGCCCCGGTCCAGCGCAGGGGCGGTGGCGGTCGCCCAGCGTGTCCAGCACTGTGCCGAAGGGCCTCCAGACCGGGCACGACCTCCATCCACGCTCCGTCCTTCGCCTGAAGGAGGCCACCATGCAGCACCTCCTCGACACTCTCAGACCGTTGTCCCCACGCAGCCGTACGGCCACGGCCCGCGGCAAGGCCCGCAAACCCGTGATCAGCCTGCTGTTCGTCTGCGCCGCGCTGCTGGCCTCACTCGGCCTGTCGGCGCCCGTCGCCTCAGCTACCCCCGCGTCCGTGTCGGCCCTGATCGACTGCCCCGGATACGCCACCCAGCAGTTCTCACCCGGCCTCAAACTCCTCCCCCAACATGTGTCCTTCCACGCCGAAGGCCCGTTCGGCCCCTGCGTGAGCACCTCCCCCGACCACGCCTTCGCCGACTACGAAGCCGACGGCCAGGCCCTGCTGTCGTGCACGGTGAGCCTGCCCGTCACCGGCGTATCCGGCACCATCCACTGGAAGAACGCCTCGGGCACCCCCACCGGCACCTCACACTTCGAGGGCGGCATCTCGCTGACCCAGCGGCCCACCGGCCAGAACGTCGTCATCGTGCTCGCCACCATCACCTCCGGCGACTTCGCCGGAGACCAGATCCTCTACGAGATCGTCCTGCTCAACACCGACCTCCTCGCCTGCCTCACCACCGGCATCACCCAAGTCGCCGGACCCGCCAACCTCTCCGTCCTGCCCATCTGACCACCCGTCCACCTCCGCATGGGCCGGGCCCCCGCGAGTCGCCTCACGGCGAGGGCCCGGCCCACGGCCGATCGCTCCTGCCCACGGCTACCGGCTGACCCGCGTTACCCGACTTCGGCCTCAGGACGCTCCCGCCCACAACGGGGCCATCCGAGCTCCGGCAGAAGCCCCCATCCACTGGGCATGCGCCCGAGTCCACCGCCGCTCACACACGTGGAACGGGAAAGCTGCTGCCCACCGACGACGCCGCGCAGCGCCGCGTTCGTGAAGCCGGGAGCAGGCCGTGGAGCCTGACACAGCTCCGCGATCGTGCCGAAGGGTCAAGAGGCTGGGAGCTGGAGATCCGAGGAGCTATTGTCAAATCCTGTGGATGACCGGACAGCCCGATTGCCGGTCGATCAAGCAAGCGGCTTGCGGTAGCGGACGTATTCGTTCTGCCGCCGGAACCCCACGCTCTCGTAGAGGTCGTAGGACCGATGTGGATTTGCCGTGCCCGTGAACAGCCGGGCGGTCGTTGCACCCTGTTCGCGAAGGCTTTGCAGCCCGTCCAGCAGCAGGGCCCGGCCGATTCCGAGGCGTCGCTGGTCCGTCCGAATACTCAGCTCTTCCACCTCGCCCACGGTGTGGTCGTGACGGCGGATGGAGCAGAGGGCGACGCCGACCATGTCCTGCCCGTTCCAGGCAGCCCTCCAGCATGCCGGGTCGGCGGTGTCGACGAAGTCCTGGAACGGCCATCTCTGAGTGAAGCCGCTGTCCGCGTACGAATCGACGACCGTCCTCCAGGCTGCACCGTAGTGGCGTGTCCCGATCGGCCCCGTCCGTATCCCGGTCGGCAGTTCGTCGCCCGGCTCGGGCATCTGCTGCAGATCGCCCAGCTCCAGCTCGACCAGACTGAAGACACGTCGGTAGCCGGCTGCACGCAGAAGTGCCGTGGCATCCTGCTCGGAGGTCGTGGCGTTCGCGCCGATCACTGCCGTCCGCGCCGTTCCATGCTGTTTGACGAGCTGGCGGATCCGCTCTTCGGCCCAGCTCAGCATGGCTGACCCGATGCCCTGGCCGCGATGCTCGGGCAAGAGGTAGCCGCGGTGCAGGTACAGCCACGTATCGTCCCGCTCCTGCCACCACCGGATCGTCGAGTAGCCGACGACGCTCCCGTCGCACACCACCAGGATCTGGTTCTTGGACGGCTCCTCCAACTTGGCAGAAGCCTCCGCGATCTCGGCCGCTGTCGGGAGCCCTTCCACAACCGAATGGGCATCGACCCGGTCCCGTTCAGCACACCCCCGCCGCACCGCGGCCATGGCGCCGTGGTCTTCGTCGCCGCGATACGGCCGGAACCCGAAGCCGACCGGAAGGTCCTGTCCTGTGGTGCCATCCAACATGACCGGATGATCTCGAACTTCGAGGCAGGCCCGCCACCCTATTCACGCCGCGGTCGTCTGCGGCCGTTCAACGAGCAGGCCGCGTTCGAAACGGGCCCCGGCGCGGACGAGGGCAACGAGGTGGGGTGCATTCACTGCTCGCCAGCGGGCCTGGGCGGCCTCGGCCGCGCAGGGCGGGCAGCCCGCTCCGGGGCCGGACACGGTCGCCGGGCCAGCGCGGCGACACCGGCGAGGGAGCCCGCCGCCGCGCCCACGCCTCCGATCCGGGTCACCGGCACCAGGGACCCGGGCCAGAGGTGCACGATGGACGCACCGACCACGGCCGCCAGGAGCAGCAGCACCAGGACGAGGAGCCGCCTGGGGTGTAGCCGGCTTCGGCCAACGGCGTACGAGAGAGCGGCCGTACAGGGGGCTCTGAGCGGTGGCCAGGCGTGTCGGCAGGCTGAGGGACGGCGGGCCCGCATCGTGGAGGGAGCCGCCGCGACCGAGCGGCGGCACTCGAAGCGCGGAGAGCTCAATGTTGAAGCTGAGAAGCACAGTGGTTCTGGCCGCGGCCGCGGGCGCCCTGATGTTCGCCGGTGCCGGCACGGCCGGCGCGGACGCCGGAGCACAGGGCGCCGCCTTCGGCTCGCCGGGCGTGCTGTCCGGCAACGTCGTCCAGATCCCCATCCACATCCCCATCAACGCGTGCGGGAACTCCCTCAACATCATCGGCCTGCTGAACCCCACCTTCGGGAACACCTGCGTCAACGGCGGCGGCTACGACCGCGGTTACGGCGGCCACGACGAGAAGCAGAACGGCCACGAGGGCCACATGGACGACTACAGCAAGTAGGACCCCCTGGCTTCGCCGGGCCCAGGTACTCGGGGGCCCCGATCAGGTGGTGCCAGCCGTACGCACCTGCCCGGGGCCGCAGTGACCCGCACCCTCTGCCCCGAAAATCCATCCACAGCTGAGCTCGTCCGCGCCGGTGCCGACAGGATCTCTCGTCGGCACCGGCGCGGACGAGCTCAGTCTGGTTCAACGGCGTTGCGACCGGTTGGTACCTGAGCCGACGAGCGAGGTCGATGGTGGTGTTGGTCGGGCAGCCGGATGATCGATGGTGCCGGTTGGGTACCGTACAACACTCCGCCTGCCCCGGCCGAGCGAAGCAACCAGCACAGCGGCGCGCCGCCACTGCGCAACGGCAGCTGAGGCGGATCGTCTGATGAACGGCACCCGGGGTGAGCTCCTGGCTGACCGTCGGACCGGGCTCCTGGGTGAAGCCGTCACGCCGCCCACCCGGGAGCCCGTACAACCCCTTCGCAGCGGGCTGGACCGCTCCCGTCGGGATGCGCGCCACGTGTCGACGAGCGGCGGATGGGGTGCGGTGGTGACCACGGGCACCACCGCCCGTCCCTCCCGCTCTCACCTGCGCATGCCACCCTGGTGAAGGCGGCGCCACTCGGACACGTGGAGTCGGCCGCGCGGCCCGTCTGCCATGAGCGGTCGGCCTGAAAGAGCGGTGGGTGCTGCGAGGCCGGGGGCGGCCCCGCAGCACCCAGTTTTACGTCAGAGTGACAACGTGCGCTTCCTCCGTCGTCGCCTCTCGCCAAAGGCGGTCAGAGTAAAGATCGCTGCGATCGCGACGGCGAATGGCAGGGAACCGAGAGCGTCGGTGGTGGCGAGGATCTCCACGAGATAGAAGAGCATTCCCATGACCAATCCGGTACAGATTGGATGCCTTGCGGCCCATTTACGCGTGTGGACACGCGGGTCCGAGAACACTCGTCATACCTCTCCGTCAGTGAAAGTGGGGCCAGTGGTGGAAGGGACTACGGCCTCCTCGCCACCATGTGCGGACACCTCGGACAGCGGCCCTCGCACCGCGGTAGTACTTCCTGCTGTTTCCGGCGCCGTGTCCCGACGACCCGCCCCGGGCTCCGCGCCAGCAACTGCCCCAGGACTCCGGTGCACCCGTCCCGGATCTGGACGAGGAGAGTAGCGGTGTCGTGACGATATTTTAGGTGCCTCTGGTGTGAATCTACCTCTATGGCTTCGACACCGAAGGTTGCTCAGTCGCCCGTTGTCCGACAGCAGAGCGAGATCCGGGAGCGGCTCCCGTTCTCCGACGCGCAGGATTTCGAGGACGCCAGGCGGGGCCTCATCGCGCGCAAGGTGCCCGGTGCCGTCACCGACGCCTCCGGTACCGTCGTGTGGGACAACGACACGTACGCGTTTCTCCAGGGTGAGGCACCCGACACGGTGAACCCGAGCCTGTGGCGGCAGTCCCAGCTGGTCGCCGAACAGGGCCTGTTCGAGGTAGTCGAAGGCATCTATCAGGTGCGTGGTCTCGATCTGTCGAACATCACGTTCGTCGAGGGAGCCATCGGCGTCCTCGTCATCGACCCGCTGATCTCCACCGAGACCGCCGCCGCGGCTCTGGCCCTCTACCGCGAGCACCGCGGCGAGCGCCCGGTGACCGGCGTCCTGTACACGCACTCGCACGTCGACCACTTCGGCGGCGTGAAAGGCGTCACCACGCAGGAGGACGTCGACGCAGGCCGGTGCCCCGTGGTCGCGCCGGAGGGTTTCACCGAGCACGCCGTGGCGGAGAACGTGTACGCGGGCACCGCCATGGGGCGCCGGGCCGCCTACATGTACGGGGCCGCGCTCGCCCGCGGACCGCAGGGCGCCGTCGGCGCCGGGCTCGGGCAGACCACCTCCACCGGCACCGTCACCCTGATCGCGCCGACCCTGACCGTCACCCGGACGGGGCAGGAGGAGACCGTCGACGGCGTCAGGATGGTGTTCCAGATGGCGCCCAACACCGAGGCGCCCGCCGAACTGCTCATCCACTTCCCGGACTTCAGGGCGCTGTGCACGGCCGAGGACGCCACCCACACGCTGCACAACATGCTCACCCTGCGCGGCGCCGTGGTCCGGGACCCGCACGCCTGGTCCCATGCGCTGACCGCGACCATCGATCTCTTCGGCGAGACGACGGACGTCGCGTTCGCCTCCCACCACTGGCCCACCTGGGGCCAAGAACGGGTAACAGCCTTCCTGAGCGCCCAGCGCGACCTGTACGGCTACCTCCACGACCAGTCACTGCGCCTGATCAACAAGGGCTGGACGGGCATCGAGATCGCCGAACACCTCCCCCTGCCGCCGGCTCTGGAGAGTGCCTGGAGCGCCCATGGTTACTACGGTTCGGTCAGCCACAACCTCAAGGCCGTCTACCAGCGCTACATGGGCTGGTTCGACGGCAACCCCGCACACCTGTGGCAGCACCCGCCGGTCGAAGCCGGGAAACGCTACGTCCAGTTCATGGGCGGCGCCGACACCGTCGTGGACAAGGCGCGCGCGTCGTTCGACGCGGGTGACTACCGCTGGGCGGCCGAAGTCCTCAGCCACGTCGTCTTCGCCGACCCCCAGCACACCGCCGCCCGCGACCTGCTCGCCGACACCTTCGAGCAACTCGGCTACGGCGCGGAGAACGGCACCTGGCGCAACTTCTACCTGTCCGGCACCACCGAACTACGCCAAGGCCAGTTCGGCACCCCCACGGTCACCGCGTCACCCGACGTCATCGCCCACCTCACCCCGACCATGCTCTTCGATGCCATCGCCATCCAGATCAACGGCCCCAAGGCCTGGGACGAAAAGCTCACCATCGACGTCCACCTCACTGACGCCAACGAGCGCTACCGCCTGACCCTGTCCAACGGCGTCCTCAGCTACAGCAACGCCCACCACAAGACAGCCGCCGACGTCACCCTCACCAGCACCGTCAGCGCCCTGTCCCACCTGACCGTCACCGGCCTCACACCCGAAGGCCTCGACCGAGCCGGCGTCCAGATCCAAGGCGACGCCTCGGCGCTCCACCGCCTCACCGCCGTACTCGACCCCGGCGACCCGGACTTCCCCATCGTCACCCCCTGACCCACCCCACACTGGTCGAGCGCCAAACGCGACCAGAAAAGCTCACAGCTGACCGACCACTCCGGCATCCCACTGGTCACCGAGCCCGCAGCCACCATCCGCGACCACGCCCGTCAGGCCCATTTCCCGATCCGCCGCGCTCAGCGGCACCGCTGCCAAGAGTCGAGCGGCCGAACGCGCCGCGTGGGCCGCGCAGGCTCTGCACCGGCGGCGTGACGTGCCGGCCCGGCGGGGCTGGTCGCCGCACTGGGCGGAGGCCCGGTCCACCGCCGCCGCGCTCGCCCGGCTCGGGGACCCGCAGCCGCTGCTGGACTTCATCGACCGCGCCTTGGCCGACGACGACGTCGCGGGGGCCGCGAACCTGTACTACTGGGCGCTGTGGCTCGGGGCTCTGGCGTTGCCGCAGCCGGACGACGCCTTCATGCGGGATAGGGACTTGTCGGGCTGGGATCCGGTGACGCTGCTGCGGGGTTTGGTGGGCGGGCTGCACCTCGCAGCGGGCTTCATCGACCTGTACGCGCACTCGCTGTGGGCGCTGCTGACGGCCTTCCCGTGGCTGGCGCAGGCCGCCGGGCCGCTCGCTGACGTACTGCGCGAGCAGGCTGGTCAACTCCTGGACGGGGCAGCGTTGTCGGGGGGATCCCGGCGCGAGCTCGCCCACGTCCATTACGTTTTCGACCTCGACCGCTGACACCGGAGGACCGCATGGCCGACGACACCACCCTGGGGCACCGCGAGCTTCATCTCCGAGATGGGCGTGCTCAAGCGCGTCGCGCGGACCGGCTGGTGGTTCGCCGGCAACAAGCAGCCGGAGTCCGTGGCCGAGCACTCCTTCCGAGTCGGGGTGATCGGCTCGGTCCTCGCCATGATGGAAGGCGCCGACCCGGCGCGTACAGCCCGGCGACTTCATGAAACGGGCCCCGGGGGGTGTTGATCCCCCCGGGGCCCGTGGTGTGTCCGGCTCCGGGCCGGTCAGTTCTTCCCGGCCGCCGTCGCGGAGAGCCAGTCGGCGGCTTCGGCGTCGGTCATGAGCAGGACCTGTGTCGGGTGGGCGGTGTCTTCCTGGACGACGTGGGCACGGCTCGGCTGCGTGCTGCTCTTCGGGGCGGGACCGGCTATCGGGGCCAGGCGCTGCCAGGTGTCGGCCGTGAACCGGGTCAGGATCACGGTGGCGAACAGCTCGTGGGCCGCCGCTTTGAGGACGCTGGTGTGGGGTGTGCCGTCGAGGATGACGTGGACGCGGACGGTGCGTCCGGTCCACAGGGCTTCGTCGAGTGCGGTGACGGCCGGGGACGTCGTGGGGTCGTCGTGCTGGCGGAACGTCTCCCAGTACCGGGCGAGCCGGTGCGGCGTGCCGTTGGCGCTGTCGATCGCGACGATCAGCCGCGGGGCGTCGGCGAGTTCGTGGTCGGGAAGATGGTTGCGGCGCTGGAGTTCGTCGGTGAGGTGGACCAGGGCGTCGTGGATGCCGGCGGTGCTGCCGCGGTGGGTCACCGTCGACAGGCCCCTCGCCCACAGGTGGGAGATCCGCTTGAGGTCGAGGACCAGGGCGTGGGCGTCCTGGTGCAGAACTACGCGGTGAGGGAGCGCAGGACGGTGGTGCTGTCGCCGCCGGTGGCGGTGCAGACCGGGACGTGCGGGGATTCGGCGTCCAGGTCGACGGCGAGGGTCAGAAGGGTGGCCAGGACTCCAGGGCGGCGTTGGCCATGCTCTGGAGTTCGTCGCGACCGATACCGCTTGCGGCCTGCACGGCGATACCGAAGGCCAGGGTGCTGACATACCGGCCCAGGAGCCCGGCGTCGGCCGCGGGGGGCAGGTCGCCCTCGTCGACGGCCTGCTGGAACCGCTCACACAGACGGCTGCAACCGTCGTCGCGCCAAGCGGCGAGGAGGTCTCGGACGCTGCTGCCGGAGGCGCTGGTGACCAGAGCGCCCTGCACCCCCAGGCACCCGTGGGGTCGGGCCGGCCGCGTGGTGGTGCGCACGACGCCACTCAACATGGCGGTCGCGACGCCACGTGCGGTCGGTTCTTCCAAAGCCCGGGTCAGGTAGGCGCTCGGGCCCTCGGTGTAGCGCTCCAGGGCCTTGCGGAACAGTTCCTCCTTGTTGCCGAAGGCCGTGTACATGCTGGTGGTGGAGATCCCCATCGCCTTGGTCAAGCCGGTCAGACTGGCGCCCTCGTAGCCGTGCTCCCAGAAGAAAAGCATGGCCCGTTCGAGCGCTGCCTCGGTGTCGAATGCTCGGGGCCGGCCGATCGGGCCGCTCTGTTTGGTCGCCACGTCACCCACTCTACCCCTTCCGGAGTGATCGATGCGGAATCTTCCGCATCGATCACTCCGGAAGTGCTATGGTCCCGAATATCGCATCGATCGATGCGGAATTGAGCGGTCGCCCCACATGCGACAGCTCACACCGACGCCAGGCCGGGCGACGGCCGTCGCCCCACCGGAAGTTGAGGGAAGGACTATGACCGTAATCAGCATCATCGGCGCGGGCGAGGTCGGCAGCACGCTCGCGCGTGCGGCGATCGGGCAGGGCTACGAGGTCGTCATCGCCAATTCTCGCGACCCACAGACCCTGGCCCGGCTCATCGCCCGACTCGGCCCCTCGGCGCACGCCGCGACCGCCACCGATGCCGCCGCCGCGGCCGATTTCGCCATCGTGGCGGCGCCTCTCAAGCTGGCCAACGACATGCCCGTGGAGCAACTCGCGGGAAAAATAGTGCTGGACACGAACAACTACATGCCCTGGCGCGACGGCCACTTCCCCGTCATCGACTCGGGCAAGAAGACCGTGCACGAAGTGCGCCAGGAGCAGCTCCCCACCTCCAAGGTGGCGAAAGCGTTCACACACATCCAGGCTCCACGGTTCTTCGCCTCGGGCAGCCCGGCAGGCACGCCCGGACGCCACGCGCTATCGGCCTCGAGCGACTTTCCCGAGGCTGTGGAGCTGGTGACGCGCCTGTACGACGAGTTCGGTTTCGATACCGTCAACAACAGCCCGTTGAGCGAGTCCTGGCGCAGCGGCCCTGGCCAGCCGGCCTGGAACGCGCACCTGCACCAGACGCGTGAAGAACTGGCCGCCCATCTCGCCCAGGCGCGCCCGATCGTCATCGTCTGACCTGACCCGGCCACTGCGCGGCGGCGCCGGGCCGCACCCCCAAGAACCCCCTCTGTGTCGATTCGGCACGGGAGCCGTCTACATTCCGTAGTGATTGATGCGGAAACCGAGAGGAAACGATCACCGTGGGACCACTTGCAGGAAAGACCGCCCTCGTCACCGGCGGCGGCACCGGTATCGGCCTGGCCAGCGCCAAGCGGCTGGCCGCGGAAGGTGCGCACGTGTTCATCACCGGCAGACGCAGGGCCGAGCTCGACGCGGCAGTCGAAGCGATCGGCTCGACGATGTCCACGGCGGTGGCGGGCGACATCTCGAATCTGGCCGACCTGGATCGCCTCTACGAGGTGATCCGCAACCGGGGCAAGGGACTTGACGTGCTGTTCGCGAACGCATCCGTCGCCGAGTTCGTGCCGCTGGCGGACATCACCGAAGAGCACTTCGACACCCACTTCGGCATCAATGTCCGCGGCACGCTGTTCACCGTCCAGAAGGCTCTGCCGGTCCTCACCGACGGTGCCTCGGTCATCCTCAACGGGTCCACCAACGCGGACTCCGGTGCGCCGGCGTTCGGTGTGTACGCGGCGTCCAAGGCGGCCACTCGATCGTTTGCCAGGACCTGGGCCAACGAGCTCAAGGAGCGCGGTATCCGGGTCAACAGCATCGCCCCGGGACCGACCGAGACGCCCGGGCTGTCAGGGCTGCAGGCCGACGGAGAGCACGCCGCGGAGTTCAAGCAGTACCTGGCCAGTCAGGTGCCGTTGGGGAGGCTGGCGCGCCCTGATGAGATCGCTGCCGCCGTTCTCTTCCTCGCCTCCGACCAGAGCAGTTTCATCACCGGTTCGAACCTGTACGTCGACGGTGGCCTGAACCAGATCTGAGGCCGGCAGAAAGGTTTCCGGCGCAAGCGGCCGGGCCCAGGGCGTCGCTGACGGGACCAGGCGAGCAGCAAGCCGCGAGAGCGCCCCCGCCGCTCTCGTCCGCGGACCATCTCGGCTGGACCCTGCAGCGTGTCGTCGTCAGCGGATGCCCGCTTCGGCGCGTGCGTAGAACGCGCCGAGCTCATGGGGATTCTTGGTGTAGACGTCGATCTTGCGCACCGTGCCGCCTTCGACCTGGTGGATCTCGACCATGGTCAGCGGGAACTCCTCGCCGGTGGCGTGGGCCGTGAGCGTTCCGGTGAGCGTTCCGACGACGCCGGCCGCGCCCTCGAACACTTCGGCATCGGTGATGGCGACGTCGGCGTAGCCCATCATCGCGCCGAGGACCGACTGCACGAACACCTCGCGGCCCTGGTGCACGCCGCCGTAGGGGAGCTGGAGCGGCTCGTCGACGATCACGTCGGGGGCGAGCCTGGCCAGGAGACCCGGCACGTCACCCTTGCTCAGCGCGTCGTACAACCCTCGCACCACATCCGAGGGCTTCTCCGTCGGCGTCTCGATCTGGTCGCTCATCTTGTGTGCCCTTCAGTCTTGGCCAGGTACTCGAGCCCTGATGCGGAACTCGGTACCGGAAAGGTCGGCCAGCCGGGGCGCGTACGTCGTGCCGCCGGCTGGGCCCCGGTGACCGGGACAGGCACCATGCAACGGGAGACGGCCGGGAGAAGGGAGTTCCCGCCGTCAGGGGTACTGGCAGGGCCCCCCACCCGTCGCGCGGCCTGCCTACCCTGTCCTCATGGACAACCGGGACGCAGTCAGCGCATTTCTCCGCTCCCGACGCGAGAGGATCACCCCCGAGCAGGCGGGGCTGCCGGTGTACGGTCAGCGGCGGGTGCCCGGCCTGCGCAGGGGTGAGGTCGCGGCGCTCGCCGGGGTGAGCGTCGAGTACTACACGCGCCTGGAGCGCGGCAACCTCAAGGGCGTCTCCGACAGTGTGCTGGACGCCCTCGCCCAGGCCCTGCGGCTCGACGACACCGAGCGCATGTACCTGTACGACCTCGCCCGCGCCGCGGGACCGGCGCCCAGGGCGCGGGCCCGGCAGCGGGAGGTTCGGCCGGCGGTGCGGCCGAGCGTGGCGCGGATCGTCGAGGGGATGCCGGAGCTGCCGGCGTTCGTGATGAACAACCGCCTCGACACGCTGGCCGCCAACTCGCTGGGCCGGTCCCTGTACTCGCAGATGTATGCCGACTCGACCTGCGGGGCGAACGTCGCCCGGTTCGCGTTCCTCGAACCCGCAGCCAGGCGGTTCTACGCCGACTGGGAGCGTATGGCCCGCTTCGCCGTGGGCGCGCTACGGATCGAGGCGGGGAAGAACCCCTACGACCGGGAGCTGTCGAACCTGATCGGTGAACTGTCCACCCGCAGCGACGACTTCCGCGTGATGTGGGGGTCCCACGACGTGCATGTCTTCCGCGAGAGCACCAAGCGGCTGAACCATCCGCTCGTCGGCGTCCTGGAACTCGACCAGGAAACCCTGAGTCTGCCGGACGAAACCGGTCTGAGCGTGGTCGTTTACAGCGCACCCCCCGGAACCGCCGCCGAGGACAGCCTGAAGCTGCTCGCCAGCTGGTCCGCCACGACCGGACAGGACCAGCACACGGAATCCGCGAGCGAACCGTCGGACCGGCACCTCTGACGCGCGGCACCGGCCTACCGAAGGTGCTGACGAACGAGGCGGTACTCCGAAGGCGCGCCGGGACGACGGTTCGAGGTCACCGTGCGTACAACCGGTCCAATGCCATCTGACTCTCGTCGTCCGCGGCGCGGCAGATCATCAACCGCTGGTCCGGATCTTGGAGGGGCGTCAGCACTTCGAAGTGCACGGCGATCACACCGGCGCCCGGGTGCCGCATCACCTTGTGTCCGCGGCCGTTGACGTTCACGTCTCGTTCGGCCCACAATCGCGCGAATTCCTTGTTGCGGATGCTGCATTCGGTGATGAGGTCGGTCAATGCCTGGTCCTCCGGGTGCGCGGCCCACGCTGCGCGCAGGTGGGCGATTCCCTCCCGCACGACGCGTTCGCGGTCGACATAGAGCTCGCATACTTCCGGGTGTGCCAGGCACAGCCACATAGCGTTGCGCTGTACCGGCGGCAGGGTGTCGAAATCAAGCAGCAGCTTCGCCATTTCCCTGTTCCAGGCCAGGATGTCGTAGCGGTGGTTCATCAGCATGGCCGGCAGCGGCGACAGGTCCGCGACCAGCCCGGCCAGCGGCGGCGCCGCTGCGGTGGCGGGCTCACCGGCGTTGCGGGGGCGCTGCTGGGTCAGGTTGAAGAGGTAGGCGCGTTCATCGGGGGCCAGCCGCAGCGCCCGGGACAACGCCTCCACCACACTTGCCGAGGGCCGCAGCCCGCGGGCCTGTTCCAGACGCACGATGTAGTCGATGCTGACCCCCGCCAGTTCGGCGACCTCTTCGCGGCGCAGTCCCGGGGTCCGCCGCGACTGCCGGCGCGAGGGCAAGCCGAAGTCGTCCGGATCCAGGCGCTCTCGCCGGGTCCGCAGGAACGCGGCCAGCTCCTGTGTCGTGTCCACAGCGGGAGTCATCATGCTCGGTCCAACCGCCAGGGTAGGACTCGTGTTCCCAGGAACTTCTCTCCCTTACCCGCGGCGCACGGCGGTCGGAGCCTGGTACCCGACGACGGACCACAAGCACAGGAGGACACGATGTCGCTCACCCTCGACAGCTACCGGCTGCTGGGCCGCTCCGGGCTGCGGGTCTCACCGCTGGCGCTGGGCGCGGCGACCTTCGGCACCGAGTGGGGCTGGGGCGCCGAGCAGGACGAGGCGCGCAAGTTGTTCGACCATTACGTCGAGCGCGGCGGCAACTTCATCGACACCGCCAACACCTACACCGACGGCAGCTCCGAGCGCCTGCTGGGCGAATTCACCCGGGACGACCGCGAAAGCCTGGTGCTGGCGACGAAATACACCACGCTGCGCCGGCCCGGCGACCCGAATTCCGGGGGCCCCCACCGCAAGAGCCTTTTCGCTTCGGTGGAAGCCAGTCTGCGACAGCTGAATACGGACTACATCGATCTGCTCTACCTGCACGTGTGGGATTTCACGACACCGGTCGAGGAGATCCTGCGCGGTTTGGACGATCTGGTCCGGCAGGGCAAGGTCCTGTACGTGGCGATCTCCAACGCCCCGGCCTGGCAGGTGTCGCGCATGCAGGCGATCGCCGACCTCCGCGGCTGGTCGCCGCTGGTCGCCCTGCAGATCGAATACAACCTGATCGAGCGCACCGGTGAACGCGACCTGATCCCCATGGCACGCGAGATGGGACTGGCAGTGGTGCCGTACTCGCCACTGGCGGGCGGAGTGCTCACCGGTAAGTACAGCCGCGACGATCTGGCCGCGACGAACGCCGCGGTCGACGACGGCACCCGTAAGAACTTCAACATCGCCAACGGCGGGCTCACCGCGGGCAATCTGGATATCGCTGATGTCGTGAAGGAGGTCGCCACCGAGCTGGGCCGCACGACCGCACAGGTCGGGCTGGCCTGGACCCTGCAGAACCCGGACGTGACGACATCGCTCGTCGGCGCCCGCACTCTGTCGCAACTGGAGGACAATCTGGGCGCCCTGGAGGTCGACTTCACCGCTTCCCAACTGGCCCGCCTTGAAGAGGCCAGCGCGATCGAACTCGGCTTCCCGCACGAGATACTCGCCAGTGACAGGATGCGCACGGTGACCCAGGGCGACCTGAAGGTCGAACCCCGCCGCTGATATCCCGGTCCCGGGCCCCGGGGGCAGCACCACTCCCCCGGGGTGATCATCGGCTGACCTCTGCCGCGGATGTGGGTCTCGGCGCTGACCACGCCCCACCTCATCGCGTACGACGGAGCCGCGGTCCACAGGGAGATCAGGTCGGTCCTTCCCCTGCGCTGTCGCGCCAGGTTGACTCGAGTCGGGCAATGGCCCCTGGAGGCCTGCCGTCTATGACAGCCGCTCGCTGAGCCGACCGACACCGGCGCCGCTCTCAAGCCGGCCGCTCAGTCCTGACATCACGCCGGTCAGCGTTCGGCGTGATGCCCGGCGCTCCGGATTCCGCTGCGGACAGTCTCTCCGGTGCCATGCCCTCCGGGGCGCCCAGCTCCTGGCTCCCTACGACGGACAGCAGTTCCAGCCGCTCGGCTCCCGGGCTCCCGGTCGGGGCGGTGAACCACAGCAGTCGTTGCCGTCCGTCCTCGCTGAGGAGGTTGTAGCAGTCGAGTTCGATGACGCCGAGCATGGGGTGGACGATCCTCTTGTGGTCCATGCGGCGCACCGCGACGTCGTGGGTGTCCCAGAGGGCTGCGAACTCCTGGCTGCGGCGACGCAGCGCGGCGACCATTTTGGTGACCTCCGTGTCCCTGCCGCGCCGGGCGGCCGCTGCTTGGAGGTCGGCTACGAACACCCGGGAGTGGCGCGGGTGGTCATCGGGCGGGTAGATCTCGCGCGTCTGCGGGTCGGTGAACCAGCGGTACACGAAGCTCGCCGCCGGGCCGCGGTGTGCCGGGGATGTGCCGAGCAGGGTCCGGGCCAGGTCGTTCTCCACCAGGGTTTCGTGCAGGTCGGTGATGACGCGCGCGGGGGTGTTGGACAGCCGGTCCAGGAGTCCGAGGAGCGCGGGCTGCACGTGTGCCGATGGTCCGTGTACCGATGGGGGGATCGGTCGTTCGGCCAGGTGGAACAGGTGGTCGCGCTCGTCGCCGTTCAGGCGCAGGGCCCGGGCGAGGGCGGCCAGGGTCTGGGCCGAGGGCTGCACGCGGTTCTTTGCGCTGCCGCGTTCCAGCTCGGTGTAGTAGTCGGCTGACAGCCCGGCCAGCTGCGCGACTTCCTCGCGGCGCAGCCCGGGGACGCGCCGGCGCGGGCCTTGGGGGAGACCGACTTCGGCGGGGCGGATGCGGTCGCGGCGGGTCCTGAGGAAGGCGCCGAGTTCTGGAAGGTTCACCCCTCCATGGTCGCTCGTACGCCGGAGCGCAGCCAGGGGGTGGCATCCCCTGGGTAGACGCAGCCCTGGCTAGGAATGGGGAACCGGCCGATCGTGGAGGACGCCGCAGGGCAACGGCAAGGCCGCGGCCCCACCCCCATCCACCACAGGAGCCGGCTCTATGCCTACCCCCACTTCTCTCGACGGGGCCGCTGCCCCGGCCCAGACTTCCTCCTCACCCCGTGTCGCGATCGTCACCGGTGGCTCGCGCGGCATCGGCCGCCGGACCGTCGGTCGGCTGGCCGCCGACGGGTACGCCGTCGTGGTCGGCTACGCAGGCAGCCAGGACGGGGCCGTAGCCGCAGTGAAGGAGGCCGTCGGCAGCGGTGGCCGGGCGATCGCCGTGCGCGCGGACGTCGCCGACGCACCCGCGGTCGCGGCCTTGTTCGACGCGGCCGAAGCAGAGTTCGGCGGCGTCGACGTCGTCGTGCACGCGGCCGGGCGGATGCACCTGGCGCCGATCGCCGAACTGGACCTGGCCGTCCTGGACGACCTGCACCGCACGAACATCCGCGGCGCGTTCGTCGTCGTCCAGCAAGCCGCCCGGCGGGTGCGTCCCGGCGGCGCGATCGTGACGTTCTCGACGTCGGTCGTGGGGTTGGCCTTCCCGGGCTATGGCGCGTACGCCGCCGGCAAGAGCGCGGTCGAGGCGCTGACGCTGATCCTGGCCCGGGAACTGCGGGGCCGGAACGTCACCGCCAACACCGTCGCGCCCGGCCCCACGGCCACCGACCTGTTCCTGGACGGCAAGGACGAGGAAACCATCGCCCGCCTGGCCGCCCAGCCCCCGCTGGAGCGCCTCGGCACCCCGGCCGACATCGCCGAGGTCGTCGCCTTCCTGGCCTCCCCGGCCGGCCACTGGATCAACGGTCAGGTCATCCGCGCCAACGGCGGAATCATCTGAACCGCCCGCAGCCACCACGTCGATCAACGAAAGGCCAAGTCGTGAAGACGACGACAGTGGGAAGGTCATCTTCGTCACCGGGGCCTCCAGCGGCATCGGAGCACTGTCCGTGGGTGCTCTGGCCCTCGCCGGTCACACCGTGTACGCAGGCATCCGCCAGATCGCGACCCGCAACGCGACCGCGGCAGCCGACCTCGCGCGCTACGGCACCGACCACCAGGTCGACGTGCACGCCGTCGAGTTGGACGTCACCTCCCAGGATTCCGCCGACGCCGCAGTCGACCGGATCACCGCCGAGCGCGGTCGGCCGGATGCGGTCGTGCACAACGCCGGGCACATGGTCCTGGGCACCGCCGAGGCGTTCACAGCCGAGCAGTTCGCAGACCTGTACGACGTGAACGTCCTGGGCACGCAGCGCGCCAACCGCGCCGCCCTGCACGGTGCGTGAGCAGGGCTCTGGGCTGCTGGTGTGGATCGGCAGCTCCAGCACCCGCGGCGGCTGCCCCCCGTTCCTGGCCCCCGCACTTCGCCGCCAAGGCCGCGATGGACGCCCTGGCCGTCAGCTACGCCGCCGAGGTGCTCCCGTTCTGCATCGACACCACCATCGTGGTGCCCGGTGCATTCGCCACCGGCACCAGCCACTTCGCCAACGCAGGCACCCCAGCCGACGTCGCCCGTGCGGAATCCTACGACCAGCGCCATACCCCCTCATGAGCGATCTGGGCAAGCGCCTGGCCGCGCTCATCCCTTCGGACACCGATGTGACCGAGGTCGCCGAAGCCGTCGCGCGACTGGTCGCGATGAAACACCCACTCGGCCGCTGCACACCCACATAGACCCCAGCCGGGACGGCAGCGAAGTCGTCTCCGCGGTCGCCGATCGCCTCCGCGCCGACTTCTTCCGCCGCATCGGACTGGACAGCCTGCTCACCGCAGGCAGCTCCCTGTAACGCCCCACCGGCAGAAGGAACAACCAGCCATGCCTTTCGCGAACTTCAAGGTCCCCGAGAAGACCCTCACCCCGAAGCAGAAGGAGCAGATCGTCACCCGCACCACCGAGCTGTACGTCGAGCTCTACGGCGAGCGCGCCCGCAACAACACCATGGTGCTGGTCGAAGAGGTCGCCGACGGCGGCTGGGGCATCTCCGGCAACGTCCTGACCCTCGCCATGCTCGACGAGGCGACACCGACCGACACCCACGCCGCCTGACCGCACGGGCCCTTCATCGTGTCCCCGCACCCGATCGGCGGCGTCCGCCGGGTGCGGGGACGGGGCACGGAAGCAGTCAGCCCCAGGTCCAGCCGTCCATGTCCGGGGGTTCCGCGATGTTGCCGGCACGCCGGGTGGAGGTTCTGCCACACCCCACCCCGCTCGGGCCCGGATCGAGCGAGGCGGACCCGTCGGCGGCGAAGAGCAGCGGGCGCAGATCGATCTCCCGACCACCGGGGTCGGTGACCACGAACCGCACCGCTCGCCCCTCCACAGTCCCGGCGAATCCAGCTTGGGAAAAGGCCGCGATCACCCCTGGCTCCTGGTCATTGCGGTGCGCCAGGTCCAGGTCGCGGTGCTTGCGGATCGGCTCACCGACGAGGGCATTGATGCCCCGGCCGCCACCGATCCAGATGTCCGTCGTCGGCGGCCTGCCGGTTCGCGACCCGTTCGGCGTCGTTGTGCGGGTCCGGGTACGGGTCATTGACGCTGGCCGTGGGTGGCTCCGCATCAGTATTCGAGGTCGAGGTAATCGATGTCGTTGATTTCCACGTCCGACAGTCCCAGAGCCCGGGCACCACCGTCCTGGAAATACACTTCCTTGAATCCTTCGGCGATGATGTCGCGCATCTGCTGGTCGCTGGATCCTGTGTCGCGGGCGTCGAAGAGGCGCTGGGCGTAGGCCGCGGGGAGCTTGACGGTGAGGCGGCGGAACCGGCCGTCGTCGGTCGATCCGGCGGACGACTTGTAGCCGAACCGGGCGCGGGTTTCCACGGTGATACCGGTGGCGGCGGCCTGCTTCTGCCGGCGTTTGCGGACCTGGGGCTGCCACCGGGCTCGTACGGCGTCGTCGATTTTGGAGGCGACGTCGGCGCGGGGGTGCTTGCGGGCCCCGCGCCGGTAGCGGTTGACGGAGTCGGCGGTGACGCCGAGTTCCGCCGCGACGGCCTTGGCGCTGCCCAGCCGGCGCAGCAGGTAGCGGATCTGGCCCTTGAGGGTCTTGGGCGGCTGGCGGGTGAAGTGCTCGCGGTCGGCGCGCTCGATCGCGTCGTCGATCTCGCCCACGGCTCTACTCTCCTTCGTCCAGGACGGCGTCGCCGCCCTTGATGTGGCGGGCCGGGTTGAGGCCCTTCTCCATCAGGTCGACGGCCCAGACCATCTCCTGGACGCCTTCGAGCTTCGCGAGGCCCGGGGTGGGGCCGAGGCGGAAGGCGCCGGGCTGCGGCTTCCCGGAGGCCGCGTAGGGGAGGAAGTCGAGCGGGCTGGCGCTGGGGGTCGGGTAGACGACGCAGTCGGACAGCACCGCGAGCGGGTACATGCCGGTCATCTTCGCCATGTTCGCGAGCTTGCGGTGCATGTTGACCCGGGACTTCGCGATGACGGCGGCCCGGATGTCGGGGCGCCAGGTCGGGCGCATCATGGCCGGCCATGGCTCGCCGTCCCTGTGTCCCTTGCCTTGCGGGTTCTCGAACAGCTTGCCGATGCCGCCCTTCACCGCTCCCTTGATCCCGGCGAGCACAGCGGTCAGCACCGGGTCGACCCGTTTGTGCCGCTCCATCGCCGCGAGGAACTCGGCGTCGGTGAGGTCCTTGGTGACGCCCATGCCGGCGAGGGTGTCCAGGTACGCGGTCTTGAGCCGGTCGTGCCACGGGTCCAGGTACGCGCCGGTCTCCCGTCGCAGGTACGCCTCCAGTGGTTCGACGTTGTAGCCGAGCTCCTGGGCGTAGGCGACGGTGTGCGTCTGGTACCAGGCCGGTCCCGTCGGGCGTTCGCCGGTCGGGGTGAACGGCGAGGGCAGGCGCGGGTCGATGTCCACGTGGGACAGGTCAACCAGCCACGACCCGGGGATCTTCGGGTTGAACGTCGGGCCGACGAAGTGGACGGGTTCCGACAGGCCGACCGTGAGCCGGGCCGCGGCCGCGAGGAACGCGGTGTTCAGGTCGAGGCCCACCGCGTACGGGAGCAGGCACTCGTCGTACGTGAGGGTCTCCACCGGCCGGACCCACTGGTACGCCTCCTCCTTGAGGAAGCCGCCCTTCCACCCGATGCGGTGGACGGCCGGGTGCTCGACCTGGCCCTCCGGCGGCGCCGGGTCCATCGGCTTTGTCCCCAGCGACCCGGGGTTGGGGCCGGACACCCAGTTGCCGGTCTCCTCGTCCCGCACGGCCTTCGTCGGCGGGCGCAGCGCGGTCATCAGTTCCAGGCCGGAGACGGCGGTGCTGCCGCGCGGGGTGATGACCCGCTGGGCGAAAAGCCCGAGGACCTGGGCGATGTCGGCCGGCTCCATGTCGGCCACTCCGGGCCAGGACCGGGTGTCGAGGGCGTCCCAGGGCAGGATCGCGAGCTGCACGCACTGCCGGTCGCGGCCCTGCGCCGTGCGGTAGATCCGAGCCCAGGGGCCGAAGCCGCGCTTCGTGAGCTGCCACTTCGCCTTCAGGACCTGCTTGACGACCGGGTGGCCCTCTTCCAGGCGCAGCCCGCGGCGGTCCTCCAGGCGCTCGGGCAGCCCGAACTTCACCGCGGCCCCGGCGGTGAGCACGATCAGCGGGTCGGAGTCCTTGCCGTTGCGGTGCAGCTTCGGCGCGCCGAGGCCGGACTCGCGAAGCGTCCACTCCACGAGCTCCACGATCGTGGTCGCCGGGCAGTGGAGCACCAGGTCGTCGAGGCCGTACGCGGAGCCGTGCTCGTCCAGCACCGCGAGCGGCCCGTTCGGAAAGCGCGGGTCCATCGCGGGCTTCGCGGCTGCGGCCTTCTTCGCGGCAGGGCGGTGCGACGAGGTCGCCGGACGGGCAGCCGGTCGCTCCGGTGCGGCCGAGGCGGCCGAGGCGGCGGGCGCCGGGGCCGGCGCGACGGTCTCCGGCTCGGGCGCCTCGGGCACGGCCGCGGCGGTGAACGTCTCCGGCACCGGCTGAGCCTGCGGCGCGACGGCCGGGGCGGCAGCGGCGGGGATGGCGAGGACGGGGTACTTCGCCGCCCACCCGTTCAGCAGCCGCTGGTACGCCTCCAGACGCGGCGACTTCGGCTCGGAACGGCCGTTCTCGTAGTTCTTGATGGACTGCGTCGACGTCTTCAGCGCGACCGCGAGCCGGGCCTGCGTGATACCTGCAGCCTCACGCAGCCGGGCCCGCTCCGCCGGAGGCGGCAGCTGCGGCTCCTCCGCCAGCAGCGCGTCCACCGACGCGAACAACTCTTCCTCGGATGCCATGGGGGATCTCCTTCCAGCACCCACCCTATCCTGATTACCCCTCAAGTTATCCATTTTCTAGACCCTTTTTTTAACTCGAAAAGACGACTGGATCGAGTGCTTCGCCTGTCGGATCTCATACCTTCACAGGGGCGCGCACCTGCACCAGCTGTGGAAACGGCGTACGAGGCTTACAGGAACAGCCCGTGGTACGCCACTGCCCGACGCGCCCCGCCCTCCGGGCTTCCAGGGCGCGCCGTCCCCTCACTTCCCGTGGCGTCGTGCGACCAGGGCCGGCGGCCCTCGCGAGCGCTCCGGTCGGCCCGCCGCGCAGCGGCCGCGCGGCCCCCTGCCTCAACGCCCACGCCCAGCCAGCCCCCGCCACGGGCACGGCGGGAGAAGCAGGGGAAGCCCGAGCCCGGGCCCGGAGGCCTGCGGTCCCGTTGCAGGACCGCGAAAAACATAACCGTGAGAGTTCTCCTGCGGCCCGGGATGGGTTGCTGCCGGGCTCGGCGCCGATGATCCGGCATGACTCGAAACATAACTGGCGCCCCGTCAGGGGCTGTCGTCTCCCGAGATGTCTGCCGGACATCGGCGCCGACCTGGCCGACCCGTTGACTTGATCAGCAGCTTGTCCGCCTTGCGGCGTGACTCATCTCAGTTCCGCCACGCGGTGACTCCATCCAGGCCGACGCCGACCACAGTCGTCCGCCCGTCAAGGAGAACAACCGAGTGGCCATCCTCGCAGAACGGGTCGACGGCGTCACCGGCGTCGATACCCGCGGGGACGCCCTCGCAGCAGCGGCTGTCAGCCCCATCGGAGCAGTCCTGGCCAGCACCGACCCCCCGGCAAATGCCTGCGGATACCGCCGTCCGCTGGACTTCGGCCGCGAGCGCGTCCCAGGACGCCGCTGCTGGGCTCTGGAGGGCATCGGCAGCTACGGCGCCGGTCTGGAGTCCTTCCTCAGCCAGGCCGGCGGGCACGTCGTCGAGGTATGTCGGCCCAAACGGGCCGCCGACCGGGGCGGACGAAAGACCGACATGCCCGGGGACCCGCCGGCCCTGGCCGTAGGCGAGCTGCTCACCGTCGTACAGCTGGGTGCGGGCGCCCTCCGAGCTGACCGGAGCCGGGAACCCCTCGGTCTGCAGGGCTTGAGGCGGGTGTACTGGTCAATGCCTACGGCGTGCTGCGCGGCGAGGTCCGCCAGGGTGCGCACGCGGTGTCGGCGGCCTGCTCTGATCACGAGGGTTGCTCCTGCAGGACTCGCTGTGCCGAGAAAACCGTACTTCTCGTAGCCGGGGCGGTGCGCGGCTACGGTACCTGCGGGCCGCCTTCGGGTGGGCTGAGTTCCGGCCGGCACCCGTGCCACCCGCCCCTGGGGCGGACTGAGGGTGCCGGCCGCCTTCCTTCCGGGGGGGCGGTTGGTCGTAGCATGGGGGCACTCGGAGTAAAAGCCCGTGCGCCCTGCTGTCCATCGACACCTGTCGATGGAGCAGAGCCACGCGCTCGTACGCGGTGCCGGACGGACCGCCACTTCTTCCCCTCGAAGGAGTGCGCAGTGAATGTCCGACGTACGGGAACGGTCGACCAGATCGACAGCCCTCTCCCACCCTCCCGTTCGCCTCGTTCCCTGCGGGAAGCATGGACAGCCCTCGCCGGGCTGTCAGCGGTGTTCCTGTTCGAGATGCTCGACAACTCGATCCTCAACGTCGCACTGCCGACCATCGGCCGCCGGCTCTCGGCCTCGACGGCAGAGTTGCAGTGGATCACAGGCGTGTACGCCGTCGTCTTCGGCGGACTGATGCTGGCCTTCGGCGCGCTGGCCGACCGGGTCGGCCGCCGCAAGATCATGCTGGTCGGGCTGGTGCTGCTGGGTGCGGCGAGCCTGGCGACCGCTTTCGCCGGCACGGCGGAGCAGCTCATCGCGGTCCGCGCGGCAATGGGTGTCGCGGCTGCGATGACGACGCCTGGCTCCCTCGCCCTGGCGTTCGGGCTGTTCGACGAGGACGCGCTCCGCGTCCGTGCGACGACGCTGATCTCGACCGTGGGTCTGGTCGGACTCGCGATCGGGCCCACGGTCGGCGGCTTCGTGCTCGCGTTCGCTCCGTGGCAGGCGCTGCTGCTGGTGAACGTGCCGATCGCCGCGCTCGCCTTCCTCGGCATCCGGCGCGGCATCCCCGCCGACCGGAAGGACGAGCTGCACCGCGACCCCGTCGACGGGCCCGGTGCCCTGTTCGGCACGGTTGCGATCGTGTCCGCACTGGCCGCACCGACGCTGTTCGTCGACGCGGGCGCCGCATCGCTTCTGCCCTGGCTGACCACGGCAGTATCCGTCGTGATGGCCGTGCTGTTCGTCGTCCGCGCGCGCCGCACCCGCTATCCGCTGCTCGACCTCGCACTCGTCGCCCGCCCGCTCGTGTCCAGCGGGCTGGCGTTCAAGGGCGCATCGGGCCTCGCGGTCGCCGGCCTCGGATACCTCGTGACCCTCCAGCTCCAGCTCGACTGGGGCTGGACGCCAGCTCAAGCGGCCCTGGGAATGCTGCCCCAGGTCGTCGTCCTCATCGCCGGCGGTGCTCTCATCGGGCCGCTGCTCAAGCGTGCGGGCTTCGACAAAGCCGCCTGGCTCGGCGCCGGATCCGTCGTGTGCGGGCTCGCCGTCTACGCACTGCTGGGCCGCTTCGGGTACGCGTGGGTCGCCTTCGCGCTCGTGCTCGTCGCCGCCGGGATGCGCGTGGTGGGTGTCGTCGCCGGTACCAACGTGATGCGTGGCCTACCGGCCGACCGCACCACCATCGGAGCGGCTCTGATCGACACCTCCGGCGAAGTCGCCACGGGAATCGGCATCGCCGTCAGCGGGACCATCCTTGCAGCGCTCTTCACCGGCGACATCGCCACGTCGAACTGGAGCGCTGACCAGACCGCGGAGTTCGGCGCCGCTGTCACCCTGGCCGGCCTCCTGCTCACGGCCGTGGCTGCGGCAGTGGTTGGCTGGGGCATCGCCCGCGCACGTCGCGGCATGGACACCACGACACAATCACCCGCACCCGATCCGGACGGCGAGAGGAAGGAAGCAGCCGGCGGGCGACGGAACCCGTAGTTCGCGGCGGCGTGCGGTACTGGCCTGGATGGCGATAGCCCTCCCTCAAGCCGGTCCGCAGGGGCCGCCAGACCCCGGAGGTCGGCACCCCGCGCGCTGCGCGGAACAAGTCGGGCCCCCCTGGTTCGGACAGGGGGCGGCGCGGTGTGGTGGCGTGTCAGGGCCATCAGCCGACCTTTCCGACGAGGTACTCCCCTGCTGTCTTGGCGTCGCCGGTCTTGAGCTTCAGTTCGGCCACGCCGCGTCCCTCGGTGAACACCTGCCACAATTCCCCGATGACGTGCAGCTCGTCGGTGTGCTTGAGCGCCACGACCTCCAGTCCGGCCTGGTGGGCCTTGTAGGCCCGGCCGCAGTGCAGGGTGTACGCCTGCGAGTGGATGAGGTGCGTCCAGTCCGGGCGGACCCTCTCCCGGTTGTGGATCGACTCCCCCAAGGTCGACGACACCTAAACCCTCGGCGTGCTCGAACAGGCGCTGCGGGGCTCGTACGGACGGCGCACGCCCGCTTTTGCCCTCCTGGTCGTCGACGAGGCCCACCGCACGTCCGGTGACGCCACGAAGGCGTGGGCGGCCGTCCACGACCGGGTCCGCATCCCGGTACAGCGCCGTCTGTACACGGACGACACCGAACTGCACGGGCCCGTCCTCCACGAAACCGGCCTCATGGAGAACGTGGAGCGGGGCATCCTCGCGCGGTTCGAGATCGACGTGCTGGAGACCCGCGACCCCTCACCGCTCAGCGAGACCACGACCGCGACCACGACCGCGACCGACGAGGAACGGCGCGGGCGCCAGCTCGCCGCGCTCCAGGCCTCCCTGCTCAAGCACGCGGACGGGTCCGGCACCCGCTCCTCCATGACGTTCCACAGACGGACACGCGACCGTCTTCGCCGACACGAAGATGCCCGACGACGGCGACGCAGCCCTCTATTGGGCTGGGCTCCTGGGCCGGCGAGCAACACCGCGCCTTCCGGGCCGGGACCCTCAAGCCGTGGCGGGTCGAGCTGCTGAACGAACTCGGCATGGTCTGGACCGTCGCGGACGCCGGATTCTGGAGAAACCTCACCGCCGCCCGTACCTACCACGCCACGACCGGCACCCTCGCCGCCCCGAGAGCCACAGTGGTCGAGGGGGTCGCGGTGCGCCAGTGGCTCGCCAACCTCCGCAAGTCCGGCGGCCTCGGCACCGACGCGGACCGCGCCACCGAACGGCGCCGGGCACTGGACGCGACCGACCCGGACTGGTGCCCGCCCTGGCCGATCGACTGGCAGCGCCACTACGCCGCCACCCGCACCCTCCTCGCCGAGAAAGCCAACCCCGCCGACATCCCGCCCGGCGTCAGCGTCCACGACTGCGACGTCGGACCTGGGTCACCACCCAACGGAAGCCCCACGCCTGGGCAACGCTGACGAACCAGCAGCGTGAACGACTGAAACACCTCGGCATCCACCCCCACCCCGCCCCGGCGCCCACCACCGCCCCCCGAAGACGCCAACCACCCGGGTAAACGCGTTCGACACAGGCCTCGCCGCCCTCGCCCAGTACCAAGCCCGGGAAGAACACCTGAAAAAGGACGCACCGACCGGAGGACCTGTGGAACCCCAACTGACATCCGAGGAGGCGTGGCTCGTGCACTTCGCACGCCTCGCCGCCCGTGAGAACCCCCTCGCCCCTCTCCTCCTGAACCACGGCCGGCACCTCACCCCGACCCCGTGGCCCGGCGGTGGGCACCCCCGGGGAGCTCGGCCGGTGCTTCATCGAGGCCGCTTCCTACGCCTGGGCGGACGGCGGTCTCGCCTGGTGCGCGGGACCGGCCGGAACCGCGCAGGACCCGACCTGGCCACGGCCGGGGCAGGCCTACCTCGACCTGCCCGTCCGAGCGAACGCCGTACAGGACCTCATGTGCGCGGTGTACGGGCCGCTCCTCGACGGAGCCCGGGGCCCCTCTCCCCCACGGCCTCCGGGTGCATCAGGGACCCTGAACTCCACGGCACCAGCAGTCGCCTGCTGCGGCGGACGCCGACCCACCACGACAGAGTCGGCCGACACTCCCGAGTCCGGCGCCCAACCCCGCAGGTGACAACGCGACTGTCCTCTCTCAGGCCAGGCCCGCCCCGAGGGCGCGGCGCACGGCGTCGGCGCGGTCCTTGATGTCCGCTTTGGCGAAGAGGTTGTTGATGTGCGTCTTCACCGTGGCCTCGCTGATGAAGAGCTTCTCGGCGATGGCACGGTTGGGCAGGCCCTGGCCGATCAGGGTGAGGACCTCGCGCTCGCGCGGGGTGATGTCGAGGGGCAGCGGCTGTGCGGAGGCCGGGGGCTTGGTGCGGACCGTCTGCAGAAGGCGGTTCTGGACTTCGCGGTCGAGGACGGACTGCCCGGCGGCGGCGGCGCGAATGGCGCGGGTGATGTCCTGGCGTCCCGCGTTCTTGGTGAGGTAGCCGATGGCCCCGGCGCTCAGCGCGGCCAGGATGGAGTCGTCGTCGGCGAACGTGGTCAGGATGACCACGGCGACCTCGGGGTGCTCCTCGGTGAGCCGCCGGGTCGCCTCGGTGCCGTCCATCACCGGCATCCGCAGGTCCATCAGGACCACGTCGACCGGGCCTGCGGCGACTGCGGCGAGTACTTCGGCGCCGTCGGCGGCCGTGGCGACGACGGCGATGTCCTCGGCCATACCGAGGACCGCGGCCAGCGGCTCCCGTACGGCAGCCTGGTCGTCGGCCACGACCACACGCAGCCGCTGAGAATTTCGCGTCGGTTCACTCATCCCGGTAGCACTGCCTCCACTTGCCAGCCGCCTTCGTCCGGTCCTTCGGTGACCGGGCCCGCAGTGATCGTGCCACCCAGCAGGGCGGCCCGCTCCCGCATGCCGATCAGCCCCATTCCGCTGCCGACGCCCGCGCGCACCGCACGGGTGGCCGCGCTGTTACGGATCCTCAGTGTCGTCGATGCGGCCTCGAACGTCAGCTCCACGTGCACCTCGCCGCCGGGCGCGTGCCGGACGGCGTTGGTCAGCGACTCCTGTGCGATCCGCAGCAGGTTCTGCGTGACCTGGGACGGTACGTCGCGCTCGGTGCCGGTGAGGGTGAGGGCGTCTCGGTGGCCGGAAGAGTCGAGCATCGCGGTCAGGCTGCCCACCAGCGGCAGGGAGTCCTCCCGGAGCGCGTGCACGGTCCACTGGGCCTGCTTCAGACTCTCCTTGACCATGCTGTGCGCCTTCTGGTTCGCCTCGCGGATCTTCTCCAGGTCACCGGTCGCGATCAGGGCGTCCGCCAGTTCCAGCTGCATGTTGATGCCCGCGAGGGAGTGGGCCAGGACGTCGTGCACGTCGCGGGCGATCCGCCCCCGCTCGGTGAGAACGGCGGCCTGGGCCTCGGCGCGCGCAGCCCGCTCGGCGGACTCCGCGGCCTCGATCACCGCCTGGACGGCGCGCCGGCGGCTGCGGTTGATGATGCCGAGGACCACCGGGGTGCCGGTGGCCAGACCGACCGCCCAGGGCAGCAGGTGGTGGCCGGGGCCGATGCGCAAGTACAGGACCCCGCCGCACAGCAGGCTGCAGAACGCCGCGAGGGCCACGGCCGGCTTGAGCGGCAGCCGGTATCCGGCGTGGCCGACGAGGAAGAACGCGAAGAGGTAGCTCGATCCGTCCCGGCTGACGGCCATCAGGGCGGCCGCGGCGACGATGCCGAGGATCAGCCGGACCAGGGTGACGCGGGGCGGGACCCTGTGCTCGGGCAGGTGCCGGGCGAGGAGAGCGACGGAGTTGACGACGATGAGCACGGCGACCACGAGGCTCCGGCCGCTGAGCCCGATCGGCCGCACCGTGATGAACGCGGAACCGATGGCGCAGATGGTCAGGACCCAGCCCACGCGAGGATCGTGACCTCCGAAAGTCAGGACGCCGGGCGCCCGGTACGAGGCCGAGCCCGTACCGGGCACGCTCTGCTCCGCAGGGGCGCTCTGCTTCTCCGGGACGCTCTGCGCTTCGTGCACGGCGTGACCATAGTCCACGGTCAGACCGTACGGTCGAGAGAGGGCGCCGGGTGAGTCGATGCGATCGTCTGCGGCGCCTTCCTGCCGTGCACCATCCGGCTCCGGATGAAGATCGTCGCGAGTCGCGTGACGACCTCGGTGAGTGCCATCAGGACGAAGGCCGCGACCCAGGCCTGGTCGGAGGTGATGTGGTGGGCGATGCTGAACCGCGCGACGTTGTCGGCACCGCCGTGCGAGACCCAGAACTGAAAGCCCATCCGGGCGCCCATGCCGAGAACCCAGAGGATCGCGGAGACCGCGCCGGCCTTGATCAGCAGGTGCTCGCCCGCAACCCGGATTCGGGTGTAGACGCCGCCCGCGATGCCGAGCGTCGCGCCGACGGCCATGAGCGCGCCGACCAGCACCAGGTCGTTGCCCGCGGTAGGCACGCTGTCGAGGTACGTGTGCGCCACGAAGGCCACGATCCCCAGCGGGATCAGGAAGGTCTTGAGGTCGAGACGGCCTTCCCGCAGCTGCCGGAAGACGATCAGGACGAGGGCGGTGTCGGTGATCCACTCGGTCGTTGTCATGCCCTCAAGGCTGCTGGCGCGGGGTCTCTCGCACCTGGACCCATGGGTGGAACAACGGGTGGAGATCGTCGTCCCGCACTTCTCCACCCTCCTCCACCCCACCTGCCCGCGCCTCTGCGCCGTACCGCTTGGCAAGGTCTGGGGACGGTCGGCCCCGGTAGCGTCGAAGTACAGGTTGAAAAACCAGGGACCGCTCCGCTGTACCGACCCATGAGGTTGGGGACGCGGCCGGCGGGTGGTTGGCCCTTGAGCGCGGTGTGTCCGCGGTGGTGATTGTAGGCGTGCAGCCACTGCGGGTAGCCGTCTCGTCGCTCGGCCTCGGTTCGGTAGAGCTTTGCGTAGGCCCATTAGTCCAGCAGGGTCCGGTTGAAACGCTCCGCCTTCCCGTTCGTCCGCAGTCGGTAGGGGCGGGCGCGTTTGCGTGAAATACCTTGCGCTGCAAGGGAGTTGCGCCAGAGGTGTGACTTGTGGCAGGAGCCGTTGTCCGTCAGGCCCCGCTGGCCGGTGACTCCGGCGGCGGCGAAGTAGGCATGGGCCCGTTGCCAGAAGCCGACAGCGGTTTCCTTCTTCTCGTCGGCGAGGATTTCGCTGTAAGCGAGGCGGGAGTGATCGTCGACGGCGTTGTGCAGGAAGTTCATGCCGGCGTTGGTCCGGTTCTTGCGGCCCGCCTGCCGACCGCAGGGCCTTGTGGCCGCCGCCGTCGGGGATGTTGCCGCCTTTCTTGATGTCGACGTGGACGAGGTCGCCGGGGGCGGCGTGCTCGTAGCGTCGGATCACCCGGCCGGTGGCGCGGTCGCGGTGGGTCAGGCGGGCCGGCTTGTAGCGGGTCAGGACGCGGTGGACGGTGGCCGGGTTCAGTCCGAGCAGGTAGGCGATGCGGGCCGGGCCCCAGCGCCGCAGCACACGGATCTTGATGATCCGCCGCTCGGTGCGCGTCGGTGTCCGGCCGGGGCTGTGGTGGGGCCGGGAGGAGCGGTCGCTCATCCCGGCTTCGCCCTGCTCGCGGTAGCGGGCGGCCCACCGCTGAGCGGTGGTGGGCGAGACCCGGAAACGTTCGGCGGACCGCCGCAGCGGCCACCCGTCGTCCACGACGCAGCGGGCCAGACGCAGACGTCCGGTCTCGGTCAGGGGTGCATCACGGTGGGGCATGAGGGCCTTCTGGTCGTTCGTGTAGATGTCGCCATCCACACCGAACCCAGAAGGCCCTCACTCGTTCAAGATCACCCCACCGTGAAACCTGTCACCCACCTCCGTGGACAGAACACCTAGTACCACTTCTTCGTGCACGCCCAACTGCCGCCGACGCCGTCGTAGTGCTCCACACAAGGGCGGGTGGCGAGGCCGGCGTTCACCATCGTGGTGTAAGCCGCGTAATTCGGAGACGCGTTGAACACATACGGGTTGCCATTCCTGACTTCCAGCTTGCCCCTCCAGTTGGCGTTCGCAGCGGATCCGAACCGCGCCCACACGGCGTTGCACTTCTTCGAGTACCGCATCTGAACGGCCGGCCCGCCGCCGTCCGACCGGGCTACCGCCCCTGCGGGGGTGACGGCGTCCTTGTCACATCCGGTCGCGTGAGGGTTCTTGCCGTTGCAGGTTGCCCCTTTGCAGGCGGGTGCTGCCACGGCTTGTTCGAAAGCCTCGGCGGGAGCAGTCACGCCCAGCACGAGGAGAGCGAGGGCGCCCGCCAGGAGACGTGGAAACCGGTGCGTAGCCAAGGAGACCCCTTTCGTGCGCTGCGGTGGACACAGCACGTCGCGATTGAGTTCACGCGAAAGGTGATAGCCGGCGCGTATGCCGTATAGACCGAGGCGGGGTGTTGATCACCGCAAAGAGTGGACTCTGCCCAGGATCGCGGCGTGAGGTTGACCTGATAGAGAGGCGTCGGGTTGACGGCAGGCCAGCGCATTCCAACTGGTCGTGATCTTCACGCCAGAGCCCTACGGCTGTTCGAGGCAGCTTCCCGACGGTTCGCCCTTGCGCGTGACGAGTCGGCCCGTCGCGCATCCATGAGCAGAAGACCATGATGCCGACGGGACACCACCAGAGCCTTGGCCACGGCCTGTCGGCGGCGGGGCAAGTCCTGTGGCCCACCCGGGTCAGAACCGGTTCCGCGACGACGTCCCACAGCCGTTCCAGGACATCGAGGATCTCGCGCTGGGCCGTGATCCGGCGCTGAGGATCGGTCCCGGGGTCTGCTGCACGCAGGTGAGCCGCGCGCAGTCGGTTCGCCTGGTCGTACGCCTCGCTCGAGTCAGTCTTGGCAGGGGCACGACCTGGACTGGTGGATCCGTCTCTGCGGTCAGGCCCGAGAGCGTCGCAGCGGGTACTACTGATGTTGATGAGGCCGACAGGGCCGTCCTGGGCCTGGCACGCCAGGCGGTCGGCGGTCGGCGGTCGGCGGTCGGCGGTCGGCGGTCGGCGGTCGGCGCGTACAGGAAATCACCGAACCCAAGACGTCGTCCGATCTGCCCGACCAGATTTGGTCGATGCGGACGAAGCCGACGACGAGCACGGGGACAGGCTCAGGCACTCCCCGAGGTTGAGCCGGCCTTCGACGTTCTGGTCCCGCCGGGCGAGGAGCCGGGAGCGGACTGATCCCTCGGATCAGGCGACTTCGGTTCCGCGCTCGATGACCTGAGTCGGTTCTTCAGCCGGTAGCCGGCTCGGCCGGCTGCACCGGGTTCGCGTCAGCGGCGCCGCTGGTCGGCTCGCAGTTCGAAGTCTCCGTAGCTGTTGTCGACCGGGTTCACCGTGACGCCCGGGGCGACGATCTCGTCGATGGCGTCGAGGATGTCGGCGGACAAGGTGACATCTGCGGCAGGGAGGAACGTCTCCAGCTGCTCCATGGTGCGTGGTCCGATGATCGCCGAGGTGACGCCGGGATGGTTGATGACGAACGCGACGGCGAGTTCGATGAGGGAGAGGCCTGCCTTCTCCGCGAGGACGGCAAGCTGTTCGACGGCCTCCAGCTTGCGCAGGTTCGCGGGGGTGCCCATGTCGAAGCGGGCTTGGGGGCGGGCGGCGGAAGCCGGTCCCCCGGTCGCGTGCTCGCGGTAGCGGCCCGAGAGCCAGCCGCCGGAGAGCGGGCTGTAGGTGAGGGTGCCCATGCTGTGGCGGCGCACGGTGGGCAGTACGTCCTCCTCGATGCCGCGGACGAGGATGGAGTACGGCGGCTGCTCGGTGACGAACCGCTCCAGGTTCCGCTCGCGCGCGGTCCACTGGGCTTCGACGATCTGCGAGCCGCAGTAGGAGGAGGAGCCGATGTAGCGGACCTTGCCCTGACGGACGAGGTCGGTGAGGGCGCCGAGAGTCTCGGCGACGTCGGTGTCCGGGCTGGGGCGGTGGACCTGGTAGAGGTCGATGTGGTCCGTGCCGAGCCGCCGCAGGGAGTTCTCGACCTCGCGGATGATCCAGCGCCGGGAGCCGCCCCGCTGGTTGGGGTCGTCCGCGTCCATGGGCATGAAGAACTTGGTGGCCAGGAAGACGTCCTCGCGGCGGCCATGGAGCGCCTTGCCGACGATCTCCTCCGAGACGCCGGCGGAGTACACGTCCGCGGTGTCGACGAAGTTGATCCCCGCGTCGAGCGCCCGGTGAATGATGCGGATCGCATCGGCCTCGTCCTCGTTGCCCCAGGGGCCGAACATCATCGCGCCCAGGCACAGCGGGCTGACCTGGACGCCGGTACGGCCCAGCGGTCGGTAGCGCATGTAGTGCTCCTCTTGCGTGTGAGGGGTTAGTCATTGCTGGAGGGGGCGGCCCTGCCTGTGGTCGTCCAGCTGGCGAGCACGTCCAGGGCCTCTCGTTCCGGGGAGTCCGGCTCGGGTGTGTAGAAGTTGAGGCGCAGTCCCGGGTCGGAGGGCAGTTCCATGGCCTCGTAGGGCAGAGCGAGGTCGCCGACGAGTGGGTGGTGGAGGTTCTTCACACCGGAGCGGTGGAACTTCACGTCGTGGCGTGCCCATTTGCGGGCGAAGTCGTCGCTGCGGGTGGTGAGTTCTCCGATCAGGTCGGTGAGGGCCTTGTCGTGCGGCGCGCGGCCCGTCTCGGTGCGCAAAAAGGCGACGGCATCGTCGGCGCCCTTGTCCCAGTCGACCCAGAAGTCCTGGCCGGCAGGGTCGAGAAACATGAAGCGGGCGCTGTTGACCGGCCCGCGTTGCGCGAACAGCGGCGAGTCGAACAGCGGCGCGTACAGCGCCCGGCCCAGGGTGTTGGCGGCCATGACGTCGAAGCGGGCGTTGCGGACGAACGCCGGCACGCCGGTCATCGAGTCGAGCAGGCGCACGACCGTCGGCCGGACGCGCGACGAGGTCACTGCCGCTCGCCTGCCGGACGGGGTCGCGGATCGGGCGAGGTCGTACAGGTGGGTGCGTTCGGCCTCGTTGAGCTGTAGGGCGTGTGCGAGGGCTTCGAGGACCGAGTCCGAGGCGCCGGCGAGGTTGCCGCGCTCCAGGCGGACGTAGTAGTCCACGCTCATGCCTGCCAGCATGGCCACCTCTTCGCGGCGCAGGCCCGCGACCCGGCGGTTGCCGCCGTAGACCGGCAGCCCGGCCTGCTCGGGGGTGATCCTGGCCCGCCGGGTGCTGAGGAACTCCCGCACCTCGGCGGTGACGTCCTTCTTGGTGTGGTCGGTCATGCTCGATTCCTGATGTTCTTGACTGTCACGCCCTCGGCGGAGGCCCCCGGCGCGAGCCGCCACGGAGGGGGCTCGTCCCGGGGCGTCGCCCGGACGCCGACCGGCACAGGGTCCCGGGGACAGGGGCCCGGCCCGGGCGGGCCGGTCACGTCGACCTCCAGTGCGGGGGCACGGCAGCTCCTCCCGGTCGGCCTGCGCGGTGTGCCGGCTCCTCCACGGTAGGTCGGACGGGACAGGCCTGCGAGGTACTGCCAGTACCTGGAAGAGCAGTGACTCCCACTGGCCCTCCGATGTGCCGTTACCTGGAAGAAGCCGCAGACTGGCGACCCGGAATCGGGCCGCACCCCCGATCGACGCGAGGAAGACCGTGCGTACAGCAGCCACCCACGACACCCGCGGCGCCCCCGCCGGGCCGGTCGCCGACTCGATGCGACCGGGCGTGACGAGAGGCGAGGGAAGCGGCGCACCGCGTCGGCCGGTGCGCCTGGAGCAACGTTCCTCCCGGGGCCCGGCACACGCGACACTGATCCTCGCGATCATCTGCACCAGCTACTTCATGGTCATCCTGGACAATTCGATCGTCTTCACCGGGCTGCCGCAGATCCGCTCCGCCATGGGATTCTCCGAAACCGGCCTGTCCTGGATCACCAACGCCTACGTGCTGGTCTTCGGCGGGTTGCTCCTTCTGGGAGCACGCGCCGGTGATCTCGTCGGCCACCGTAGGGTCTTCCTGCACGCACTGGTGGTCTTCTCGCTGGCCTCGCTCCTGGTGGGCGCCGCCCAGAGCGCCTGGTGGCTGATCGCGGCCCGGGCGCTGCAGGGTGTCGGCGCCGCGGTTCTGGCCCCGTCCGCGCTCTCCCTCCTGACGCGCACCTTCGCGGAAGGCAAGGCCCGCAACCGGGCGATGACCGCCTACAGCGCTGTCGCGGGTCTGGGCGCGGCCCTGGGCCTGGTCGTCGGTGGTCTGGTCGCGGACCTGGTCTCGTGGCGGGCGGGATTCTTCCTGAACGTTCCCGTCGGCATCGTGATGATGGTGCTGGCGCTACGGTTCCTGCCCGAGACCGAACGCCGCGGCGGCCGGTTCGACGTGGCCGGGGCGCTGCTGGCGACGCTGGGCTCGACGGCGCTGGTGCTGGGCATCGTCGACGCGGCCGACCACGGCTGGACGGCGCCGGCGACCCTGTTGCCCCTTCTGACGGGTGGGGTGCTGCTGAGGGTGTTCGTCGGGGTGGAGCGGCGGGCCGTGCAGCCGATCGTGCCGCTGCGGCTGTTCGCGAGCCGGGAGCGGACCGGCGCCTACGTCACCCGGATGCTCTACATGGGCGCGATGATGGGGTTCTTCTTCTTCACCGCGCAGTTCGTGCAGAGTGTCTACGGCTGGACGCCTCTGCGGGCCGGTCTGTCCTTTCTGCCCATGACACTGGTCAATTTCGTTTTCGCGGTCAGGGTGCCCCGCCTGCTGGAGCGGTTCGGCAGGCCCCGGGTCCTCGCCTCGGGGGTCGTGCTGACGACCGTGGGCATGGCCTGGCTGAGCCGGCTGGACCTGCACACGCCCTACCTGACGGGTGTGGCCCTGCCCATGGTGATCATCGGTGCCGGTCAGGGGCTGGCGTTGGCGCCGATGACCTCCAGCGGAGTCGACGGCGTCGCGCCCGAGGACGCGGGGGCCGGCTCCGGTGTGGTCAACACCGTGCACCAGATCGGCAGCGCGCTGGCCCTGAGCCTGTTGACCGCCGTCGCCGCCACCGTCTCCACCGGTCACGGGGCCGCCGACATCGCGGCCCGCTCCGGCGTGGCGCTGACCGGCTCCGCCGTCCTGCTCGCCCTGGCTGTCGCCATCGTTCTCACCCTCATCGTGCCCACCCGGGCCACCCGCACCGAAAGGTCCCTGTGATGCAGACCCTCACCCTCAACAACGGCGTCGAGATGCCCGCCCTCGGACTGGGCGTCTTCCAGACCCCGCCCGACGAGACGATCGCCGCGGTCACGGCCGCGCTGGAGCTGGGCTACCGGCACATCGACACTGCCGCCGCCTACGGCAACGAACGCGAGGTCGGCCAGGCCCTGCGGAACTCCGGCGTCCCGCGCGACGAGGTCTTCGTCGAGACCAAGATCTGGATCAGCGACTACGGCTACGAGGAGACCCTGCACGGCTTCGACAAGAGCGCCGCCAAGCTCGGCCTCGACCGGATCGACCTGCTCATCCTGCACCAGGCCCTGCCGTCCGAGTTCGACCGGACCCTCGCCGCCTACCGAGCCCTGGAGAAGCTGCTGGCCGACGGCAAGGTCCGCGCCATCGGCGTCAGCAACTTCATGACCGACCACCTGACCAGGCTGCTCGACGCCACCGATGTGGTCCCGGCCATCAACCAGCTGGAGATCCACCCCTACTTCCAGCAGCGCGCCGTCCTCGACTTCGGCGACGCGCACGGCATCCTCGGCCAGGCGTGGTCTCCCATCGGCGGCATCACCTTCTATCCGGGCTACGGCGAGCACCGTCGAAGCGTCCTTCAGGATCCCGCGGTCACCCGGATCGCGGAGGCCCACGGCAAGAGCCCGGCCCAGGTGCTCCTGCGCTGGGGACTCCAGCAGGGCCGCTCGGTCATCCCTAAGTCCACCAAGCGCAACCGCATCGCCGAGAACATCGACGTCTTCGACTTCGACCTCGCCGCGGACGAGCTGGCCGCGCTGGACCTGCTGGAGACCGGCCGACGCGGCGGCCCGGAGCCCGAGGTCGTCACCCTCGCCGACTTCGGCCGCGCCATCCCCGAAGCCTGACCTGCCCCTGTACGGCCGGCGAAGGGACCGCGGTCCCTCCGCCGGCCACGCCGCCAGCACCCGCGAGCGCGACGAGGTCGCCGAGACGATCATCCAGGTACTGCTGCCCCGTCCGCGGCGGGCGGGACCGCGGAGGTCTTCTCGCTGACCGCCGAGCCCTTACCGACTGGCCGGGCGCGTTACTCGCAGCCGCAGCCGTACCGTCCCTGCGGTCTGGACGGCGCCCGCGACGGGCCCGGGCCGCGGCCGGAGGCAGAGGCCCGGGCGGGTCGCGCCGACGCCCCCTTACCACCCGACTTCTGACATCTGACATCTGACATCCGAGGAGACACTCATGAAGGCAGCCATCTTCCGAGGCGAGAAGCACATCGAGCTCGGCGAACGCCCCGACCCCGCCGTCCAGAAGGCGACCGACGCCGTCGTCCGCGTCGTGCGGGGCTGCGTCTGCGGCTCCGACCTCTGGTACTACCGCGGCATCAACTCCCACAAGGTGGGCAGCATCGGCCACGAGTACGTCGGCGTCGTCGAAGCGGTCGGCGAAGACGTGCGCGACCTGGCGGTCGGCGACTTCGTCATCGCCCCCTTCACCTACAACGACGGCACCTGCCCCGCCTGCCGAGCCGGCTTCGAGTCCAACTGCGCGCACGGAGGAGCCTTCGGCGACGGCGACACCGACGGCGGCCAGGGCGAGAAGGTCCGCGCACCCTTCGCCGACGCCACCCTCGTCAAGGTCCCCGCCCCGGCCGAGGGGTTCACCGACGCCCAGCTCGCCTCCTTCACCGCACTCTCCGATGTCATGTGCACCGGCTACCACGCCGCCGTGAGCGCGGGCGTGAAGCCGGGCGACACCGTCGCCGTCGTCGGTGACGGCGCGGTCGGCCTCTCCGCCGTACTGGCCGCCAAGCTCCTCGGCGCCGACCGGATCATCGCTCTGAGCCGTCACGCCGACCGGCAGGCCGTCGCGAAGGAGTTCGGCGCCACCGACATCGTCGCCGAGCGCGGTGACGACGCCGTCACGGCCGTCCTCGCCCTCACGGACGGCGACGGCGTCGACGCCGCGCTGGAATGCGTCGGCACCGACCAGTCCATCGAGACGGCCGCCGGCATCGTGCGTGCCGGCGGCATGATCGGCGCCGTCGGGGTCCCGCTCTACGAGAAGTTCGCGTACAAGACTCTCTTCTGGAAGAACGTCGGCATCAAGGGCGGCGTCGCCCCCGCCCGCCACTACATACCCGAACTGCTGCGGCACGTCCTGGACGGAACGATCAACCCCGGACGCGTCTTCGACTTCTCCACCGACCTCCACCACGTCGCCGATGCCTACGCCGCCATGGACGAGCGCCGCGCGATCAAGTCACTCCTCACCGTCAGCCGGCCGTGAGCAGGTGGAGCCGCACCCTTCCGACGTGGTAGTGCGTCGTCGAAGGACACGTGGACCGGATCGAGCTGTCGAAGCGCCAGACGCTCGGCCGGGCCGGGTTCGATCTCCTGCGCGAACGCGTCCTGCTCCACTCGTGAGCCCCAGGTCAGACCGCGTGTTCAAGGAGCCCGAAGTCCTCCGGGAACCTTTGCAGGAACTCGCGCCGCGTCGGGTCGGGCTCGGCTTCAGCCATGGTCCCCAGGAGATCGATGAACTCGCTCCGCTGACCACGCGACAACTTGCTGAACAGGTGGCCGACGCCCTCCAGGACCCTGACCGCGTCGTCCGGATCCATCTGCTCGTCTTCGCAGTCCTCGATGAACCCCAGGACGTCGACCAAAGTCTCGGCCAGGGCATGGGTCAGAGACGAGTACACGGGCATCAGGCGGACTCCCGGCGGTCACGGCAGCAAGGTTCGGCCATCCCATCACACCCCACTGGCATCACACGCAGTCAGACCTCCACGGAAGGTGGGCCAGAACTTGAGACACAGCGGGGCGAGCGACGCGCGATGTGTCGCTCGTCGTGCCCGCGGATCTCACCGCCCGGCGCGTGGCCGGGTAAGTCCGGCTCCCACCTCGGTCAGCGTCCGGTCGAGGAGGTGGAGGGCTCGGGCGCGTGTGGGTACTCCGCGCGCGGTTCCCGTCCAGTACGTCGGTGAGTTCCTCTGTGACCGTGAGAGTCCGGTCCTCGTCCTGGGCGGCCAGCACGAGGACCGACCGCACGCAATCGCCGATGTCGGTGCCCTGGGATCACGGGGAGCATGTCTCCGCCGGCCCACAGATGCACCTGATGGGGCAGCCAGGGGCGCGGCGGATCGACCGGGTTCCAGCCTTCGAGACCACCGAGGGCGATCGTTCTCTCTCGCTCTTCGCTAATCCGGACGTATGAGCCCGGGGACACGACGCAGCACGTCGGAAGCGCGAGCACGGCTGCTCAGCACGGCGACCAGGATCTTCTACACCGAAGGCATCCACTCCGTGGGCATCGACCGGATCGTCGCGGAGGGGCAGGTCACCCGCGCCACGATGTACCGCCACTTCACCGGTAAGGAAGACCTCGTCCTCGCCTACCTCCAGCAGGCCGACCGGGATCTCCGGGCGCAGGCCGAGGCGGGCGAGCGGTCCGGGGCCGACAAGGTCCGGGCGGTCTGCCGGACCATCACCGCGGGGATTCTCTCCCCGGGCTTCCGCGGGTGCGCCTTCCTCAACGCGCCGGCTTCCCCCCAGCCGCCGCGCCCGGCGTGCCTGCCCGGGTTTCGGGCCTCCGGACGTGCCGGTCCGGCGTGACGGTTTTCCTGCCCCGGGAAGAGAGGGCCCCGGACCACCGTTCCCCGGCGACTGGTCGCGTCGAAGGTGTCGGCAGGATGTCCCCATGGAACCGAACAGCCAGGTCATCGTCGCCTTGGATCACGACAACCGCGCGACCGCCGATGCTGTCGTCGAGCAGTTGGGCGACGCGTGCCGTTTCTACAAGATCGGTCTGGAACTGCTCACCGCGGCAGGGCCGGACATCGTCAAAGACCTTGTCGCACAGGGCAAGGAAGTCTTCCTGGACCTCAAGCTCTTCGAGATCCCGAACTCGGTTGCCGGAGCAGTCCGTGCCGCGGGGGCAATGGGCGTGTCCCTGGTCACCGTGCACGGCATGGGCGGCAGCAGCATCATGGCCGCCGCAGTCGATGCCGCCCGCGACTTCCCCGGGCTGCGCATCCTCGCCCTGACCGTGGTCACCAGCATGACCGACGCGGATCTTGCCGACATCGGTGTCGCCGACACGGTGGACGAGCAGGTGCTCCGGCTCGCCCGTCTGGCACGGAAGGCCGGATGTCACGGCGTGACCGCCTCGCCGCAGGACGTCGCGGCCCTGCGTCGCATCCTGGGATCGGATGCCCTGATCGTCACACCGGGCATCGTGCTGCCCGGTGAATCCTCGGCCGAGCACGCACGTCACGGGACACCGGGTGCGGCTCTCACCGCTGGGGCGTCGCACGTCGTGGTCGGTCGATCAGTCACTCGTGCCGCTGACCCGGCGGCCGCGTTCCGGCTGGTCCAGGCGCCTCCGGCAGCGTAACCGACCGGCCCGACCAGGGGGTCGGGCCGGCCGGGAGAGGGGACGGCCGCCCGCCGCGGCTTTGCCCCGGATCGACTTGTCCCGAGTCGGGGCGAGTTGTCATCGTCAGGCAGGCGTCGTCCGGTCACTCACCTGGACGGCGTGGCTCGTCCGGTCATACACGTCAGCCGCACACCGACTGGGTGGCCGTCCGGAGTGTCTGGCGATGGAGCACGTCCAGGCGCTCCCGCACCGCGCTCGAGCCGGTGGCCAGTGCCAGCTGCACCGTGCAGGCGACGGGCCGGTCGCGCAGTCCCTCCGTGTTCTTGAGTTCCTGGAGCAGATCCGTGGTCAGCTGGTCGAGCTGCGCGCGGATGGGTCCGAGGTCGGGGCGCGTCGTGGGTGCTTCCTCGGGATGGGCGGTCCAGCGGGCGAACAGGCCCTGCTGCACGACCTTGCTCGCGGTGATCTGGTCCTGGAAGAAGGCCACCGCCGCCTGCGGGTTCACCCCGGCGGCCTCGGCCTGCGTCCGGACCTGCTCCAGCACCTGGGCCTCACGCACGGGGTCCTCGATGGGCGAGTCGGTACCGAACTTGGAAGCGGCCACGTCATCGCCGACGCGGATGCGCTGGATGACGAGGTCCGTCAGCGGACCGAGCGGCTTGGCCGTACGTTCCGCACTCCTGACGGGTCCGGCGGTGGCGGGGAATCCCGCGGCCGTGACCTGAGGAACGGCCAGCACGGTCGCGGCGCCCAGGAAGCCGGTGATCGCGGCGTAGCGGGTCATGTCGCGTCGCAGGTTCAAGGGTCCGCCTCGGTTCTCGATGTAGGTGGACAGGTAGCTGGAGACGTAGGCGGTGTCGCTGGTCAGCCCCTGGAGGGGATTCGCGATGGCTCGCACCGGATAGCCGTCCTTGCGCAGCCGCTCGATCACCGAGGACCAGCTGGAGGAATCCGCCCGTGCACCATGGACCAGGACCAGCGTCGGCTTCGCGGAAGAGGGTGCGGCGGAAGGACTCTTGCCGGTCGCCGCGGCCGCACCTGGAGCGGTGATGGCACCGAGCAGCGCCAGAGCGCCGACTCAGGGGGCAGCTCTGGGCTTTACTTGTCCCCGTCTGATGGAACGAGCGACGGGAGCACAGCGGATGGGCCGGACACGCACGTACGAATGGGAAGACCCCGCGGTCTCGGCCGGCGCCGTGGGCACGGCGAGCGGACTGGAGATCCTGCGCGATCTCGTGGCCGGGCGCCTCCCCAGCCCGCCGATCAGCCGGATGATGGGCTTCCGCATCACAGAAGTGGACGCCGGGCGGGTGGTGTTCACCCTGGAGCCGGGCGAGGAGCACTACAACCCGATCGGCAGTGTCCACGGCGGTGTGTACGCGACCCTGCTCGACTCGGCGGCCGGCTGCGCCGTCCATTCGGTACTGCCCGCCGGGGTGGGCTACACCTCTCTCGATCTCAACGTGAGGTTCCTGCGGACGATCACCGCGGACACCGGCACGGTGCGGGCGGTCGGCACGGTCCTCAAGAGCGGCCGCACCACCTGCCTCGCGCAGGCCGAGCTGTTCGACGGGGCGGACCGTCTCATCGCGCACGCGACCAGCACGTGCCTCGTCGTCCCTCTGCCCGCCCGGTAGGCCTGGTGGCGGCACCGGGCGCCGAGGCCTTGGACCAGGGCGCGAGGCAGGGGACGGCCGCGGCGTGGCGGGAGCGCGGGTGGACCACGGCGGCGGTTTCGGGAGGCATGCGGCAGAAGGCCGGGGGCGGGAACTCCCTGCTCGGGCCAGGGCCGTCGACGGGCCGCCCGTCGGCGTCGCCGCCTCAGAGTTTGCTGCCACCGGTGGCGTCGATGTACTGACCCGTGATCCACCGGGAGTCGTCGGACGCCAGGAACGCGACGATGTCGGCGATGTCCTCGGGGCGGCCGATCCGGTCGAAGGCGGAGAGCGCGGCGATCGCGCTCCGCGCCTCCTCGGTGGCGCGCCGGGAGGAGTTCATCTCCGTCTCGACGAATCCGGGCGCCACGGCGTTCACCGTGATGCCACGGGGGCCCAGTTCCTCCGCCAGGGTGCGGGTCAGCGAGTCGACCGCTCCCTTGCTCATCGAGTACGCGAGGGTGCGCGGCAGGGCCCTTCTGCTCGCGGCGGAGGAGATGTTGACGATGCGTCCGCCGTCCCCCATCCGCTTCAGGGCTTCCTGGATGACGAAGAGCGGCGCGCGGGTGTTGACGGCGATCAGCCGGTCGAAGTCCTCGGCGCGCAGATCCGCGATGCGCGAGGAGATGCTGACGGCGGCGTTGTTGACGAGGATGTCGAGCTCCGGGCCGGCCCCCTGCCCGCGGGCGCCGGCGTCGAAGGCGGCGAACAGGGCTCCGACGTCTCCGTCGACGCCGAGTTCGGCGCGCACCGGGAAGCAGCGGCCGCCGTCGTCCCGGATGGCGGCGACGGTCCGCTCGGCTGCCTCCTCGTTGCTCGCGTAGTGGACGGCGACGAGTGCGCCGTCCGCGGCGAGGCGCCTGGCGATCCCGCGTCCGATGCCGCGACTCGCACCGGTCACCAGCGCCGTCCTGCCCCTGAGCGATCCCATGGTGTGCCCTGCTCCGTTCACCCGACGGCCGGTCGGCCGGTCCGGGAACCGTACAGGCAGCCGTCCACCGAGCGCTCGCGCAGGGGTGCGGCCGCTCGGGCGGAACGCGCGGACCCGCCACCGGCGCGTGCCGGAACCGTCCTCGCCCCGAGGGTCCCGGCCCCTTCCAAGCCGTCGCGGCCAGGAGGGTCAGCGCCCACGAGCGGGGGTAACATACCGGCGCGCCTGTTTTCGCGCCCGCCCTCCTCCGAGACGCGCCGCGCGCGGCAGGGGGGACCGGGCGAACGGACCGAAGGAGTCGGCCTTGGCGCAGCAGGAGCGGGCCATCAGAACGCGCTACACCGTGCTGGAAGCCGCTGCGGTGGTGTTCGCGTCGAACGGGTACGAGGCGTCCACCATCAGCGAGATCATGTCCCTGGCCGGAGTCACCAAGGGGGCCCTGTACTTCCACTTCTCCGGCAAGGAGGCGCTGGCGCACGCGGTGCTCCAGCACGCCGTCATCATCAAGCCGGAGAACCCGGTGAAGATGCAGGCCATCGTGGATCTGGGACTTCTCCTGGCGTACCGGCTGCCCCGGGAGCCGTTACTCCAGGGGGCGGCGCGGCTGGCCGCCGACCAGAACGCGCGGCCGTTCTTCGGCGGACCGTGGCCGCAGTGGCGGGACGTCATCGCCAACCTGCTGACCGAAGGGCGTTGCCAGGGCGAGGTGTTCGAGCACATCGACCCTCTGGAGACCGCGAACGTGCTGGTGGGGGCGTTCACCGGGTTACAGCTCGTCTCCACCACCGTGGACCGGCCGGACAGTCTGCTCCTCCTCGCCTCCGATCTCTACCGTCTGGTCCTGCCCGGCATCGCCGTGCCCGGGGTGCTGCGGGTGCTCTCCACCGATCCGGACCGCGCCCACCATGTGTTCGACGTGCTGGGGCGGCCCAGCTGGGGCCTTCCGGTGACGTTCGATAGCGTTCCCGGTGCCTCGTTCCCGGCGCTGTCGGGGCAGGTGGACGCTTCTGTTCCCCCGTCGAAACGGTGACACGCATGCACGCGATCCAAGTCCGCAGTACCGGCGGCCCCGAGGTTCTGGAGTACGTCGAGGTGCCCGATCCCGCCGCGGCGGAGGGGCGGTTGCTGCTCGACGTCGAAGCGGCCGGCGTGAACTTCGTGGACACCCTGGTCACCGACGGTACGTACCCCGCCCCGAGCGGCCATCCGTTCGTTCCCGGTACGGAGGTCGTCGCGCGCACCGAGGACGGCCGGCGGGTCCTGGCGAAGGTGCGGTCCGGATACGCGGAGCGGGTGAGCGCCGATCCCGCCACCGTGGTCGGCCTTCCCGAGGAACTCGACGCCGGGCAGGCGCTGTCGCTGCTGACCCAGGGGCTCACCGCCTGGCACCTGCTGAAGTCGGCGGCCCGGCTGATGCCCGGTGAGAGCGTGGTGGTGCACGCCGCCGCCGGAGGCGTGGGCAATCTGGCGGTCCAGCTGGCGCGGGAGTTCGGCGCGGGACGGGTGGTGGCGGTGGCGTCGACGCCCGAGAAGCGTGCAGCCGCTCTGGAGGCGGGGGCCGACGAGGCGGTGGAGTACCCGCTCGCCGGGAAGGCGGACATCGTGCTGGACGCCTCCGGGGGCGCGTACTTCGACCAGGGGCTCGCCTCGCTGGCGGAGCACGGCAGGATCGTCACCTACGGCAACGCCTCCAGGTCCGCTCCGGCGCCGCTGGACACGGGCCGGCTCCTGATGCTGAACGCGTCGGTGACCGGGTTCCAGCTGGGCAGGTCGCTGTCCCGTCCGGGCGCCTTCTCGACGGCGCTCGGTGAGCTTCTCGACCTGACCGTCAAAGGCCGGCTGAAGCCCCTTTCCGGCGGTGTCCGTCCGCTGGCCGAGGCCCGGCGGGCGCACGAGGACCTGCTCGCACGGCGCACCATGGGCAAGCTGGTCCTGCGGCCCTGAGCGGCTGCCGGGCGCCGAGGTGACCGCTGAACCGCCGTGGACGCGGCCCCCGGTGCGCGGGGGCCGGGGGCGTACGCCGGGCCGACCCCGCGCGAGGGCGCTCCGGCCCGGCCGCGCCACGGACATTCACGCCATTTCCTGTCTGCCCGAGCATCACATGTCGGCCGTTTTTGATTGCTTCGTCGCAAGGGGAGAAGACACGCCCCCGGGGGAGGCAGGATGACCCCGTGATGGGCAACCCACCCGCCGTCACGACCAGTTTCATCGGCAGAAGCGGTGAGCTGGACCTGACCGAGCGGGCACTGGACGAACACCGGCTGGTCACTCTCACGGGCCCCGGCGGCATAGGCAAGAGCCGGCTCGCGCTCCATGTGGCGGACCGAATAGCCGCTCGCTACGCGGGCGGCGTGTGCTGGGCCGATCTCTCGCACCTGCACGGCGACGCGTCACTGACGACCGCCGTATGCGACGCGGTCGGTCTGCTGGACCACAGCCGGCGCCGCCCCGTGGAAGCGCTCAGCGAATGGCTCGCGGACCAGCGGCTGCTGCTCGTCCTGGACTGTTGCGAACGGGTTCTGACGGCCTGCCGTGATCTGGTGGAACGGCTGCTCGCCGCGGCGCCGGGGCTGAGTGTGCTCGCCACCAGCCGGGAACCCCTGGACGTCGCGGGCGAGTACGCGGTGGACGTACCGCCTCTGGCCACCGGGAGCGACGCTCAACGCCTTTTCCGCGAACGGGCCGCGCTCACCGCCCCGGCCCGGCGGCTCGACGCGCCGGGGGCGGCGGCCGCCGTGGTCGAGATCTGCCGGCACCTCGAAGGCATCCCGCTGGCCGTCGAACTCGCTGCTGCCCGGCTGCGGGAGTCGGAAGCGGAGGAGCTCCTGGAACTGCTCGGTTCGCGGCTCGACACACTCGTGGACGACACGACCTGGCCCAGGCGTCACCGGGCGCTGCGCACGACGGTCGGCTGGAGCCACGAACTCTGCACGCCGCTCGAACGGCTGCTGTGGGCCCGGCTCTCCGTCTTCCACGGAGGGATCCGGCTGACGGACGCACAGGTGGTCTGCTCCGGCGGGCCGCTCACCACGGACGAGGTGGCACGTGGCCTGGAGAGACTCGCCGCGCAGTCGGTGCTCCAGCGGGACGGCGCCGGCTACCGCATGCTCGACACGCTGCGCGAGTACGGTGCCATGTGGCTGAGGGAACTGGCGGAGGACGGGGTGCTCGCCGACCGGCACGCCGTGCATTTCGCCGATGTCGCGGACCAGTCGCACCGAGGGTGGCTGAGCACCCGTCAGCTCGCGCGCTACCGGCGGATGGACGAGAGCCACACGGACCTGTCGGCCGCTCTGGACCACCTCCTGGTGGCCTCCCCCGCCTTGGCTCTGCGCATGGCGGGGCAGGCCGGACTGTTCTGGAGCTGCTGCGGTCACCTTCACCAGGCGCGTTCGTACCTGGAACGGGTACTCGCCCTGCACCCGGGCGGCGGCAGGGACAGGACCCGGGCCCTGTGGGCCCTCGGCGTCACCCTCACCCTCCAAGGGGACCACGGGACGGCGTCGGAGGTCGGGGAGGAGTGTGCCCGTTCCGCGCGGGAGGACGCGGATGCCGAATCGATCCTTTCCGCCGCGCACACGGTGAGCTTCAACCACCTCATGGCGGGCCGGCCGCAGGCGGCGCTGGCGGTGAGCGACGGCGCGCTGCGGGAGCTGCCGGTGGAACCCGCCGCCGCTCCGTCCGTCCTCCGCTGCCGGGTGATACGGCTCTTCGCGTTGACGGCCCTGGGCAGGCTCGACGAGGCGTACGAGGACGCCGTCGGGCTCCAGCTGATCAGTCTGGAGTACGGGGACCGCTGGGCGCGCGGCTACGCGGACCACCAGCTGGCGCTCATACACATGATGCACGGCCGGCCGCAGGACGCGGAGGCCCATGCCCGCGCCATGCTCGCCAGCAAGCATCAGCTCCGGGACAGTCTGGGGATCGCGCTCGCTCTCGATCTGCTCGCCGGCGCCATCGCCGCCCAGGGCGACGGTGTGGGCGCGGCACGCACCCTGGGGACGGGGCAGACCTTCTGGCGGATGGTCGGCCACCCCCACCGCGGCACTCCGGAGCTGGGAGCGATCCGCGACCGGTGGGAACTCCTCGCACGCGAGGCGGCCGGCCACTCGGCGTACGAGACGGCCTACGACCGGGCGCTCAAGGACACCGCGGAGCACGGACTGGCCCACGCGTTGCGCCCCGAGCGACACCAGGCGTGACGTGTCCGGCGCCCCCGGGCGCCCGGCGGCGCGGGCGCCGGGAGCCCCTCACCCGGCGCACGGGCGACCGGGCACGACTGCCCGAGAAGCAGCGATTCGGTGGCGCGCCAGGCGGCACACCACCGAATCGGAGGTAACGCTCGGAGTATCAGTTTCCTTCGGTCTCCTCGGTCACTTCACCGACGATCGTTCCCTTGGCCGCGTCGATTTCGAAGTCGGTCTGGTTCCAGGAGGAGTCCACGACGTCCACCTGCCAGACGAGGACGTCGTCGTCGTTCTCCTCCAGCCCGATGGAGGTGACCCAGCCCTTCTGCTTGTCGGTGGCCACCTTCGCCGCCTGCTCCGGTGTCTGGGTGGCCTTGCCGATCATGTCGGCGAGCCGGCTCTTGTCGTCGGCGTCCTGGTTGTCGTCCTCGGTGGTGTCCAGGACCTTCCCGGTGACGGCGTTGATCCGGACGGTGTGCGCGGTGCCGTCCTTCTCCGCGACTTCCGCGACCCACTCGGGGTCACTGGCGCTGCCGGTAGGGCTCGGGCTGCCCGTCGGGCTGGGGCTGCCGGTCGGACTGGGGCTGTTCGTCGGGCTCGGGCTGCCGGTCGGACTCGGGCTGCCACTGGCGTTGTCGTCGTCGTCGAGGCCGCCGAGCTCCAAGTCGACCAGCTTGCTGCCCGAGACCGCGCCCACCGCGGCCTTGGCCGCCTTGTCGAAGGTGATCTTCGTGGCGTCGAGCACGTCCTTCCGCTTCCGCTGCTCCTGGCTCAGCTCGGTCGGGGACGGGCTGCCGGAGGGGGACGGGCTGGTGGTCGCCTGGTGCGGCACGACCTTCGCGGCCTCCGAAGTCGCCGACGCCGAGACGGAGTCACCGTCCGTTCCGCAGCCCGTCACCATCGCCGAGGCGACGACGGCGCACACGACGGCGCCGACCGCACGGAGCGTGCGGGCACGCGAGAAGACACGGTTCGTCTGTGGGGGATCAAGTCTCATGTGCGCATGCCTAGCCCGGTCGGCGAGCAGTCATGGGGTGCCTCTCCGACGAGTCACCCGATCGACAGGACCGCTCCGCCCGTTGGGCCCGTGTCCGGCGCACCCACGTCCCGGCCCCGGCGCGGGGACACGGCCGTCCTGGCGACGTACCAACCCTTCCCTTGACCGGGCGCGGAGCGTCAGGCTGAGAAACAATGGAATCCAAGGGGTCCGGCGTCCGTCGTGCCCGATCGGGAGGCCCACATGGACTATCCGGAACGTTTCGAACTCATCTTCCAGACGCTCGGTGCGGAGGACGATGTCGTCGTCGTCCGGATGACCGGGCGCGCCGGGGCAGGGGGGCATCCCGTGTACGAGGACGAGACCGGCATCGTCCGCGCCGAGATCAGTGCCAGGGGCGAGGTGCGGATGCTGGCCAGCGGTGGCCACCAGGTGCCCGGCGCGCCTCTGCTGGCGCGTCCCCTGGAAGGCCCGGAGGCTCCTGCCGGGGAGTGAGTACGCGTCCCGGCGACGGACAGGCGCGCGAGACGACTCGAACAGGGATCGGCTCGATGACGGCTCGGTAGGGTACGGGCATGAGCGATACGTGGGACGCGGCCGCCCCGGGGGTTCTTCGTCTGCCCTCGGGGCGCCTCGTCCGGGGCCGCGGCCTGCGTCGGCCGCTGCCCGCGGGGCCGGTGCCCCAGTTCTCCGTACGTCTGCTGGGCCGTGAGCCCGAGCCGGTGGCGTGGGAGTCACGATGGTTGCGCTGGCCCGACTTCCGGCTCCCGGCCGACCGCGCGGCGGCCCGCCGACTGCTGGACGAGGTGTGGACCAGGGCCGCCACCGAACGGGTCGAGGTGGCCTGCGCGGGTGGCCGGGGGCGTACGGGGACGGCCTTGGCGTGCCTGGCGGTGCTGGACGGAGTGCTCCCGCGCGACGCCGTCGCCTTCGTCCGGGAGCACTACCACCCTGGAGCGGTGGAGACTCCGTGGCAGCGGCGTTACGTACTGCGCTTCGGCGGCTGCGGGTAACCGGTCTTCGCGCCGTTCCCCTGCCCGGCTGCCCTCCGCCGCCCGTCGGACGCCGCCCTTCAGACCCCGCCTGCCAGGCACCGTCGGGCCCGCCGGAGACCATCGCTCACTCGATGCCCGGCTGGTCGAAGGTCGCCGGCACCGGCAGGGTCGCCCAACGGCCCAGCGGCCAGGCGACCACGACAGCCCGACCGACCACCTCGTCCTCGGGGACCATGCCGCCGTTCTTGTCGTGCTGGTGGTAGCGGGAGTCGGCGGAAGCCTGGCGGTGGTCGCCCATCACCCAGATCTTCCCTTCGGGGACGGTCACCTTGAACTCGCCGTCTCCGCCCGGGCTGCACGCGGTGTTGCCCGGATAGACGTACGGCTCGACGAGTGCCTTCCCGTTGAGCCGGAGCGGGCCGGTCCCGGAGCACTCGACGGTGTCTCCGCCGACTCCGATCACCCGCTTGATCAGATCCTTCTCCTGGGCCGAGGGCATCAGCCCCACGAAGGTCAGCGCTTGCTGCACGACGTTGGGCTCCTGGGCCGCGACGCCCGTGAGCCAGCCGTCGGGGTCGTGGAAGACCACGACCTCCCCGCGCTCGGGCTCCGAGCCGAACCAGGGAGTGAGCTTGTCGACGAGAACCCGGTCGCCCTTCTGCAGGGTGTTCTGCATGGATTCGGAGGGGATGGAGAACGCCTGGACCAGGAACGTCTTGACGAGCAGGGCGAGGCAGAGTGCCACGGCGACCAGCAGCGGGATCTCCACCCACAGAGGGCGCTGCTTCTTCGGCACGGCCCGCCTTCTCGGCTTCCTTTGCAAGACGTCCGCCCCTGTCATCGCACCGCTCCTCGACCCTGCTCACACTCCGTACCTGCTCGATACGGTCGCGTGAGCAACTCTAGGGGGTGCCCGGTGCGACTTCGCCACTACGCGATCGACGGTGGCGCCGGGGTGGGTGCGCCCTGCGGTGGGGGGACCATCGCTCCCGCGCCCGCGCGCACGGCCTCGACGACGCGCTGATGGAAGGTGCGGCTCTCCTCTTCGGAGAAGCACGGTACAGGGCTGCCCGCCATGGTGAACCAATCGGAGGATCCGCTGAACTGGACGGCCACGGCCGCCTGCTCGTCCGACCACGTCGTGTGCACGGTCAGATCCCCGGTCACGATGCCCACCTCGGCGGTGCTCACTCCGCCGGCTCCCGCGAAGACGCCACTGGTTGTCCACGATGCCCAGTTCATGACGTCTCGCCTTTCGACAATGCCAAGCCTGCCTACTGGCTACTTTCGAGTATGGCACTGCGGCTCCAAGCTCGCACCGGTGTACGAAGCGGGAAGCGCACACGGCTCTGACCTGGTCTTTACGCACCCGGAGCAATCGATCATCCTCGTCACCTCCGCCCGAGCGCCCCACGCACGAAGGCAGCCTGGCCGGCGTGCTGGAGGTCGTCGGCCACCACACTGACGAGCCGGACGCCGAGGGTCACCGGCGGGGACCATGCCTCGTCGACGATGCGGTCCAGCGCCTTGCCGGTGAGTCCGCCGACGAAGGCCAGGGTCCGTTCGTGGACGGCGTCGTGGTAGCCGAGCAGCAGATCGGCGGAGGCGACCCGCACGGCGCCGACTTCCTCGCTGGTATGCCCGTAACCGGTCGCGGCACGGTCGAAAGGGAGGCCGAACCGGTCGGCCCAGCCGTCGGTGTACCAGACCTGCTCTCTTCCCGAAGCGTCCGCGACATGGTCGTCCTGGACCCGGGTCAGGTGCCACACGAGCCAGGCGATGGAGTTGGCCCCGCCGTCGGTCCGGGCGTTGAGCTCACCGGCGGAGAGCCCTTCGGCCGCCGCGTGCACCGCTTCCCGTACCCGGCCGAAAGCGTCGGTCAGCAGATCGGATGTGTTCATCCGTCCACTCTGGCAAGAGGGCCGCCGGAGCGCACCACGACCGGGTGACAGCCCTGGAGCATCGAACGGAAATACGAGGATGGTCGTGGCGGTCCACCGGTTGACGACGGACAGGCGTCACCGGGCCGGGTGGTGGGGTGTCCGATCGCCTCGGACGTTCGGCGGGCGGCGCCGCCGGCCGCCCTCGGTCCGCACCGGAGTTGTCCCACAGGCCGGCGCGCGCCCACGGGACGACGCCCGCCCTAGGCGGTCCGGCGCCGTGACCAGCGCGCGAACAGGCCCTGTCGTCCGCGGGGTCGGCTCGTGAACGCCGTCGCCGGCACACCCGACGCGCCGAGGCGCGACATGAGCAGAGCTTCCTGCCGCGCCGTGACGGCGATCATCAGAGCCGTGCCCGTGTCGCTCGCGCTGAAAATCTGCCGGCCCTGACGCCACCCCTCCGCGTGAATCGTGAAGGGGGCCAAGGCCAGGAGCACGTCGAACTGCGCGTCGTCGCGAACGTCGACGTCGATTCCCATCCCGTGATCGCCCTTCGCGGACCGGACACCCCCGGCTACCCGGTGCTCGGCCATCGACGACGCGCGCTCGTACGCCGGCACCACTTCGGGCGGCCACGGGGCATCGCTGTAGGCATCGAAGTGAGCGGTCTCGATGTCGTCCCGCAGGGCACGGAGCGCCTCACGGTGGGCGCTCACCACGTACTCCTCCTCCAGACCGTCCTGGAGGAGGAGTTCTCTACGTGGTTCATCAACGTCACTGGTCACGCCGTTGAGCATCCCACGCGCCGATTCGGTCCGTTCGGAGAGCTCCGCCGCGGGGACCGGCCGGCGCCCCTCAGGAACCTGCGGGAGCGGCGAAGGTCACGGTGACCTTCGTGAACCCGAGTGAGGTGAGCAGGCCCTTGAGCATGTTCGCGGTGTTCTTCTCGGCCCGTGCGGTGAGGCCGCTCTCCTTCGCCGCCTCACCGATGTGCTGGGCGGCGAGCTTGTTGACCGCCTGCTCACTGCCGGGGTTGTCGGAGAAGAAGTCGCCCAGGCGGTCCAGCAGACCGCGTTGCTTGGAGACCGAGTAGGAGCGGTCCGGGTCGAGGGCGGGCTTGCCGAGGACCGCGTGCGGCAGGGTGAGCGTGGCCTCCGTACGGTCCTCGTCGACGACGACCCCGTCCTTCGCGACCTTGCCGAGGTCGACGGAGGCGCCGACGGTGCCCGCGCCCACGTACAGGGTGCGCGTCCCCCGGATCGCGTCCGGGAGGAACTTGGCGTCCTTCTCCAGGTCGACGACGACCTGGAAGTTGCCGGAGGCCGCCTCGTACGCGCTCATGTCCTGGATCGACTTGAGCACGGCGGGGCCCGAGCGGTCGTTGGTGCGCTCGCCGAAGATGTCGCCCAGACCCGGAATGAGGCTGAGGCGGGTGCCGGCGAAGAGGAGGACCAGGGCCACGGCGCAGATGCCGAGGGCCTTGGCCCATCCCCGCTTCTTCGCGGCCGGGCGGGCGGCGGGCCCGTCGCCGCGCCGCTCGGAGCTGTCTGGTTCCGTACCGGTGGACGTCATGCTCTTCGTCTGACCCGTACACGCCGGTTCAGTCCACCCACGCGCCCCCAACTCACGCTGTTCCCGGAGGAGTCGTGCGGGTTTCAGTCGCCGGTCACACCGTCAAGCCGCTCCCGCAGCAGGTCGGCGTGGCCGGCGTGGCGGGCGTACTCGGCAATGAGGTGGACGTGGACCAGCCGAAGAGAGTACGTCTCCCCCCGATGGACGAAGGTGTCGTCGAGCGAAGCGGCGGCGATGACCTCGTCCGCCAGCCGGACCTCCTCCAGCAGCCGTGCGTAGTCTTCCTCGGCGCGCTCGGGGACGAGGTCCTCGAAGTCCGCGTCCTTGCCCTTGGCCGGATCGTACATCGGGGGCAGGCCCTGGCCGGCGAACCGCTCGCGGAACCAGGTCCGTTCGACCTTGGCCATGTGCCGTACGAGACCGAGCAGGCTGAGGTTGGAGGGTTCGGTGGTCCGCCGTGCCAGTTGCTCGCCGGTCAGCCCGGCGCACTTGCGCAACAGGCCGCCGCGGTAGGAGTGAAGGAACGAGGTCAGGGTCTCGCGCTCCGGGGAGTTCAGGGCGTCGGGGGTGGGTTCCGGTTCAGGGGCGATCCATGTCATCGGGCGATGATGCCTGGCGGTGGCCCGGATGGCGAAGCCTTTTCACCGGTGCAGCCGGTAGGTGCCGGGGGGCTCGTCGTCGTGGGGGACAGTGGACCAGGTGACGCTGCTCGCGAGGCCGAGCACGAGGAAGAGGACGACGAACGTCCCGCCCGCCCGGCTCATGATCAGCGGGCGGGTCGCGGAGCCGTTGCCGTACGGGACGGCCTCCAGACCGTCGTCGCCGAAAAGGCCCTTGGGGTAGGCGGGAGTGAGCATCGACACGTAGGCCTCGAACCGCATCTGGTGGCGCAGGGTGGCGGCCGTGGCCTCGAACAGGGGTTTCGGCATCCGGCCGAGGATCAGGGTGACGAGCCACCAGACGAAGGAGAGGGTGAACCAGCCGGTGACGGCCAGGGCTTGGACGACGAGCGCGGGGATCATCAGGAGCAGCCGGAAGAGGACGGCGAGCCGGTTGAGCCCGGTGGGGCGCACCTCGACGCGTACGGGGTAGTCCCCCGGCGCCCGGAACGAGAAGGGCGGATAACGGTCCACCAGCAGCATCTCGTTGGCGAGGACACGCGTCTGGTAGCCGAGCCGTCCGGCGAGGAAGCGGAAGACGGGATCGGGCAGACGGCCGAGGACGAGCGCGGAGAACCAGCCGACGACGACCATGACGGCTGCCACGACGCAGAGGAAGAAGAGGACGACGAAGTGCGGCAGGAGCAGCAGGAACCGGAGCAGTACGGTGAGCCGGCGCTGGCGCGCGGGCTCCACGACGTCCAGGGCGGGCTGGAACTCCGCCACCTCGGGTGAGACGTGGCCCGGGCTCCACCGGCCGTCGGCCATGCGACTCCTCCTCGGCGGGTCCTCGGGGCGCCTCCGGCTCGGTAGACGTCACCGCCAACCTCGCGCGGCGCACTCCGGGGGGCAATCCGCCCGGGTCCGAACGGGTGTCCCCGGCGGGCCAGGGGCGGACCCGCCGGGGGGTGGAACGGCGGAGGTGCGGGGCGTCCCGTTCAACCCGCACCTCCACCTGCTCGGATCACTCACCTCAGGAGGTCGGAACACGCTCCCTGGGCGAGTGCGATGCCGGACCGGGCCCGGTGGTGGGTGAAGACCGGAGCGGCCCCGCCGTCCGGGTGGGCCCGCGCCTTCAGCCGCTCCCGGTCGTCCGTGCGAGGGGAACGGAGCGCCAGCAAGGTGGACCTGTCCTCGGCGGTCTCACCGTTCGGCATCGTGCCGGTCCGGCCGCAGGGGGCCTGGACCGGGTGGTCGAAGCGGTTGGGGCCGGCGCGGGTCTCCGGCACCCTAATGCCGGCGTCGCCCTGGCACTGGCCCCTTGCGGCATCGAGGGGCCGACGGCCTGGTCCGCCCGGGACGTCGAAGGGCCGACGGCCTCGCCCGCCCGGGACCAGGTGCCGTTCCCCTTGTTCGTGAGCCGCCGGCTCCCCGCCTGCCGGTGCGTGAGGGTTCAGCCGTCCAGGGCCGTGGCGCCGCGGTCGGTGCCTGCGATCGCAAGGCGGAGGGCCGCCCCGATACTGGATGTACCGGGGTGATACCGACCACGCGGCGAGGGTGCGTGCCGGGCGTCGCCGGACGGGCGGGACAGTCGAAACACACGCTGGACGGAGGCCGCCCGCGCCTGCGTTCCGGCCACGGCCGTCGTCCCCCGAGGGGAGAAGAAGTAGCGTCGCGAGGGCGGTCCGCAACCGGTGCGAGCGCGCTCCGCTTTTCCCGGGGCTGCCGGGTCGTGTCGATGCCCACGTACTTCGTGCGTGTCCCGATGGCATGCGTGGGTTCCTCCTCTCGGCTCTGAGGATCATGGGGGGGGTGCAGGGGGTGTGCGGGAATTGAGCACAAGCCTTGAACTAGTGGGAGCGCTCCCAGCATGGGGAGAGGGAAAATCGGAGTCAAGAGACTTGAAGAGTCGAATAAATTCGACTGATCGAGTTCAGAACTGGCCTGTTGACCAACATCAGTTGACGCTCTAACGTCATGGCCGACCAGTGGGAGCGGTTCCATCAGTCGGCGTGCCGTAGGGGGCACACCCGGCCTGACGGAGTCGCTCGGGCAACACCCTCCACTCGCCGTCCACATGCGCAGTACGTGTGACGCCTGCTTCACGGAGCAGTTCTGGCCACGGCCGGCTTCGCCGCCGAACCCGTGGCCCAGGCCTCCGGAAACCATCCCTCTCCGTACGGTGGACCACACCTTCACCGGCCAACGACGGGTGGTTTCCGGGAGACCACCGGATTTATCAACTCAGCTTCACTGTCGGCTGGTTGGAATCTCCGACTCGGCTCCCGTCCGATGACCGGACGGTGGCTCGGGGCCGGTACGCCCGGTGGTCGCGGTCCGGCGGGACCGTCACCGCCGCCGATGGATGCCAAAACGGTTCTCTCGCAGCGGGTGCGAGCGTTCCGACCGGCTCCGTCGAGAGCGGTAAGGCTCTGAACACGGCCTCGATTCAGCGGCGTTCACGATCAACGGCATGTCTCCAGCGCGGATCCGGACCCGGATCCGACCAACCCCACGGATCTCTGACCCGATCCGGCAGACCCATCGACCCGACCAACGTGGCGGTTCCCCGATCCGCCCGCGCCGGCCACCGGTGCGCCCGGGACGAGCCTCCCGGGCGATCAGCTCGCCGACGAGGACCGCGCCACCCGGCGCCTCCCCAGAGTCGACCACTCCGGCGGCGGGTTCACACGCACGGGACCCCGGAATTCCCGACGGTCCCGCCGACGACGCCCCGTCCGCACCCGCTCGGAACGGCACGTCGAAACCGCTCGAATTCCCTGACCGAGGAGTGCCGACTGGAACTGAAGGACATCGATCCGTGAAATACGGAATCAATTGCGTCGCGCCGTCGGGAAAACTCGTCCGGAGTTGCGAGAACCCACGGCAGAACGCCCGGCCGCATCGGGCCCGGGACCGGTACACCGCCGATTCGGCGGCGGGCCGTCCCCTCCTCGCTGACGCCACCTGCCGGATGCTTCACCACCGCGACCGCACCGCCCCGAAGTCCCCTTCCTCGGGCAACCGGGCAAGGACACCTGCCCCCGCCGCACGGCCGGCCGGGTCATGAGGTGTCCGCGACCGCGGACTCGTACCCCGGACGGATCCGGACCACGTGGGACTGCTCTTCGGTCCGTCCTCGACCAGTGATGACGACGGCACACCCGTCGTGTACGGAATCGGGCCGCGGGGCCACCTGCTCGCCCCCGACCCACCAACAGGAAACGGAAATCTCATGAGCCGCACCACCATGTATCGGTCACGGACCGCGCTTCTCGCGGCGGCAGCCCTCGTGGCCGCCGCCGGGACCGCCGCCGGGCCCTTCTCCGCCTCGGCTGCCGCCGCCCCGGCGTGTTCCGTGGACTACAAGATCCAGAGCCAGTGGAACGGTGGCCTCACCGCCGCGGTGACCGTGACCAACAACAGCGCCGCCGCCCCCTCCTGGCAGCTGGAGTGGACCTTCGCCGGCTCCGAGCAGGTCAGCCAGGGCTGGAACGCCACGGTGACCCAGAGCGGGTCCGCCGTGACCGCGAAGAACCTTACGTACAACGGGGCGCTGGCGACCGGAGCTTCGGCCTCCTTCGGCTTCAACGCGTCGGGCAACGGCAACAGCGCGGTGCCCTCGACGTTCAAGCTGAACGGCGTCACCTGCGACGCCGGGGCGGTCGACCCGACCGATCCGACGGACCCGACCGACCCCACGGACCCGGCCGACCCGGGCACCCCCGCGGGCTCCCTCGTGGACAACCCGTACGCCGGCGCCAAGGTCTACGTGAACCCGGAGTGGTCGGCGAAGGCAGCGGCCGAGCCGGGCGGCAGCCGTGTCGCCGACCAGCCCACCGGTGTGTGGCTCGACCGCATCGCCGCGATCGAGGGCGCGGGCGGCTCCATGGGCCTGCGCGACCACCTCGACGCCGCGCTCGCCCAGAAGGGCAGCGGCGAGATGGTCGTCCAGCTCGTGATCTACGACCTCCCCGGCCGCGACTGCGCCGCGCTCGCCTCCAACGGTGAGCTCGGCCCGGACGACCTGCCCCGCTACAAGTCCGAGTACATCGACCCGATCGCGGCGATCCTGAAGGACTCGAAGTACGCGAGCCTGCGCATCGTCACCACGGTCGAGATCGACTCCCTGCCCAACCTGGTCACCAACACCTCGGGCCGCGCCACCGCCACGGCCAACTGTGACGTGATGAAGGCCAACGGCAACTACGTGAAGGGCGTCGGCTACGCCCTGAACAAGCTCGGCGACGCGCCCAACGTCTACAACTACATCGATGCCGGCCACCACGGATGGATCGGCTGGGACGACAACTTCGGCCCCTCCGCCGACACCTTCCTGGCCGCCGCGACCGCGGAGGGTGCCACGCCCGCCGACGTCCATGGCTTCATCACCAACACGGCCAACTACAGCGCTCTGAAGGAGCCGTTCTTCACCATCGACAGCTCGGTGAACGGCACCTCCGTCCGCCAGTCGAAGTGGGTCGACTGGAACCGCTACACGGACGAGCTGTCCTTCGCCCAGGGCTTCCGGAACAAGCTGGTCTCGGTCGGTTTCGACTCGAAGATCGGCATGCTGATCGACACCTCCCGCAACGGCTGGGGCGGCACGGCCCGTCCGACCGCCGCGGGCAGCACCACGAGCGTGGACACCTACGTCGACGGTGGACGCGTCGACCGCCGCATCCACATGGGCAACTGGTGCAACCAGTCCGGCGCCGGTCTCGGCGAGCGGCCGACGGCCTCGCCGGAGCCGGGCATCGACGCGTACGTCTGGATGAAGCCCCCGGGGGAGTCCGACGGTTCCAGCTCGGCCATCGCGAACGACGAGGGCAAGGGCTTCGACCGGATGTGCGACCCGACCTACACGGGCAACGCCCGCAACGGCAACAGCCTCTCCGGCGCGCTGCCGAACGCCCCGATCTCCGGACAGTGGTTCTCCGCCCAGTTCCAGGAGCTCATGAAGAACGCCTACCCGGCGCTCTGATCCGGCACTCCGTGCTCCCTCCGGCGCCCTGCCGCCGGAGGGAGCACGACAGTGACGGCACAGAAGTACGGCACAGCAGCACGGCATGACGACGCGGATCGTGCCGGGCCGGGCGGAAAGGCCCGGCACGATCCGCGAGTACGCCGCACAGGCTCCGCGGCACCTGACGGACCGCGGTCGACCGCTGACCGGGGCGCCCTACCGTCCCGGTCAGCGGTTGCGGAGCCTCTCCAGCAGCGTGCGCCCGCCCCCGGGCCGCGCCGCTCCGGCGTTCCCGGCCCCGGCCGGAGCCTTCGAGGGACGCTTGTCCGCCACGGTGGCCGGCACTTTCGCGGTCCGGCCGTTCGCGTTCACGTCCCCGGCCCGTGCCTTCGCGGTCCGGGTCACGCCCGCCCTCGCGGTTGCCGCCGCGACCCGTTGCCTCAAGCCGGCCCGGCCGCCGGGGGACCGTCGGCCGGACGCGTCCTCGGCGACCGGGGCGGTCACCGGGGCGGGCTCGGGACGGACCCTCGCGAAGGAGTGGTAATGGTGGCTGATCCGGCGCCCGACGAACAGGTAACCGAGCAGCGCACCGGTGGTATTGAGGATCACGTCGTCGATGTCGAATGCCCGGCCCTCCACGACGGCGCCCTGGGCCAGCTCCACGACCACCATGACCACGCCGGTCAGCAGGATCATGCGGAGCATCCGGAGCCGGCGCGGCACGAGCACCGGGATCAGCACCCCGAAGGGGGCGCCGAGCAGGATGTTCCCGCCCGCCTGCTTGCAGGCGGCGAGGAAGGTGTAGTCCTCGGCGTACTGCCGGAGCGAGCGGCCCGGGGTCATGTTCGAATGGGCGATCCCCGCCGAGGCGGGTGACGGCGTGAGTGTCACCTTCGCCAGGACGACGGAGAAGGCGACGAGCCCCACGAAGGCCACCACCAGAATGCTGGCGCGCACCAGCACGTGCGCCCAACTTCTCTTCCGCACAGTGCGGTTCGCGTCTGCGGTCATGGCCCTCGGATGCCCCGGGCCCGTCCGGTCACACCTCGATCCGGCCACGTCTCCCCACCGGGCTTCGCGCGCCGGCCCCGGACCTCCGCGGGCCGCGGGCCTCCGGCCCCGCCGCGGGTCCCTCCGGCGGGCCGCGCGACGACGCCCCGCCGGAGCCTGCCACCATGTCACCCATGGATACACCGCAGAGGGACGAACTGCTGGCCGACGCCGTGCGGCTGCGTACCGGGGGCCGCCCTGAAGAGGCCCGGGAACGGCTGCTCGCCCTGACCGCGAGGTTCCCGGAGGACGCGGAGATCGCTTACCAGACGGCGTGGGCCCACGACGTCCTGGACCTGGAGGCCGAGGCGGTGGCGTACTACGAGCGCTGCCTCTCGGTCGGACACCTCGGCGAGGAGGACCGGCGGGGCGCGCTCCTCGGTCTCGGCAGCACCTACCGGGTGCTCGGCAGGTACGGACAGGCCGTCGAGACGCTGCGGCAGGGGGTGGCGGAGTTCCCCGACGACGGCGCGCTCCACACGTTCCTGGCGATGGCGCTGTACAACACCGGCGAACACCACGAGGCGATGGGCCTTCTGCTGCGGCTCGTCGCGTCGACCAGCGAGGACCCGTACGTGAGGCGGTACCGGGCCGCGATCGAGCACTACGCGAGCGGCCTGGACGGAACACCGTGACCCGGCCGGCCTCACCCGGCACTCCCCCGTACGCCTGAGAACCCGGCTTCCCCGCGGACGACCGGTACTCCCCGAAAGGCCGGTTCGCGTACTCCTGAAGGTCATCCGTGCCTCCTATCGTGCTCCTGGTTGACGCGTTCGCATCAACTTCGACGACGTGGGTGAGGGTGAGGGTCCATGAAGCAGGGATGGCGCCGGTGGGCGACCGCCGCCGCGGCCGGGGTGTTCTGCGTGGCGGTCTCGGCCGGCAGCGCGCAGTCCGCCACGGGCCCGGGCGGCAGCTCGTACGGCGCGACGACGGGCGTCGGGGTGCACAACGCGTACGAGAAGTCGACGTACACCTACTTCGCCGATGCCCTCGACTCCGGTGCGGCGATGCTCGAACTCGACGTGTGGACCAACGTGTTCGGCAGCTCCTGGCGGGTGTCGCACAGCAACCCGCTCGGCAACGACAACAACTGCGAGAACGCGGCGAGCGCCGCCGAGCTGCGCAGCAAGGCGCGCAACCAGAACCTCGCCGGCTGCCTCTCCGACATCCGCGCCTGGCACGACGCCCACCCGGGACACCGGCCCGTCGTGCTGAAGGTCGAACTCAAGGACGGGTTCCTCGCCACGAGCGGCCGCGGTCCGGCCGAACTGGACGCGCTGCTCACGGCGAAGCTCGGCGACGCGCTGTACCGTCCGGCCGACCTCGTCGGCTCGCACGCCACTCCCGACGAGGCCGTCACCGCCGGGGGCTGGCCCACGCGCGACGCGCTGGCGGGCCGCTTCCTGGTGGAGCTGATCCCGGGCACGGTCGAGGAGGGCAACCCGCTCGACACCCTGTGGACGGACCGCGAGTACGCGACCCGGCTGCGCGACCTCGCCGCTGCGGGGCGGCTGCGCGAGGCCTCGGCCTTCCCCGCCGTGCACGCGGCTCAGGCCGGTGACCCCCGCACGCGGTACACCGACACCTCGATCCGTCCGTGGTTCGTGATCTTCGACGGGGATGCCTCCGCGTACGCGGGCGGTTCCATCGACACCGCCTGGTACGCCCGCAGCAAGTACCTGGTGCTGATGACGGACGCGCACAACGTGGCGCCCGCCATCGACGGCACCGGCCCGACGTCCGCCCAGGCGCTGGACCGGCTCACCCTCCTCGCGGGGAAGCACGCCAGCATCATCTCCGCCGACTGGCACGCGCTGACCGGCGTACTGTCCACGGTGGTGCCGCGCGCGGCCGGCTGACCGGCCCTGGTACGCGCCCCCGGTACGTCACCGGGGGCGCGTACGGCCCTGTCCCGGCACGCGCGGGCGCGGGATACGCAGCCTCCCGGCATCGGCGCGCCCGAGAATGGCCGGGTGTCCTCTTCCTCCTCTTCCGCTCCTGGCCGATCGGCCGAGGACGCCCCGGCCGGTCGGGTCACCTGGGCCCTGCTGCTGCTCTCGGCGGCCTCCGGGGCGGCCGACGCGTTCGTCTTCCTCTGCGCCGGGCATGTCTTCGCGGGCGTGATGACCGGAAATCTCGTGCTGCTGGGCGCGTCGGTGACGGGAGCGGGCGACGAGGGCTCCGCACCGGGCGTGTGCGCCGCGCTGGTGTCGTACGTGGCCGGGGCCGGGTGCGGCGCGCTGATGGGACGGCGGTGGAGGTGGCCGGTGGCGGCCCTGCTGCTGGCCGAGGTGGTCCTGCTGGGTACGGCCGCGACCGCGTGGGGGCTGGGGTTCGTCACCTCGGGGGCGGACCGGACCGGGCTGCTCGCCGTCGTGGCGCTGGCCATGGGAATCCAGGGGACGGTCCGGGTGACCCCGACCAACTACTTCACCGGCACGCTGACCTCGCTGGCGGGCCGGCTGGCGCTCGGCCGGCCGGCCCGCGACGACATCCGGGTGTTCGCCAGGCTGGCCGCGGTGGTGACGGGCGCCGCGCTGGCCGCCGCGGCGACGCGGTGGTGGCCGCCGGGTGCGGCGTCCGTGGCGGCGCTGGCGGCCCTGGGGGCGCTGGCGCTGGAGACGGCCGGCCCGTGGGGGCGCCGCCCGCGGGGCTGAGCGTCTTCGGGGAGAGCGGAAGCCGCACCCGCGGCCCGCCCCGGGCAGCAAGAAGCCCCGGCCGGATCGGGGGAATCCGGCCGGGGCCGTTCATGAGGTACGAGGGGCGGTCGCCTCTCGGCGGGTTGCTCCACGGGGCTTCAGCCGAACGATCTTCCCCGTGGGCGGAAGGTGAGGCCCGGGGACACTGTCCCCCTCGCACCACGTATAGATGAACGATAAACCACACCCGGGTGTTCCCGTACCTCCGGGTCCCGGGTGTGATCCGGGGCACCCGTCCGCCGGACGACGGTCCGGCGGACGGACCAGAGGCCTCGTCAGTGTCCGGCCGCGGCGTTCCCGTAGCGGCGGCGGAACCGGTCGATCCGGCCGGCCGGGTCCAGCACCTGCCGGGTGCCGGTGTAGAACGGGTGGCTGGCGGACGAGGTCTCCACGTCGACCACCGGATAGCTCCGGCCGTCCTCCCATTCCACGCGCTCGGCAGCGTCGGCGGTCGAGCGGGTCAGGAACGCGACACCGGCGGCCCGGTCACGGAAGACGACGGAACGGGTGGCGGGGTGGATGTGCTGCTTCACGGAGTGTTCCTTCCTGGGGCGGATGTCGGGTTCGAGCGGTACGTGTCCGGCGGGGCGGGCGCACCGAAGGTGTCACCGGGTTCCGCCGGGTCAGCGGGCTTCCCGGAAGACCACGTGATGGCCGGCCACCGGGTCGAACTTCCGCAGTTCCAGCCGGTCCGGGTCGTTGCGGCGGTTCTTGCGCGTGACGTAACGATGCCCGGTCCCTGCCGTGGACCGGAGGGTGACGACCGGCCTGAGTTCACTGCGCGCCATGGATCCTCCTCCTCTGGGCGACCCCATCCCCTCTGGGCGGGATGGTTGTCGTTTTCATTCTGATGCGGTAACACGAGCAACCCACGCGGCATTCCCGCCCTCGGAGCGCCCTCCCCGGAGGAACCGGAAGATCACCCTCCGGAGGCACCCTCCCGCCCCGACACTTTCGGCACCCCCTCCCCCTCCCCTCAACACCTCATCAACGAAAGGACGTTCGAAGTCTTCCCTGTCGCGCCAGCCTCTGACATATGCCAAAAGCAAGAACGCAACGAGTGTCGGCAAACCCCTTACGAGCCCCACTCCCCTGTGTCACAGTCATCCTCGGTTCCTCTCCCGTTCCTCCCCGAGAGCCGGCAGCAGCGTCTGTATCGGAGTTCGAGATGCCGTCCCCCCTCTTCGCGGACCGCCCGGCCGCACGACCGTCCGAGCGGGACGCCGTCGACGCGATGATCAACCGCGCACGCCGACTGCGCGGAGACCTGGACTCGGTGTGCCGGGCCTCGGTGGTCATCGACGAGGACGATCCTCAAGCACGCTGGCAGCGCGCGCTCTGCGACCTCGCCGCCCACCATCTCGACGACCTCGGCGCCCGCCTCGGGCAGCTCAGGGAGGGCCCGCCCGCGCCCTCCCCGGACACCGCTCCGGCCGACCCGGCGCAGAGCCCGCTGTCGGGCAGGGCGGGCAGCGCCGAGTGGAACCTGCTCGACGACGGCGTCGAATGGTCCGCCGAGCTGTACGAGATCTTCGGGCGGGAGGTGGCCGCGGGTCCGCTCTCCCTGGACGAGCTGCCCACCATGCTCGTCCCGGAGGACCAGCCCCTGCTCACCGCCATGGTGACCCACTGCCTGATCGACGGAAAGCCGATGGACGGCGAGTTCCGCATCCGCCGTCCGGACGGCAGGATGCGGACCCTCCACGCCATGGGCGAGCCGGTACTGGACCCCGAGGGCCGCACGGTCTCCCTGTGGGCGGTCCTGCGTGACGTCAGCGCGCTGAACGACAGCCGGCAGCTGGAGGTCCGTACCCGCGACTCCCTGCAGCGCCAGGACGACATCGCGAGGACCGAACACCGCATCGCGGTGGAACTGCACCAGGCCGTCCTGCCGACGCCGCACGACTCACTGGGGCCCACGCCCGCCGTGTCCGGCGCCATGGACGTCGCGGCACGGCTTCTGCCGTCGCAGGCCTGCGGTCCGACCGGCGGCGACTGGTACGACGCCATGACGCTGCCGGACGGCCGGACCCTGCTCACCGTCGGCAGCCTCACCGACCACGGCATCCCCACGGCTTCCTCCATGGCCATGGTGCTGGGCGCGCTGCGGGGCATGGCCGTGGCGGGCATCGAGCCCCGGGCCCTGCTGACCCATCTGAACCAGCTGCTCCAGACGTCCGTCCAGCCCACCCTGGGCAGCGCCCTGTGCGGGCTCTTCGATCCTTCCACCGGCCTCCTCACCTGGGCGCAGGCGGGACACCCCGCTCCCCTGCTGTTCCGCGACGGTGCCGGCGCCCCGCTGCCCCCTCCGGAAGGGGTGCTGCTGGGCGCCGCGCCGGGGGTCGCCTACGGGCAGGAGACGGCGCGGTTGATCCCCGGCGACGTGATCCTGCTGCGCACCGACGGGTTGGCCCCGGCCGCCGGCCGTGGCACCGCCCCGGAGAAGCTGCTGGGGCTGGCACCACGGCTCTTCCGGTCCCGCACGGCAGCCGAGTGCGTACGGACCGTCGTCGACGAGTTCGGCGGGGACGAGCACCCGGCCCGGGGATGCGTGCTGGTCGCCCGCGTCGACGGCCGGAACTGACACCTGACACCTCACTGCCACCCGACAGGACACCGGCCCGCCGCAGAGGCTCCGGCCCGCCCGGACAGGGACCACGGACGTTCAGCCCGGCCGACCGGACTCACGCCTCGGAGCTCCTCGTCCGCTTGACCTGCCGGGGCATCACGAGTTCGAGCTCCTCCCGGAGATCGCGGATCGCCGGGTCGTCGGCGTACCGGTCGGTGAGGTCGTACATCTGGCGCAGCCTGTCCCAGGTGCGGTGCGAGGAGGTCTCCCCCATCGACACCAGAGCCCGCCGGGCATAGGCGTCCGCCTGCTCCGGATCGCCGGCGATGAAGCACGCCGACGCGAGCGAGATGAAGTCGAAGAGCTTGGAGCGCTGGCGGCCGTCGTTCCGCATCCCGAGGGCCTTCTTGGCATGCTGCTGCGCGAGGGCGGCAGCCGAGGGATCGTGGTCGGCCAGCGTACGGAACGCGAGCGCCTGCATGCCGTAGAGATCGGCTTCGTCGAACATCTGCATCCAGCCGGGCGCCTTCTCGACGTTCCGGTCCGAGACGAACAGTTCCTCCGCCTCGCCCAGGGCGCGGCGCATCGCCTGTCCGCGGCCCATCGAGGCGTACGCCCACGCCTCGATGGTGTGCAGCATGGCGCGGGTGCGCGGCAGGGCCTCGTCGCCCGCCCCGGAGTGGGCGAGCTTCATCAGATCGAGTGCGTCCTGCGGACGCCCCAGGTGGACCATCTGGCGTGCGGCGCGTGACAGGGCCTCGCCGGCGCGCGGCCGGTCGCCGCCCTCGCGCGCAGCGTGGGCGGCGATGACGAAGTACTTCTGGGCGGTGGGTTCGAGGCCGACGTCGTGGGACATCCAGCCGGCGAGCACGGCGAGGTTGGCGGCGACTCCCCACAGGCGCTGCTGTAGGTCCGCGGGGTGACGGTACGCCAGCAGACCGCCCACTTCGTTGAGTTGACCCACCACCGCCTTGCGCTGGAGTCCGCCGCCGCGTTGGGCGTCCCACTTGCGGAAGATGTCGACCGAGTTCTCCAGCGCGGTGACCTCGGCGGATCCGATGGGGGCGGTGTCGTAGCGGTCGAACCCCGCCGGGTCCGCGGGGAGGGGGCCGTCGGTTCGGGGCACGTCCGCCGCCGGAGCGGGATCGGCGTGCAGCCAGTCGTTCATGGCGCCGGTGAGGGCGGGGCCGGCGGCGAGCGCGGCGCCCGCGCTCACCAAGCCGCGTCGGTTGAGCATGAGGTCCATTCCCGTGAATTCGGTGAGGACCGCGGCCGTCCGTTCGGGCGCCCACGAAAGGCCGTCGGGATTCTCGTCCTTCCCGGCGACCCGCCGTTTTCCCGTGCGCCCGCGTCGGCCGAACCCGAGGTCCTCGATGGTCACGACACGGCCGAGCCGCTCGGTGAACAGAGCCGCCAGCACCTCCGGCACGGGATCGCGCGGGGACTCCCCCATGTCGATCCAGCGCCGGACCCGCGAGGTGTCGGTCGCCAGTTGGGAGTGGCCCATGGCCGCTGCCTTCCGGTTCACCATCCTCGCGAGCTCCCCCTTGGACCATCCGGCCATGCCGAACAGATCGGAAAGACGGGTGTTGGGTTCTCCGGTCACGTCAAGCCCCCAGGTTCTCGGCTGAGTTGCACACTAACCCCGAGTCAGATGCGCCGTGCATATTCGCTACCCCTTCGCCAGGGCACGCCATCTGCACTGCCACGGGCGACGCGGTGTCAGGTAGGAGTGCGCCACCCCGCCCGGCAGCCCTCGGTACTCCCCAGGGTGCCGGACGGCCGCCGGCCGGGGTGGTGCACGCAACTTGTCGGCGCACGAAGGGATCTGTTTCGCCCATGTACACAGCATCGTCCTCCGTGTCCGCCCCGCCCCGGCCGCTCCGTCCGAGGGGATCCGGAGGCGGACCGTACCTCGCCCCCCTCTCCGGCACTCCGGTGCAGGGGCTGGGCCGGACCCGGCGGACGGCGGGCCCGGGCACCCAACCGCTCAGCGGGAGAATCGACTTGTCGGGTCCCCAGGGCGCGCAGGTACGCATGGCCATCGCCTCCGTGCAGCGCATCTGCCCCGAGTTCAACCCGGTCCAGGTACTCCGGCGCAGCGGTCGCTCCGTACTGATCGTGGGCATGACCGGACGCACGACGGCGGTGGCGAAGTGTTTACTCGACCACTCGCCGGCCTGGACCGAACGCTTCCGGCACGAGATAGCTACGTACCGCTCGTTCGTCCGGCACCGCCCTCCGGTCAGGGTGCCCCGGCTGATCGCGGCGGACCCGGAGAACTGCACGCTGGTGATCGAGCGGATGCCCGGACGGGTGGCGGCGCTGACGCGCCACCCCGTGGAGCCTCCGCCCCGCACGGATGTGCGCCAGGTGCTCGGCGCCATCCGCAGGGTCAACGAATGGCGCCCGCCGGCCGGTCTCTTCGACGCTCCGCTGGACTATGCCTCGCGGATCTCCCGCTACCACGAGCTGGGGCTCTTCACCGATCGCGACCTGGGTGACCTGCAGAAGCTGCTGCACGGTCTCGCGGTCGCGGGCGGCCGGCAGGGCATGGGGCAGTTCTGCCACGGTGACGCGCTGCTCTCCAACATCCTGCTGTCGCCCACCGGGCCGGTCCTCCTGGACTGGGAGCACGCGGGCTGGTACCTCCCGGGGTACGACCTGGCGACGCTCTGGACGGTGCTGGGCAGGGACGCCATGGTGGCGCGCCGTGAGATCAGTCAGCTGGCCCAGTCGCGGGGCGCGGACGCGAGGGACGCGTTCCTGGTGAATCTGATGCTCGTGCTGACACGAGAGATCCGTACCTACGAGACGGCCGTCCAGCGGACGATGCGGGAGCCGGGACCGGCTGGGGCGACGCACGACCGTCCGGGCACCCTGTCCTCGGGCGAGGAACAGCGGCTGCTGCTGCGCCGGCTGCACGACGACTGCGCCATGGCCCGCCGGGCCGTACGGGCGGCTGTCGGCACACGCTGACCGCCGGTCGGGCGTGGTACCCGACCGGCCCTCAAGGGGGAGCGCGCTCGCGGGTGGTGCCGACACGCCGTCCCGCGGGCGCGCGGTCGTGTCCGGGCGGGCGCGGTCACGTCCGCACGCCCGGACCGGGGCGCCACGTCAGCCGACGCGGACCACGTCCACGTCGGTCGCCTTCACGAACCCGACCCGGTGGCCGATCTGGACGCTTCTGTACGTCTGTCCGCCGGCGAAGTACGTGTGGTCGTACGGGGTCGACGCGTCGATGGTCGGCGCGTAGTAGTAGCCGGTCGGGGCCTCGCCGCCGCCGGGGAAGGACTGTCCCGCCTTGATCGTGTAGACGAGCGGGGAGCCGGTGCGGGGCGTGAAGCCGGCCGGGTAGTCGGCCGCGTCCGGGTAGGCGACGCCGTAGACGGGGACGTCGGTCCGGCCCGCCTTCGGCCGGACGACGGTGCCCTTCGTGGGGACGGTGACACGTGTGCCGGCGGGAGTGCTGAGCCATGCCTTCTGGCCGTACCACCAGATCGCCGTCCAGCCGGGCACGCGTTCGGCGACGACGGCCTGCTGGCTCGCGCTGATCTTGCTGCCCCAGTCGGCGGCGCAGTCGGTTCCCGCCGAACCGTCCGGGTGCAGGCCCGGGTCGGGGAAGAGCGGGGCGTCGGCGGAGGGCGCGGTACGCAGGGGGACGGCGCTGCTGCCCTGGAGCGGCAGGTCGACGCCCTTCTCGCAGTCGCGGAACTCCTGCTCGTTCGCCCGGAAGTCCGGTGCGACGGTGACGAGTTCGCTCTTCTTCGAGCCGGAGGGCCGCACCGCCTCGCCGAGGAGGGCCATGAAGCGGTTCCAGTCCCAGTAGGGGCCCGGGTCCCAGTGCATGCCCGTGGTCCCGGCGGCACTGGTGGGCGGGACACCGTCGTGGCCGAGGATGTGCTGCCGGTCGAGCGGGATGTCGTACCGGGCGGCGAGGTGGAGGACCAGCTTGGCGGTGGAGCGGTACATCGCGTCGGTGTACCAGGCGGCCCCGTCGGCGGCGAAGCCCTCCTGTTCGATGCCGATGGAGTGGGTGTTGACGTACCAGTTGCCCGCTTGCCAGGCGATGTCCTTGGTCTTCACCATCTGGGTGACGTGCCCGTCCGAGGAGCGGACGACGTAGTGGGCGGACGTCTTGTTGAGCGGATTCTGGAAGGTCCTGATGGTTCCGTCGAAGTCGACCTCGGTGTCGTGCAGCACGATGAACTTGATCGCGTTGGTCTTCGGCCGGTCCGCGGTGTCGTAATTGCCGTACGTGGCCTTGTCGGCCGGATCACCGGTCTGCTGGTAAGCCGCCGGGACCCAGTCGCAGGCGAGGCTGCGCGGGCACTCGGGGCGCACGCCGTCGGCGTGGGCGGCCGGGGCGAGAAGGGCGGTGCACAGCGCGCCGGCCGTGATCAGCGCGAGCGCGAGCCTGGACCTCTTCTTCGACGTCATGACAACCCTTCTGGGAGCGGGACTTGCTGTGCCGTGGGGCGAGTCGATCTCTCGTTCCGTCGTGGCGGCACACTCTCCGACGCTGAATGACGGCACGTCAAGACCGTTGTGCACAGCGACGGATGAGCCAGTGGTGCAGACCACTGACAGCCACCGTGACCTGCGAAGGGCAGGAGCGCACGGGACGGGTGACGGGTTTCGTTACCGGAGTTTTACTCCACCGGCGAGAGGCCGTCGTGATTATGCGACTTATGACCGGCGTGCGTAGCCCGGATGGCCGAGGGGTAGTGCTGGCGCGCAAGACGGGTCCGCGCGAACGGCGCGCGGAGTCTCCTGGAAAGGCCCGACGCACATGGCACAGCCCTTCTCGTTGCCGGACTTCTACGTCCCGTATCCGGCACGGCTCAGCCCGCATCTGGAGGAGGCGCGGCGTCACACCAAGGAGTGGGCACGCGGAATGGGGATGCTGGAGGGATCCGGCATCTGGGACGAGAAGGACCTCGACGCGCACGACTACGCGCTGCTGTGCGCGTACACCCACCCCGACTGCTCGTCCCATGCTCTGTCGCTGGTCACCGACTGGTACGTGTGGGTCTTCTTCTTCGACGACCACTTCCTGGAGCTGTTCAAGCGCACCCCGGACCGGGAGGGCGCGAAACGTTACCTCGAACGGCTGCCCGCCTTCATGCCGATGGAGCGGGGTGCCGCGACACCGGACCCGGTCAACCCGGTCGAGGCGGGGCTCGCGGATCTGTGGGCGCGTACGGTGCCGAGCATGTCGGACGCGTGGCGGGCGAGGTTCGCCGAGGCGACCGAGAACCTGCTCAACGAGTCCCTGTGGGAACTGGCGAACATCAACGAGGGGAGGATCGCCAACCCCGTCGAGTACATCGAGATGCGCCGCAAGGTGGGCGGCGCCCCCTGGTCGGCCGGGCTGGTGGAGTACGCGGCGAACGCCGAGGTCCCCGAGGCGGTGGCGGACGCCCGGGCCCTGCGGGTCCTGCGCGACGCCTTCTCCGACGGCGTACACCTGCGCAACGACCTCTTCTCCTACCAGCGCGAGGTGGAGGACGAAGGCGAGAACAGCAACGGGGTGCTGGTGCTGGAGAAGTTCCTCGACTGCTCGACGCAGGAGGCCGCCGAGGCGGTCAACGACCTGCTCACCTCCCGGCTCCAGCAGTTCGAGAACACGGTGCTGACCGAACTCGGCCCGCTCAGCGCGAGCAAGGGACTGGATCCGGCGGAGAGTGCTGCCGTCCTCGCGTACGTGAAGGGGCTCCAGGACTGGCAGTCCGGCGGGCACGAATGGCATCTGCGCTCCAGCCGCTACATGAACGACGGTGGCTCGAAGGCCGCTTCGGGCCGCCTGGGGATGTCGGACACGTTCGGTACGGCCGCCGCGTCGATCCGCTTCACCCCCCGCTCGGAGACGGCCCGGCTGCGGGGGCTCAGCCATGTGCCGCACCAGCGGGTCGGCCCTTCCCTGATTCCGGACCTGCGGCTGCCGTTCGGGACCACGCTCAGCCCACATCTGGACGGTGCGCGGGTGCGGGTCGTCGACTGGGCGCGCCGGATGGGCGTCCTGGAGGAGCAGCCGGGGGTGCCCGGCTCGCACATCTGGGACGAGGACCGGATCCTCGCGATCGACCTCCCGCTCTGCGCGGCGGGCATTCATCCGGACGCCTCGCCCGAGGAGCTGGACCTCTCTTCGGCGTGGCTGGCCTGGGGCACGTACGGCGACGACTGGTTCCCGGTGGTGCACGGGCGCAACCGCGACCTGGCCGGGGCGCGGCTGGCCAACGAAAGGCTGTCGCTCTTCATGCCGTTGGACGGGACGGGGACGGGTGTGCCGGAGCCGGTCAACGCGCTGGAACGTTCACTCGGGGACCTGTGGCAGCGGACCGCGGGCCCGATGGACGAGGAAGGACGGCGGGCTTTCCGGTACGCGGTCGAGTCGATGACAGAGAGCTGGCTGTGGGAGCTGGCGAACCAGGCGCAGAACCGTATCCCCGACCCGGTGGACTACATCGAGATGCGGCGCATGACCTTCGGGTCGGACCTCACGATGGCCCTGTGCCGACTGGCGCACGGGAAGAAGGTGCCGCCGGAGATCTACCACAGCGGTCCGATGCGGTCGCTGGAGAACGCGGCGGCGGACTACGCGGCGCTCCTCAACGACCTGTTCTCCTACCAGAAGGAGATCGAGTACGAGGGTGAGGTGCACAACGGGGTCCTGGTCGTGCAGAACTTCTTCGGCGTCGACTACCCGACCGGGGTGGCGGTCGTCCACGACCTGATGAACGGGCGCCTGAGGCAGTTCGAGCATGTCGCCGAGGTGGAACTTCCCCTGCTGTACGACGATTTCGCGCTGGACGCGGAGTCCCGTGAGGTGCTCGCCGGTTATGTGCGCGAGCTGCGGCACTGGATGGCGGGCATCCTGATCTGGCACCGGGGCTGCCGCCGGTACCGCGAGGAGGACCTGCGCAGGGAGAACGCGGCCCGGTCGCCGTGGGGCATGCTGACGGGTCCGTCCGGGTTCGGCACGTCGGCGGCGCGGATCGCCTCGCTGATGGCGGGGGCGGTGGGCGGACGGGGGTAGCGGGGGCGGGGCGGTGGGTGTTCCCGCACGGCGCCGCTCCGCCGGCCGCGCGGTGGGTGTTCCCGCGCGCCGCCGCCCCGCCGGCCGGGGCGGCGGAGGCTCTCTCAGAACGTGTCGAGCCAGAGCACGATGCCGGTGTGTCCCGAGAGCACGGCCGCCGTCCCCGCGCGGACGGCCGCCGCGCAGCGGGCGGCGGTGAAGCTGGCGGCGTCGTACGCGGAGGACATGCCGAGGCCCTCGCCCCGGAAGGAGGCGCCCGTCCAGTCGACCGCCGTGACGTTGTGGGTGGGTTCGGCGAGCTCGGCGCCGACGACCAGGAACTCCTGGTCGAGGTGGCTCGGGGTGACCGTGGCGAGCGGGTCGATGAGGCTGTTGCCCGCGCTGATGACGAGGTCGGGGTGGAGGTCCATCGCCCTGAGGGTCGCGGGGAGCAGATCTGCGGTGTCGGCGGCGGTCACGGTCCGCAGATCGACGTCCTCGTCCTCCGCCCACTTCCGCACGGCGGTGACCAGGGTCTTCGTGGGCCGGTCGTGGCCCGCGGCGAGGAGTACGACGCGGGCTCCGTCCGAGGGGCGGACTCCGGACCAGGAGCCGGGATCGGGTGTGACGGTGGACTCCGGTGCGGGCGACTTGTCCGGGCCGATGAATCCCGCGCCCAGGGCGCCGATCGCGGAGGGGCGCGGGTGCGGCTGCGACCAGTCGGCTTCCGAGGCGCATCCGGCGAGCAGGGCGAGGGCGGCCGCGGTGGTCACGGCGGCGGCCAGAAGCGGGCGGTGCAAGACGATCGTCCTCCGGTAGGGGGCCTCCCGGCGGCACGACGGCATGCCTGTGCGGCCCGGCGAGTGCGGGCGGGCCGGTAAGGGGCGGCTTTCCCCACATCCTGCGCGGTCGGCGCACTGATCTCCAGGAAACCGACCGTCATCGAACCTTTGTTTGTTCATGCTTCGCCGACCGGCCGCTTCCGGTTCATCCACGACCTGCACGGTGCACGGGCAACCTCAAGGAGATCCATGCCTCACCGTGTACGCCGCCCCTTGCTCGCTCTCGCCGCGGCGGCCCTCTTCCTGCTCTGCCTCGCCCGGCCGGCAGCCGCCCACGGCTTCTCGTCGACCGTGTACGCGCACGTCACCGGCGACGGCGACGGGCCGCTCCGCACCCGACTCAAACTGGAGTACGACCTGCTGGTGGTGTCGGCCGCCGACACCGGTGACGACGATCCCCTCTTCCGCGCGGGCACCGACGCCTTCGACGCCGGGGACGCGGCCGCCGAGGCCGCCGCGCTCAACTCCCACCGCGAGACCGCCCTCGGGTACGTCACCCGGCGCCTCTCGGTCAGCGCCGGCGGGAAGGCCTGCACGCCCACCCCGGCCGGCGACTTCCGGATGGGCACCGAGGAGGGCGTACCGTACGCCCTGCTGGATCTCGACTGGGCCTGTGGTGCCCACGGTTCGGGCGACCACGAGGTGCGCGGCACTCTTTTCCCCGACTCCGAGGGGTACGTCAAGGGCACCAAGACGATCGTCACGTACGACGTCGGCGGCCGCTCCGGGAGCGCCGCGCTCGACTCCGGGCACCCGTCCTTCTCGATCAGCCAGGCCTGGACGCAGCGCTTCTGGGAGTTCTTCCGGCTGGGCGCGGAGCACCTGCTGACCGGCACCGACCACATCCTGTTCCTGCTGGCGCTGATCGCCGGGTCCCGGCGACCGCGCGAGGTCGTCCTCGCCGCCACCAGCTTCACGCTGGCCCACTCGGTGACGTTCCTGCTGGCCGCTCTGGGCCTGGTCGACGTGCCCTCCGGTCTGGTGGAGCCCGTCATCGCGCTCTCCATCGCCGTGGTCGCCGGCTGGCACCTGTGGCGGATACGGGGGCGGGGCACCGGGGTCGCGGAGCTCCGGTCGCCCGGTGAGGGGCGGTTCGCCCTGGACCGCGCGGGCTGGACCCGACTCGGCGTCGTCTTCTGTTTCGGCCTGGTGCACGGTCTGGGATTCGCGGGCGCGCTCGGTATCGAAGCCGCCTGGACATGGACCCTGCTGTGGTCCCTCCTGGTGTTCAACGTCGGTATCGAAGCGGTCCAACTCGGCATCATCGCGGTGGTGTTCCCGCTGCTCCTGCTGCTGTCGCGCCGCTCGCCGCGGTCCGCCGCGTGGACCACCGGCACGATCTCCGCCTGCGTCGCGGCGATGGGGCTCATCTGGTTCGTACAGCGTGTGGCCGGCGCGTGAAAACCGCAGGCCAGTGGTGATGTTCAACCCCATCCAAGATCGCATTCAGATGTCGTTCATCTCGCCCCGACAACTTGGCGATCGCCCTTGCATGCGCACCGTATGCACACAGAAGAAACGACACTTCATGAGATCGAACGCTTCCCACCAGGCCCGGGGGCCCGTGCGGACCCGCGTGGCCACCGGTGCCACCGCCGCCTTCCTCGGCCTGACCGTCGCCTTCGCGGGCGGAGTGACCTCCCCCGCCTCCGCGGCCGAGGCATCCACCCTCTCCGGCATCGTCCTGGGCGTCGGCGCCAACGAGACCCAGCGCACCGTCAGCTGGTACTCCTCCGGCGACACCGCCCAGAAGGTGCAGCTCGCCCCCACGGCGCAGCTCACCGGCGGCGAGTTCCCGGCCGACGCGGTCACCTTCGACGCACTGGGCGCCGCGAACATCGCCACCAGCGGCGGCTACAACCGCCACGCCACCATCACCGGCCTGAAGGAGAAGACCGCTTACTCCTACCGCGTCGGCAGCGAGGGCAACTGGTCGGCCGCGTACGCCTTCAAGACGCAGGACTTCGAGGGCGAGTACGACTTCCTCTTCCTCGGCGACCCGCAGATCGGCTCCTCCGGCGACCTCGCGCAGGACCAGGCCGGCTGGTCGGACACGCTGGACGTGGCGACCAAGGCCAACCCGAACGCGGAACTCCTCGTCTCCGGCGGCGACCAGGTCGAGAGCGCCAACAACGAGGACCAGTGGAAGTCCTTCCTGGCCCCCGACCAGCTGCGCCAGATCCCGTACGCCGCCACCATCGGCAACCACGACGTCGGCGGCAAGGCGTACGAGCAGCATTTCTCGACGCCGAACACGGACAACTCGGCCTCGAAGTACGCCAACGGCAACCCGGCGTCCAACACCTCGGGCGGTGACTACTGGTACATCTACAAGGACGTCCTGTTCATCGACCTGAACAGCAACAGCTACGCCACCTCGCAGGGCGGCGGCGGCGACGAGGCGCACACCAAGTACGTCACGGACGTCATCGACCAGCACGGCTCCGAGGCCAAGTGGAAGGTACTCGTCTACCACCACTCGATCTACTCGCCGGCCTCGCACGCCAAGGACGGGGACAACAAGGCCCGTCGGGTCGACTTCCCGACCACCTTCTCCAAGCTCGGCGTCGACCTGGTTCTCCAGGGCCACGACCACAGCTACTCCCGCAGCTACCTCATCAAGAACGGCCAGAAAGCCGATCCGAAGGAGCAGCCGGGCGCGGCCGACGTCTACCCGGGTCCCGGCGGCGTCATGTACGTCACCGCCAACTCCGCCTCGGGTTCGAAGTACTACGACATCACGGCGCCCGACAGCAGCGGCACCAGTGGCGCGGGCAACGGCGCCGACCCGCTGAACCCGGGCAACTACTGGTACAACTCGGTGCAGAACCAGGAGCACGTCCGCAGCTACGTCAAGGTCCAGGTGCGGGACGAGAAGCTCGTCGTGGAGAACGTCCGCAGCAGCACCTGCGCCGCTCCCAACTCCGAGGTCTCGCACGGCGACTGGTGCAACAACACCGACGCCGCGCAGCCGGTCGGCTCCGTCGTCGACAAGGTGAGCGTCCACCCGTACAACGGGGACAGCCAGTCGCTCCAGGTCAACGTGCCCGACGCGGCTCCGGGCGAGTTCGGCTGGACCGTCGACGGCTACAACGGCCTGGTGGACCTCGGCACCGCCGAGGAGAAGAACGGTGACCACTTCACCGCCTCCGGCAAGATCAACCCGATCCTCGTGTCGGACACCCGCCGCACGCTCTCCCCGTGGTCGGTCTCGGCGAATGTGAGCGCGTTCAAGGACGCCGGCAAGACGTTCGCGGGCTCCTACCTCGGCTGGTCGCCGTACGTGCTCGACCAGGGCGCGGGCGCCGTGGCCGGCTCGCCGGTCGCGTCCGGGTACGACGACCAGGGTGACGGTCTGGCCGTCTCCCGCGGTCTCGGCTCCGCGGAGCAGGGTCACGCACGGGGAACCTCCAAGCTGGGCGCCGACCTGGATCTCAAGATCCCGGACAGCGTGCAGAAGGGCGGCTACCGCGCGACCCTCACGATCACCGCGCTGAGCAGCTGACCGATCCCGCTCCACCGGTGGGGCAGGTTCCGGTCCGCCGGAGCCTGCCCCGCCTCCTCATCCCAGAGAGACCCCGAGATGCACGCAGTGGCACCATCCCGCCCGAACCCCGCCGTCGGCCTCGCCCGTGCCGTCGCCCTCGTCCTGCTCACCGTGCTGGCGCTCTCGGGCGTGTGCGCCGCTCCGGCCCGCGCGGCGGACGGTGACGTCACCTGGACCGTGCGGACGGCCTCGAACGACTTCGGGAACGACCGGTCGAGCTTCGGCTACAGCGTGAACCCGGGCGGTAAGACCGAGGACGCGATGGTCGTCGCCAACCACGGCACCACCGCGCTGACCCTCGCGGTGTACTCCGCCGACGGCTTCACCACGGACAAGGGGCAGCTCGACCTGCTGACCCGGGACAAGAAGTCCCGCTCCGTCGGTGCCTGGGTGCGCGCCGCGCACGAGACGGTGACGGTCGCCCCCGGCAAGACCGTCCAGGTCCCGTTCACGGTCTCGGTCCCGGGTGACGCCACCCCGGGCGACTACGTGGGCGGGATCCTCACTTCGCTGGGGCAGCCCGACGACGCGGAGGGCATCGCGGTCGACCGGCGTCTGGGCATCCGGATCAAGCTGCGGGTCAGCGGCGCTCTGCGGCCGAAGCTGGCCGTGGAGGACCTGCACGTCTCGTACGGCGGCTCCGCCGGGCCGTTCGCCCGGGGAGACGCGACGGTGACGTACAGCCTCCACAACACCGGCAACGCGCTGCTCTCCGGCACGCAGAAGGTCACCGTCACGGGTCCGTTCGGCACGTTCAGCACCGATGCCGGCGCCGTCGCCGCGCCGCCGGAGCTGCTGCCGGGTGAGCGCTGGAAGGTCACGGTCCCGGTCCACGAGGTGACTCCGGCGTTCCGTCTGGCCGCCACCGTCACCGTCACCCCGGTCCTCACGGACGCGGCCGGCTCCACGACCGCCCTCAGGCCGGTCGTGGCCACGGCCAGCGGCTGGGCCGTCCCGTGGACGCTGACTCTGCTGGTGGTCCTGGTGCTCGCCGCAGTCGTCGTGGCGGTCGTCCTGACCCGGCGCGGGCGCGCCCGTCGCAAGCGACTGGAGGACGAGCGGGTGCGTGAGGCGGTGAGCCGCGCCCTGCGGGAGGAGACCGGACAGCGGGCCTGAGCGGCCCGCCCGGATCGGCTCCCGGAAACACGGCGTCCCTGTGGCCGGCGGAACCCTCTCCGTCGGCCGCAGGGACGTTTCGTCGGTGCTGGGGACCCTGGGTCAGCCCTGCTGGAAGAGTTCCGCGGGCAGCGGCTTGAGCAGCGCGTAGAGGTCGTCCGTGATCGGGCGGTCCCAGCTGGCGATCGTGACGAGGACGCCGTCGCTGCGGTCGAACTGCACGCAGGCGATGCGCGTCTCGGAGAGCTTGACGCGGCGCACGATCAGCAGGTTGTCGCCCTGCATCACGGGGAGGTCCTCGGTGGCGGTGACCTCCACCGGCTCGTCGTTCTCCAGGGCGAGGAGCAGCTGCGCGACCTCGAAGGGGACCTGGCCCTCCTCGGTCTCGCGGGCCGGCGAGCCCGCCGGGAGATTCCCGATGATCATGGCCGGACCGCGGCCGCCGTAGAGGTCGTACCGGAGGAAGACGCCCTGGCAGGTGCCGTCGGGCGCGGGCAGCAGACCGGCACCGAGGTTCCCGGGCCAGTCCCCCGGGTCCATGGCGAGGACATCGAAGTCCGGGCCGGCGGGAGTGGCGGCGCTGCGACGGCGGAGGAAGGACATGCAGCCATGTTACGTGGCCCGGCTCACGTCGCGGAGCCGGGCCCGCACGGGTGCGCAGGGGAGTCGGGGCACCGCTGTCTCCGAGCGACCGGCGGCCGGGGAACGGCTACTCGGCCGCGAGGGACTCCAGTACGCCGACGGCTTCGGCGGCCCGCTCGTACGGGACGAAGAGGTGATCGTGGTGGTATCCGGCGATCACGTTGCAGCTGATGCCCACGTCCGTCAGCGCGAGGGAGACGGCGGCGGTGAGCCCCACCGCGTCGAGGGCGGAGTGCACCCGCAGGGTGATCCAGCCCGCCACGAAGACGTGGGGGAGGCCGGCCTCCCTCGCCTCGTGCTCCGGCAGGACGAGGGTCAGGCCCTCCCGCTCCATGACCGTCACGACGGGCGAGACGCCTGCCGGTACGGAGTCCCGGCGCACGCTGGTGAAGACGTACCGGCCGTCGTTCAGCTCGGGCCTCATGGTGCTCAGGAGGGTACGGAGGTCTCGCTCGCCGCTCATGGGGTCATGGTAGGTCCGACGGGTCGGGCAGGCCCGGACGGGCGGACCGGACGGGCGGACCGGACGGGCGGAGGGCTCATACCGCGTCCTTCGCGTACCGCTCGCGGAGCTCGCGCTTGAGGATCTTGCCACTGGCGTTGCGCGGCAGGTCCTGCGCGAAGATCACTCTCTTCGGGGCCTTGAAGGAAGCCAGCCGCTCACGGACGTGGGCGATCAGCCGGGCGGCGGTCGGCTCGGAGGCGGTCACCCCGTCGCGCAGGACGACCACGGCCGTGACGGCCTCGATCCAGCGTTCGTCGGGCAGTCCGACGACTGCGGTCTCGGCCACCTCGGGGTGGGTGTAGAGGGCGTCCTCGACCTGCCGGGACGCGATGAGGACGCCACCGGAGTTGATGACGTCCTTCATCCGGTCCACGACGGTGAAGTAGCCCTCCGTGTCGCGCACCGCGAGGTCGCCGGAGTGGAACCAGCCGTCGCGGAAGGCCTCCTCGGTCTCCTCCGGCCGCTCCCAGTACCCCTGGCACAACTGCGGTGAGCGGTAGACGATTTCTCCGGCGGTGCCGTCCGGGACCTCCGTGCCGTCCTCGTCCACCACGCGCGCCTCGACGAAGAGGACGGGCCGGCCGCAGGAGTCCATCCGCCCCTCGTGCTCGTCGGGCCCGAGGACGAGGGCGAGCGGCCCGATCTCGCTCTGGCCGAAGCAGTTGTGGAAGGCGAGGCCGGGCAGCCGGGCGCGCAGCCGTTCCAGTACGGGCACCGGCATGATCGACGCCCCGTAGAACGCTTTGCGCAGGGCGCTCAGGTTCCGGGTGGTGAACTCCGGGTGGTTGGCGAGGGAGATCCAGACGGTGGGCGGGGCGAAGAGGCTGTCGGCCCGCCCCGCCTCCACGAGGCCGAAGATCCGGCCCGGGTCGGGAGCGTCGAGGACGGTGTTCTCCGCGCCGACCGCGAGGTAGGGCAGCAGGAAGACGTGCATCTGCGCGGAGTGGTAGAGGGGCAGCGCGTGGACGGGCCGGTCGGCCGTGTCGAGGCCGAGCGCGGTGACGGCGCTGACGTACTCGTGCACGAGCGCACCGTGCGTCATCATCGCGCCCTTCGGCAGCGCGGTGGTGCCGGAGGTGTAGAGCAACTGGACCAGGTCGTCGGCGCCGGGGGCGCGCTCCGGGGTGAACGGGCGGGCCGTGGCGAGGCCTTCGAGCAGGGACCCGGGCGCATCACGCAGCGCCCGGACCGCGTGTCCGGCGGGGACCCGCTCGGCGAGTTCCGGATCGGCGAGCACGAGGGAACTGCCGGACTGGCCGAGCACATGGCCCAGGTCCGCTCCGGTGAGGTTCTGATTGACCGGTACGTGAATCAGACCGGCGCGGGCGCAGGCGAGGTAGGCGATCAGGTAGACGTCGGAGTTGTGGGCGTAGGTCGCGACCCTGTCCCCGAACCGCAGCCCGTGCTCCTCGGTCAGGACGGCGGCGGCGGTCGTGACGGCGGTGTCCAGTGCGGCGTAGGTCCAGGACCGGTCCGCGTACCGGATCGCGGTGCGGCCGGGGGCGCGCCGGGCGCTGCGGGTCAGTACGCCGTCGACCGTGCTGCTTCGTACACCTGTCATGGCCGAGATCCTGTGCGGGCGGGGGCCGCCGGTCAAGGGTGGCGCGGACACCGGGTCCGGGCGTCCACCCGGCCTCTTTTCTGACGGCACGTCAATTACTGCCGCGCGCAACCCGGTACGGATCAGCGGCGGCGACAGTACCCTCTCCTTCGGCAACAAGTTTCACGATCGGACGCATTTTCGGAAGTTACTTTCACGCGCGTGGCGACATGGACCGAGAGGGGTCACGGATGACCGGGGACACGAGGGGTTTCGGAATCGGCCGGCGGAGGCTGGGTGGCGGCATACTCGCGCTCGGCGGGGCTCTCGCCCTGGCGCCGCTCCCCCTGGCGGGTGTGGCGGCGGGCGCGGAGCGCGGCACGGAAGCCTCCGGGACGGCGACGGCTTCGAGCACGGGAGGGGGAACGGGCATGACGGCAGCGACGAAGCGGCCCACCCTGCGGCACGGCTCCGCCGGACGGGCCGGACTGATCGAGGAACGGCTGAGCGAACTCGTCGAGGTGGCCGGCTCCTACCTGGAGGACTCCCCCAGACACCCCTGGTACGCCGGGGCGGTCCTGCTCGCGGCACGCGGCGGCACGGTCGCACTGCACCGGCCGATCGGGATGGCGGTCCGCTACTCGTCGTACGACGAGAAGACCGACACGGGCGTGGAGTTCCCCGCCGACCAGCAGGTACCGATGACCGAGGACACCGTCTTCGACCTGGCCTCCGTGTCCAAGCTGTTCACCTCGATCCTGGCGGTGCAGCAGATCGAACGGGGCCGGCTCACGCTGGAGGCCACGGTCGCCTCGTACCTCCCCGAGTTCGCCGGCGGCGGCAAAGGTGAGGTGACGGTACGTCAACTCCTGACCCACACATCAGGTTTCCGGGCGTGGATCCCCCTCTACAAGGCGCCGACCCGGGAGGGAAAGCTCCAGCTCGTCTGGGACGAGACCCTCGTCGCCGCTCCGGGGACGGCGTACCTCTACTCCGACCTCAATCTGATCTCGCTCCAGCTGATCCTGGAGAGGATCACCGGCCGGACGCTCGACGTCCTGCTCCGGGACGAGATCACCGAGCCACTCGGGATGCGGCGCACCCGCTACAACCCGCCCGCGTCCTGGCTGCCGGACATCGCGGCCACCGAGGACGCCCGGCTGCCGTGGTCCGGACTGGACCGGGGGCTCGTCCGGGGGGAGGTGCACGACGAGAACGCGTTCTCGCTCGGCGGGGTCGCCGGGCACGCCGGGGTCTTCTCCCGCGCCTGGGACCTGGCGATCCTCGCCCGTACGCTGCTCAACGGCGGGAGCTACGGGCGCGCCCGCATCCTGTCCGAGGAGTCCGTCGAGCTGATGTTCACCGACTTCAACACCGCGTTCCCCGGCGACGCGCACGGGCTGGGGTTCGAGCTCCACCAGCACTGGTACATGGGTGCGATGGCCACCCCCCGCACGGCCGGCCACACCGGGTTCACCGGCACCAGCCTGGTGATCGACCCGACGACCGACTCCTTCCTGATCGTGCTCGGCAACTCGGTCCATCCGGTGCGCAATTGGCGCTCGGGCAGTGCGCCGCGCGTCGCCACCGCCGACCGGATGGCACGTGCCGTCGCGGTCCGCCCGGCGCGTGGACGCACCGCGTGGTTCTCCGGAATGGCGAGCGCTTCCAGCGCCCTGCTGACGCTGCCCGCGCTGCGCCCGGGCTCCGACCGGGCCCGGCTGGAGTGCGCCCTCTGGTGGGACACCGAGCCGGATTCGGACGCCCTGTACCTGGAGGTGTCCACCGACGCGGGTACCGGCTGGCAGCCGGTTCCGTTCACCACCGTGCCCGCCGGTGCCGGAGCGCACGGCACGGCGACCGCGCATCCGACGGGAGCCGTGTCCGGCTGGTCCGGGCGGGTCTGGCACACCGTGGACGCGGAACTGGGCGCCTGGCACGGCCAGGAGATCGTGCTGCGCTGGCGCTACGCGACGGACAAGCTGTACGTGGGACGTGGGGTCTACGCCGACGCCATCAGAGTGACGGACGGCGGCCGGGTGCTCTTCGACGAGGCCCGCTCGGCCGACGCGGCCCGCGTCACGGCGGTCGGCTGGGCCCCTTCGGCCGACTGAGCCGCTCCTCGGGTGCGCGTGCGCGGTGGGCGGTACCCCGGTGGTCCCCGTCAGCGCCCCAGCGCGGCCATCGCCGCGTTGTGGCCCGGGACCCCGCTGACTCCCCCGCCGCGCACCGCCCCCGCGCCGCACAGCAGGACGTTGTCGTGCGCGGTCTCCACGCCCCAGCGGCCGGTGCGCTCGGTGGCGTAGGGGAAGGAGAGGTCCCGGTGGAAGATGTGACCGCCGGGCAGGCCGAGCTCCCGCTCCAGGTCGAGCGGGGTCTTCACCTCGACGCAGGGGGCGCCGTTCTCGTCGCGGGCGAGGCAGTGGGCGATCGGCTCTTCCAGGTGGGCGTCGAGTTGCGCCAGGGTGGCGGCGAGGAGAGCGTCGCGGGTGCCCGCGTTGTCGGCGGCGAACAGCCGGGCCGGGGTGTGCAGTCCGAAGAGGGTGAGGGTCTGGTACCCGCGTTCCGCGAGTCCGGGGCCGAGGATCGACGGATCGGTCAGGGAGTGGCAGTAGATCTCGGACGGCGGCGCGCTCGGCAACCGTCCTTCCGCCGCCTCGCGGTGGGCGGCGCCCAGCGCTTCGTACCCCTCGGCGATGTGGAACGTACCGCCGAAGGCCGCGCGGGGGTCGACGGACCGGTCGCGCAGCCGGGGCAGCCGGGTGAGCACCATGTTCACCTTGAGCTGGGAGCCCTCGGGCAGGGCGGACGGTTCGCCCGCCTCCCCGGTGAGCGCGGCGAGCGCCGTGGGTGAGGCGTTGACCAGGACACGGCGGGCGGCGACGGTGTACTCGCCGCGGTCGTCGCGGGCGGTGACCTCCGCGCGGGTGCCGTCCGTCTCGATCCGCACCGCCTCGTGCCGGGTGCGGATCTCGGCACCGGCGGAACGCGCCGCTCCGGCGAGGGCGTCGGTGAGGGCGCCCATGCCGCCGACGGGGACGTCCCAGTCGCCCGTGCCGTTGCCGATGACGTGGTAGAGGAAGCAGCGGTTCTGGCGCAGCTCCGGGTCGTGGGCGTCGGCGAAGGTCCCGATCAGCGCGTCGGTCAGGACGACCCCGCGCACCAGATCGTCGGCGAACCGCTCCTCCACGGCGACGCCGAGCGGTTCCTCGAAGAGAGTCCGCCACGCGGTCTCGTCGCCGACGCGGGCCCGCAACTCGTCCCGTTCGGGGAGGGGTTCGGTGAGGGTCGGGAAGACGCGTTCGGCCACTCGGCGTGTCATGCCGTAGAACCGCCGCCAGGCGTCGTACTCACGGTCCCCGCCGGTGAGAGCGGCGAAGCTCTCCCGGGTGCGGCCGTCGCCGACGAGCAGGCCGGTGGCCGCCCCGCCGCGCACGGCCGGGGTGTACGAGGAGACCGTGCGCCTGCGCGTGGTGAAGCGCAGCCCGAGGTCGCGGACCACCCTGTCCGGCAGCAGGGAGACCAGGTAGGAGTATCGGGAGAGCCTGGCGTCGACGCCCGCGAACGGGCGGGTGGAGACGGCCGCGCCACCGGTCGCCCCCAGCCGCTCCAGCACGAGGACGGACTGCCCGGCCCGGGCGAGATACGCGGCTGCCACCAGCCCGTTGTGTCCGCCGCCCACGATCACGGCGTCATAGCTCTGCTGGAGCGTGCTTCCGGGTACGGTCATCCGCCTTGGTAACACGTGACGGCCGCGTCCTGCCAGAGGTGGGCGCCGGCGGGGCTTCCGGGCCCCAGGGGATAGTTGGGCACCCTGGGGGTCTCCGACGGCCGCCCCAAGGAGACCGCCCTGGTCCTCGGCTCCTTCCGGCGCCGTACCGGCGGTGACGGGGATGTCGTGGTGGGCGGCAGGGGGTACCGGGGCGGCCTGACCGAACTCGTCCGGGACTACGGCCTCGACGTGGACGAGAGGCGCGTGGGGGCACGGCCGCCGGCCGCGGGAGTGGCGGTGCGCCCCGTAGCCTCCTCCGGCGACCCGGACTCCCCGGGAGCCGGTCGTTGCGGCGGAACCCACGACCGCGTTTCCGCACACCGGCCCCCGGCCGGGCTCGCGTGCGAGGATCAGGCCCATGCTGCAAGTCTGTCTGAACGGTGCCCGCGTCCGCGCCGAATGCGCTCATCTCCCCGTGACTCCTGCGGAGTTGGCCACGTCGGCCCGCGCGTCCGTCGCGGCCGGCGCCCGCGACATCCACCTCCATCCCAAGAACCGTGACGGCGAGGACACCTTGGATCCCGCCGCCGTCGCCGCGGCCGTCACCGCCGTGCGGGCTGCCGCTCCCGGGGTCCGCGTCGGCGTGACGACGGGAGCCTGGACGGCGCCGGACCCCACGGAGCGTGCCGCGCAGGTCCGTTCCTGGACGGTGCTGCCCGATCACGCTTCCGTGAACTGGCACGAGGACGGCGCGGCCACGGTCGCCGCCGCCCTGCTGGACCGGGGCATCGGCGTCGAGGCGGGCATCTTCTCGGGGACGTACGCGGCAGAGCGCTTCCTCCAATGGCCGGACCGCCACCGTGTGTTGCGCGTCCTGGCCGAGATCACGGACGTCGATCCGCGGACCGCGGTCCACGCGGCGGCCGGGCTTCTGGGAGAACTAGGCGCCGCCACGGAGTCGGCGGTCCTCCTCCACGGCGAGGACGACGCCGCCTGGGCCGTCCTGGGGTTGGCGGCTTCCCTCGGGCTGGACATGCGGATCGGCCTCGAAGACGTGCTGCGGCTGCCGGACGGGACGCCCGCCGGCAGCAACGCCGACCTCGTCCGGGCCGCACGCGCCCTCACCCGGTAGGCCGTCAGTGATCGACCGGCGAAGGCCCGTCCTCGGGAAGGTCGAAGAGCCGGCCCCGTCTGCGCCCGTTCTCCTGTCGCAGGAGAGTGATCCACACCCCGAAGTCCCCCGGTCGCAGATACGGGCAGACGAGGCGGTGCGGGATGCGGCAGCGGGTACCCGGGAGGGGTTCGGAGTCCCAGAGGTTCATGGCTCTGCCGTCCGGAGTGATGATCCAGCGGTCGTGCGGGGGGACCGTGTGGGCGGCGACGGTCGTACGGGGTTCGAGGAGGACCCAGTGGTCGGCGTAGTGGGTGAGGTAGCGGTCCTGGCGGAGATCGCAGAAGGGGCAGTCGGGCGGATGGGGCGGGCGCGGGGCGATGGCACCTTCGAGGAGAGCCTGGTAGATGTGGTCGGCACTGTCCGGTCCTGGCGCGGTATTTCCGGTATCCCCCATGTATCCAGGGTCCGGACGGGTCGTCAGGTGCGGTAGGACGCGATCCGGCCGTGCCGGGAGGGGAAGGAACGCGCGGGTGTGACGTGCGGCGACCGGGGAGGTGCTCCGTTTCTCACCCGCACCACGGGGACGGGCCGATTCCGCGCGGTACGGACTTCCCTCCCGTGCGGCCGTAGCGCTCGGCGAGGGCCCGGCGCCCAACGGCGGGACGGAGCTCGACTGTGGGACGAAGCTCAGCGGTGGGGCGACGCTCCCGGTCGGGGCGGCGCGGGCGGCACCGAGGGCTGTGGCGCTTCCGTGAAAGCGGCTGAGTGGCCCAGCTGTTGGAGGCAGCGCGCCTCGTCGTCGCGGCTCGCCACCGCGTCGGGGTGGCCGACGCCGAGCACCCGGGTACGGGCCTCGGCGACCCGCCGGTAGAGGACGAGCGCTTCCGCCCAGCGGCCGAGCCATCCGAGCGAGACGGCGATCTCGCGACAGCTCACGAGGGTGTCGGGATGGCCGGGGCCCAGAGTGCGTTCTCGTGCGGCGCAGACCGCACGCGCCTCGGCCAGCGCCCCTTCCCACTGGCCCAGGCGTCCGAGGCTGACGCCCAGACCGTGCCGGGCCCGGAGCGTCTCCGCATCGTCGGGCCCGTTCGCTTCGGTCCGGTCGTGCACGAGGGCGCGGTAGAGCTCCGCGGCTTCCGTGCCCCGTCCGAGGCGGCCGAGGCAGATGCCGATCTCCTGGCGGGTGGAGAGCGTCTCCGGGTGGGTGGCGCCCAGCACGAGGGCCCGGCCCCGCGCGACCCGCGTGTAGGTGTCCAGGGCCTCCTGCCACCGCCCCGCCCGGCCGAGGGCGTACCCCACTTCGAAGAGGGTCGCGAGGGTGTCGGGGTGGCCTGCGCCGAGGACCCGGGCGCGCGCGTCGGCGACTTCGCGGGACATCCGGTACGACTCGTCCGTGCGGCCCAGCCGGCCGAGGTTGAACGCCATGTCGTGGCGGCAGCCCAGTGTGTCCGGGTGGTCGGGGCCCCCCGTGCGCTCCCGGGCGGTGAGCACCGCCGCGTACACCCGGTGCGCCTCCGCGTGCCGCCCGAGGCGTGCGAGGACGTACGCCGTCTCCTGACGGGCCGCCAGGGTATCGGGGTGGTCGGGCCCCAGAGCACTCGCCCGCCCCTCGGCCACCTGGTCGAACTCTCCCAGCGCCTCGGTGTCGTGCCCGGTGCGGCTGAGGCAGACACCTCGCTGGTACCGGCCGGCGAGTACCTCGGAATGGGCGGCCCCCAGCAGCCGGGCGCGTTCCGTCGCGACCGCTCGGTGGATCTCTCCCGCCTCCGCCCAGCGCCCGAGACGGGAGAGGGCGAGGCCCTCCTCGTGGCGTGCGGCCAGGGACCGGAGCGCGCCGGAGGTTGCACCAGCGCTCGGGGCCGGCAGCGCCGGGGGGCGGACGCCGGTCGTCCACGCGCCGGTCAGCGCGGCGGCGTGGTCGACCGGTTCGGCGTCTCCGTGCCGCGTGCCGGCGACCCGCAGGCCGGTCGTCATCGACCGGGTCCAGAGGGGCAGTTCACCCGGACCGGCGGACGGGGACAGCGCGGGGCGGGAAGCCGGCAGGAGGTACGGGGGTCCGCCCGGGCCGGCCTCCCGCTCGCCTCCGGTACGCGCGAGGACGATCCGCCGCCGCACGGAGTCCGCTTCCTGTGGCCTCTGTTCGGGAGACTTGGCCAGCAGGTCGAGTACGACCCGCTCGAAGAACTCGGGGAGCGCGGCGCGGTGGGTGCGCGGTGGACGGGGCGGTGTGTCCCGGTGGGCGACGAGGATGCCCCAGGCGTCGTCCAGGTCGAACGGCGGTACCCCGGTGGCGATTTCGTAGAGAACGCAGCCCAGCGAGTAGAGGTCGCTGCGCTGGTCGACGCCGACCCCGCCGATCTGCTCGGGCGACATGTAGTGGGGGGTGCCCATCGAGATCCCGGTACCGGTCAGCTTGGAGGTGAAGCCGATGTCCTGGGCGAGGCGCGCGATGCCGAAGTCGCAGATCTTCACCGTGCCGTCGCTGAGCCGCATGATGTTGGCGGGCTTCAGGTCGCGGTGCACGATGCCCTGCCGGTGGGTGTAGCCCAGGGCGTCGGCCATCTGTTCGGCGATGTCGATCACGTCGTCGACGGGCAGCGCCCGCCTGCCGTTGTCCTCCAGGAGCTGGCCGAGGTTGCGCCCTTCGAGCAGTTCCATCACCAGGTACAGGACGCCTTCGTGTTCTCCGAAGTCGTGGACGACGGTGACGCCTCGGTGCTGGAGGGCGGCGGCCACCCGGGCCTCACGGCGGAACCGCTCCCGCAGGACACGGGTGAAAGAGCGGTCGTGCGGGGGGCCGGAGGGCTTGAGGCATTTGACGGCGACCTGGCGGCCCAACGACTCGTCGCGAGCCCGCCACACTTCGCCCATTCCGCCGCGCCCGATCAGATCGAGCAGCTGGTACCGGCCCTGGATCAGCCTGGTCTCCGCCATGGTCCGCCCTCGCCCCCGTCGCTCCGTCACGTACGCGCCCTCCCCGGCGGATCCAGTATGGCGGCCCTTCCCGGCAGTCGGCGCGGGTCGGGTCGGCTGCCGGGGCCGAGTCGGGCCATCGCGGTCTCGATCCGGCGGGGCGGCAACTTCCGGCGCAGCCGCGCGGGTACGGCCCGCAGGAGCCGGCCGGTGGCGCGCAGCCGCCGGTCGACGGTGGCGGCGGGCGGGACGGGGCGGCCGTAGAGCTCGTGGGCGTACGGCGGCAGGGAGTCGTAGGCGAGCGCGGCGACCCGGCTCCAGACCACCGCGCGGGCGGGCACCAGCAGTGCGGGGACGGGCGGGCTGCGCAGGAAGTCGTCCACCTCCGCGGCCTCCTCAGAAGCCGCCAGTTCGGGCCGGACCCGGTCGAAGTAGGCGTCGAGCCGGCCGGTGGTGTCGGGGACGGTGGCCGGGTCGAGCCCGACGAGCCGGGCGCTGCGGCGCTGTTCGTCGACGTAGCGGTCGGCCTGCGCGTCGCTCAGCGGGTAGCCGGAGCGGCGCTGGACTTCGAGGTAGGAGGCGATTTCCGCGCAGTGCACCCACAGGAGCAATCCGGGTTCCCCGACGCCGTAGGTCTCGCCGGTCACCGGGTCGGTGGCCGTGATGCGGCTGTGGATCCGGCGGACCCGGGCCCCGGCCTCCTCCGCCTCGTCGGTGGTGCCGTAGGTGAGGACGCCCACGAAGTCGGCGGTGCGCAGCAGCCGGCCCCAGGCGTCTTTGCGGAAGTCGCTGTTCTGGGTGACGCCCCTTACGGCGCGCGGGTGCAGCGCCTGGAGGTAGAGGGCCCGCACTCCGGCGACCCACATCATCGGGTCGGCGTGCATCTGCCAGGTGACCGTACGGGTGCCGAAGATCCCGGGGTCGGCATCGTTCATCGCGTGGGCCTCCAGCTCGGAGCGGGGGCGGCTACCGGGCGCGCGGAAGATCGTGCACCATGGTACGCCGGGCGGGTCCGGGTGCACCGGGTCGCACGGGCGGTGGGCGCGGTCGCGCCGACGACGGGGAGAGCGGGGCAGCGGATGACCGTGTGGGGACTGATCGTCGAACAGAATCTCGGGCTCGGAGGTAGGCACCGGGTGTGGTCGCCGGAGGTCCTGGGGCAGCTGGAGGGCACCCGGGACGAGGCGCTGGCGGCGCTGCGGGTACGGGCCGAGGCTTTCCGGCCGATGCATCCGGGGAGTCCTAGGAGGCGGGTACTGTACCGGCACGGCGACGGTTTCCTGCTGGTGCTGACGGGTGCGTGGCAGGACTTCCACTGCCGCTTCTCGGTGGCGGAGCTGCTCTCCGACAGCGGGACGGTGTAACTGCCCACGGCGTGTCCGGGCCGGCGGCCCCTCCCGAGCGGCCACCGGAACCCGCCCGCCCGTACCGGCCGCAGCCTCCTCCGCGCCGCGCCCGTCGAGTCGGCACCGCCCGGGCCCGGAGCGCGGCCGTACACGGGGTTCCCTCATGGTTCGGGCGGAAGGCTCTCGGCTGAGGCAGGACGGCCCGGGCCCCGGAATCACGCGCGGGGGGCCATGCGTCGGGACGACGCCCGCCCGGCACGTACCACCAGCGCAGTAGGGCGGATGACGGCAGACGCACGACGCCCTCCGACGCGTGCCCGGAGAGAGTGGAGGAGTCCCCACGACTCCAACCGGAAGGCCCGTCACCGTGGCCAGTCTCCTGTACCGCCTTGGCCTCGGGGCCTTTCATCGGCGCCTGCTCGTGATCGCCCTGTGGGGGTTGGTCCTGGTCGGCGCCGCGGTCGGTTCGGCCGTCGCCCCGCAGGCGGAGGACTCCACCACCACCATGCCGGGGATCGAGTCCCAGCAGGCGTACGACCTGATGGCGGAGCGCTTCCCCGGCGCCGCCTCGGACGGGGCCACCGCCCGCGTGGTGTTCGTCGCCCCGGACGGGCAGCTCGTCACCAGTGCCGGGAACCGGGCGGTCGTCGAGGACGTGGTGTCCGAGGCCGCCGACGCCGGAGCGGTCGCGTCGGCCGTCGATCCGTTCGCGGCCGGGGCCGTCAGCGAGGACGGTGGTACCGCCTACGCCACGGTGACGTTCAAGGAGACCGCGAACGATCTCACCGACGCGGAGAAGGCGCCCGTCCAGGACGCGATCGACGAGGCCCGTGCGAGCGGGATGACCGTCGAGGTGGGTGGCGACGCCCTCGCGGACCAGGTGGAGGCGGGCGGACCCGCCGAGGGGATCGGTGTGCTCGTGGCCGCCCTGGTACTGGTGATCACGTTCGGTTCGCTGGTCGCGGCCGGTCTGCCGCTGCTGACCGCCGTCGTCGGTGTCGGCGTGTCCGTCCTGGCGATCGGGGCGCTGGCCAGTACGTTCGGCCTCTCCTCGTCGACCAGCTCGCTGGCGTCCATGCTCGGCCTCGCGGTCGGCATCGACTACGCCCTGTTCGTCGTCTCCCGCTACCGCGAGGAGCGCGGTAAGGGCCGCACGGCCCGTGAAGCCACTGGGATGGCGGTCGGGACGGCCGGCTCCGCGGTCGTCTTCGCCGGACTCACCGTGATCATCGCCCTGGCGGGCCTGTTCGTCGTCGGTATTCCCACCCTGACCACCATGGGCTTCGCCGCGGCGGGCGCGGTCGCCGTCAGCATCGTGGTCGCGCTCACCCTGGTCCCCGCGCTCCTCGGCTTCTGGCCGAACGCCGTACTGCCCCGCCGTCTGCGCAAGGTGGCACGGAACGCCAGGAAGGCGGCCCTGCGCGGCTCCGCCTCCGGTGCGGGGCGTCACGCCCGTCGGCGTGCCGCCGTGCGGGCCGCCGACGGAGCCGTCGCCGCCGCGTCTGCCGAGGACGTCCACGCGGCGCCCAGGAACAACGGTGGCAGCCGCTGGGCGCGCTTCGTCACCCGCCGGCCGCTTCCGGTCCTGATCGCGTCGGTGATCGGGCTCGGGGTGATCGCCCTGCCCGTACTGGATCTGCAACTGGGCATGCCGGGCGCCGAGTCGAAGTCCGTCTCCTCCACCGAACGCCGGGCGTACGACGCGCTGGCCGAGGGCTTCGGCCCCGGCTTCAACGGGCCGCTCACCATCGTCGTGGACGCCCAGGGCTCGGCCGATCCCCGCAGCGCGGTGACGGACATCCACGACCGGCTGGCCGGAACGGACGGCGTGGAGTCGGTGTCCGCGCCCCGCTTCAACGAGGCCGGTGACACCGCGGTCCTGTCGGCGGTGCCGTCCACCAGCCCCACCGACACGGCCACCGTCGAACTCGTCGGCACCATCCGCGGCGACCGGGCTCCGATCGAGGCCGGCACCGGAGCCACCTTCGAGGTGACCGGGACGACCGCGCTGAACATCGACGTCGCGCAGAAGATCCAGGACGCCCTCGTTCCCTATCTGATCCTGATCGTCGGACTCGCCCTGCTGTTGCTGATGGTGGTCTTCCGCTCGGTGCTCGTACCTCTCAAGGCCACGCTCGGATTCCTCCTGTCGGTGCTGGCGGCGCTGGGTGCCGTGGTCGCCGTCTTCCAGTGGGGCTGGGGCGCGGAGCTGCTGGGTGTGGAACAGGCCGGACCGATCATGAGCATGATGCCGATCTTCCTGGTGGGCATCGTCTTCGGCCTGGCGATGGACTACGAGGTCTTCCTCGTCTCCCGCATCCGCGAGTCGTACGTGCACGGCGAGAGCCCGAAGCAAGCAGTCGTCAGCGGGTTCCGCGCCAGCGGCAGGGTGGTCGTCGCCGCCGCGCTGATCATGATGTCGGTCTTCGCCGGCTTCGTCACCGCGGACGAGTCGATGATCAAGACGATCGGATTCGGTCTGGCGATCGCCGTGCTCTTCGACGCGCTCGTCGTCCGGATGGCCTTCGTACCGGCGGTACTCGCGCTCCTCGGGCGGTGGGCCTGGTGGCTGCCGCAGCCGCTGGCGAGGATTCTGCCGATGGTCGACGTGGAAGGCGAGAAGCTCACCGGCGCGGCCGGAGCGCCGAGGCCGGACTCCACGGAGCCGTCGGAGCGGCAACCCGCCGGCGTCTGAGAACCCCTGGGGTCCGTCCCCGCCGATTCAAGGCTGCCCGTGTCCCCCACGACACGGGCAGCCCGCTCGCGACCGCGTACGAAAGAGATCACGATGAGACGGACAGCCAGAAGGAGGACGCCGATGAAGGCTCGGGCCCTCGTCGCGCGCTGGGAGCGACTCGTGCGGCGGCGCACCCTGGCCGACGCCGTGCTCGCGCTCTTCCTGTTCGTGGTGACGGTCACCGGGGGTGTCATCACCAGTACGCATCCGGACGACGGCAGTCAGTGGGTCTGGGGGGCGGTGCTCGGCGGTGCGGGAAGCCTGGCCCTGATGGCCCACCGGCAACACCCGCGTGCGACGGTGGGGGTCACCGCCGTGTGCGCTGCCGGTGCCACTGGTCTGGGGTTCCTCCTGACGCCCCTGGTCCTCGGCCCGCTGATGGCGTCGCTCTACTGGCTCGCACGGGACGAGGACCGGCACGAGGCCTTCCGCTGGGCGGCCGCAGTGGCCCTGCTGCTGGTGGGTGTGTCGCTGTTCGAGGACACGGCGAACTACTCCTTCGTGCTCCAGGCCGTCAACCCGGTCGCCTGGCTGCTGCTGATGCCCTATGTGGGAGGCGCCGTCCAGCTGCGCCGGGCGTACCTCGAAGCGGTGGAGGCACGGGCCGTGTTCGCCGAGCGGACCCGCGAGGAGGAGGCCAGGCGACGGGTGGACGAGGAACGCATCCGCATCGCGCGCGACCTGCACGACGTCGTCGCCCACCACATGACTCTGGCGAACGCGCAGGCGGGCACCGCCGCGTATCTCGCCCGCCGCAACCCCGACCCGCGAGTCACCCGGGTGCTCGAAGAGCTCGCGGGCACCACCTCGTCGGCACTGCGCGAGCTCAAGGCGACCGTGGCGGTGCTCCGGGAGGCCGGTGACACGGACTCGCCTCTCGAACCGGCTCCGGGCCTGGAGGATCTGCCCGAGCTCACGGAGTCGTTCGCGCCGGCGGGACTCCGGGTGGCCCTGCGCACCGAGGGGGACCCGCTCCCGGTCTCGTCCGGGGTCGGCCTCACCGCGTACCGGATCGTCCAGGAGGCTCTGACGAACGCGGCCAAACACGCGCACACCGATGCGGCTACCGTGACGTTGCGCTACCACCGCGACCGCATCGTGCTGACCGTCACGGACGACGGCCCCACCGGAACCCAGGAACGCCCGCGAACACCGGCCGGGGCGCCCTCGGGGTTCGGGCTGCTCGGCATGTACGAGCGGGCCCAGCTCGTCGGCGGCACGCTGACGGCAGGACGCCGGGGAGCCGGCTTCGCGGTGGTGGCGGAACTCCCTCTGCTGCCGGGCGAGCTGAGCGCCGGCGACCCCACTTGCGAACAGGACCCCACCACATGACCTGCACCGTTCTGCTGGCGGACGATCAAGGGCTGCTGCGTGCGACGTTCCGCATGCTCATCGACTCCACCGACGATCTCGTGGTCGTCGCCGAAGCGTCGGACGGGGCGGCGGCGGTCGGAGCGGTGCGCACTCATCGCCCCGACGTGGTCCTGATGGACATCCGTATGCCGGGAACCGACGGTCTGGCGGCCACCGAGGCCATCTGCGCGGACCCGGACCTGGCCCCCACCCGGGTCCTGATCCTGACCACCTTCGAGACCGACGAGTACGTGGCCCGCGCACTGCGCGCCGGGGCGAGCGGCTTCCTCGGGAAGGACGCGGACCCCGACACCCTGCTCGACGCGATCAGGACCGTGGCCGCGGGAGAGGCGCTCCTGTCGCCGGTGGCGACCCGTTCGCTGATCGCCTCGTTCGTCGGGATGCCGCCACCCTCGCCGCCCGCCGACGCGGACGCGCTCGGCGGGCTCACCCCCCGGGAGCGGGAGGTGGCGGTCCTGGTCGCGGAGGGGCTCTCCAACCACGAGATCGCCGAACGGCTGTTCCTCAGCCCGCTGACCGTACGCACCCACGTCCACCGCACGCTCGCGAAGACGCACTCCCGCGACCGGGCGCAGCTGGTCGCGCTGGCCTACCGGACGGGGCTGGTACGGCCGCCCGCCTGACCCGGCGTGAAAGCCCGGCGCCGGGCTCCCGGCCTGAGTTCTGGTGGTCGTCGCAACACCCCGGCTCAGAGGATGCGACGGACTTCGGGGTCCGGGCGGATCGACGGCCACGAGGGCCGAAGAGAGCCGCGAGCGGGCGCAAGGTCACGCGTTGCGACGACCACTGGAATCCACCGGCGGCCGGGCCTTTCCGTCTTCTCCTCGTCAGCGCTTCACGGCACGCAGGACCACGAACTTCGGGTCACCCGCGACGGTGGTGCAGTTGCCGAAGATCCGGCGCAGCTGGGTGTGGTAGCCGAGGTGTCGGTTGCCGACGACCCAGAGTTCGCCGCCCTGCCGCAGCGCGGTGCGCGCGCCGTGGAACATGTTCCGGGCGGTGGCGTCGGTGGTGGCCAGATGGGAGTGGAACGGCGGATTGGTGAGGACCAGGTCCACGCTGCCCGGCTCCACGTCGGTGAGCACGTCGCCGACGACGAAGGACGCCTCGCGGCCAGGCTCCGTACCGGCCCGGAAGGTCTCCTCGGCGGAGGCGACGGCCTGGTACGACTCGTCCGTGAAGAGGACGGAGGCGTCGGGGTTGGCGAGCGCCGCCGCGAGGCCGACGACGCCGTTGCCGCAGCCGAGGTCGACGACCCGGTCGGGGCCGGAGCGCGTGGGCAGGTGCTTCAGGAAGAAGCGGGTGCCGATGTCGAGCCGCTCGGCGCAGAAGATGCCGGCGTGGTTGACGACCGTGCGGCCCGCGGCGGTCCCGATGTCCGTGGGCAGTTCGTACCGCAGCGGCCAGGGGCTGGGCGTACTCGCCGGAGCCGGGTCGGGGGTGGAGAAGATCAGCCGGGCTTTGCGGACCGCGAGCGAGGTGCGGGTCGGGCCGACGATGCGCTCGAAGAGCTTGAGGGTGGAGGTGTGGATCTCCTTGACCATGCCCGCGCCGATGACCACGGTGCCCTCGTGGAGAGAAGGCGCGAGACGGTGCAGCTGGTCTTCCAGGAACGCCAGGCTCTTGGGCACGCGTACGAGCAGGACGTCGATCCGGTCCGGCGGAGTGTCGCGCGACGACAGCAGACGCACCTCCCCGGGGTCGACGCCGTTGCGGGCGAGGTTCGCGCGGGTGGCGCTTTGGGCCAGGAAGGAGTCCGAGATCTGTACGGGCCGGTGCCGCGCCAGCACCGTGGAGAGCGCGCCCCAGCGGTCGCCCACCACCACGACGGTGCCGGAGAGATCGACCGGGCCGGCCGGTCCGGCTTCACCGGGTTCCGCCGGGCCGTCCAGTCGATTGAGGAGGTACTCGTCGGCGGCGTCCCAGGCGCGGAAGGGGTCGCGCGGGTGCTCGGGGAAACGGGCCAGGTCGACGGGGCCCTGTGACGTCGTCAAACAGTTCATTGTGCGTTCAGGCTAACCCGGGAAGGAGCACCCGCCGTGCCGGGCGCCCCGTCCCGGAGCCCGTCGGCCTCAGGGCAGGCGCTTGTCGATGGCCGAACGGCCCTCCTCCGCGAGTGTGCGCCTGGCCCATTCCAGACTCGCCGGTGTGACGTCCCGGCCCGACGCGAGGACCAGGTCCTCCGGACTGGGATGGTCCACCGCTCCGGTGTGGAGCAGCCGGTCCGGCGTGACCTCCTCACGCGTGATCGCCTGTGCGTCACGCGTGAGGTATATGGATTCGGGATCTTGGCTCATGCCGCCTCCTCGTCCTTTCGCCAATTCTCGCGCCGCGACGCGACACGCGCATCCGAGGCCGCCAGGGCCGCCGCCACGGGAGCCTCCGCCGCGCACGACGGAAGCGAACTCGACGGAAGCGGACTCGACGGACCCGAGCGCCAACTCCCCGCGTGATGCGCCGAGGGATGCGGGCCCGACGGGTGCGACTTCTGATGCGGCAGGGGCCGACGGGACCGGCCATCACTTGACCTGCACATGATGATTACTTTCCGTTCATGCATGGAGTACGGCGCGCATGGAAGGCTGCCGAACAGATCGCCCTTCAGATGACTGCCGCATCCCCTCCCTCCCCCACGAATCAGAGGGTGGCCGCAGCCCTTCCCGTCCCGGAGAGGACACCCCACATGTCCCGTCAGCCAAAAATCTACGCGCGTCCACTCCTGGCCGCCCTCGCCTCCGTCGCCGTTCTCGCCGGCACCGGCGCGGCCGCCCCGGCCGCTCCCGCCGACAGCACCCCGGCGTCCGTCGCGGCGGTGGCGCCCACTACCACCCTGGACGACACCTACTACGCCAACGCCCTCGGCAAGTCCGGCACCGCCCTCAAGGCAGCCCTGCACACCATCATCAGCAGCCAGACCAAGGTCTCCTACAGCCAGGTCTGGGAGGCGCTGAAGGACACCGACGAGGACCCCACCGACCCGGACAACGTCATCCTTCTGTACACCGGCGAGTCCCAGTCCGAGGACGACAACGGCGGGAACGTCGGCCAGTGGAACCGTGAGCACGTCTGGGCCAAGTCGCACGGCGACTTCGGTACGGCGACCGGCCCCGGTACCGACCTGCACCATCTGCGGCCGGCCGACGTCCAGGTCAACTCCATCCGGGGCAACAAGGACTTCGACAACGGCGGCAGTCAGGTGTCCGGCGCTCCGGGCAACTACACCGACGGCGACTCCTTCGAACCCCGCGACGCCGACAAGGGTGACGTCGCGCGGATGATCCTCTACATGGCGGTGCGCTACGAGGGCGACGACGCCTGGGCCGACCTGGAGCCCAACGAGAAGGTGAACAACGGCTCGGCGCCGAACATCGGCAAGCTCTCCGTACTGAAGGAATGGAGCCAGGAGGACCCGCCGAGCGCGTTCGAGAAGAACCGCAACGAGGTCATATACACCCAGTACCAGCACAACCGGAACCCGTTCATCGACCACCCGGAATGGGTCGAGTCGATCTGGTAGACCCGCCGTTCCGGGCCGGCGCCGCCATCGGCCGGTGGCGGCCCGGAACACGGCCGGGCAGCGGGCTCGCCGTTCAGGTCCCCCGCTCGCCGTCCTCCCGCGCACACCGCGCCACCGCCTCGTCGCGCGAGGGAAAGTTCGGCGGTCCGGCGGACGGCGGGCCGTCGTCCCCCGGCCGCGCACCACCGGCGGAAGCCGGGAATCCGTCACCGGGCGCGGCGCCGACGCCGTACGGGGCGCCCAGCCGCCCGGCCGGATCGACCAGGGCCACGTGGTGGCCCGCCCGCTCCAGCCGGGCCAGCCCCTGCCGGAGCATCGCGTACGCCACCGGCTCGATCCCGTTCACCTGCCGCAGATCCAGCACCACGGACGGGGCGCCGCCGGAGCCGGCCTCGTCGAGTCCGTACAGCACCCGTTCGGCGGCGGTGAAGTCCAGCGATCCCTGAGCGGCCACGACCGCCACTCGCCCCTCCGCCGCCCGGCCGCCGCCGGGCGGCGGGTCCTCGCCCGTGGTGACGAGTGTGACGGTGGACCCGGGCAGCGCGGGGTTGAGCATCAGATGGAGTCCGAGGCGTTCCGAGAGGGCGGCGAAAGCGGCCCGCCCGCGCACCGAGGTCCCCGCGGCATCGAGCGGCGGGCTGTAGGCGGCGAGCCCGAATCGCGCGGGCCCGGCGGCGATCAGACCGCCCGAGACCCCGCTCTTGGCCGGCAGTCCCACGCGCAGCAGCCACTCCCCCGACGCGTCGTACATCCCGCAGGTGGCCATGACGGCCAGTACCTGGGCCGCCACCTCCTCGGACACGACCCGGTCCTCCGTCACCGGGTTGACACCGCCGTGCGCCAGGGTGGCCGCCATGACCGCGAGATCCACGGCGGTCACCCGTACCGCGCACTGCCGGAAGTACGTCCCGGTGGCGGTGACCGGATCGACGGGAAGCCCTCCGGCGCTGCGGACGAGGTAGGCGAGCGCCCGATTGCGGTCACCGGTCGCGGACTCGGAGCGGTACACCGCCTCGTCGACGTCCAGGGCCCGTCCCGCGAACCGGCCCAGGAACGTCAGGATGCGCTCGAACCGCGGATGCTCCGGGGTGTCCGGGACCAGCGAGGAGGCGACCAGCGCTCCCGCGTTGACCATGGCGTTGGCCGGCCGGCCGGTTCCACGCTCCAGGTTGATGGCGTTGAACGCCTCACCGCTGGGCTCCGACCCGACCCAGGCCGACACCTCGTCCAGCCCCAGCTCGGCCAGCGCCAAGGCGTAGACGAACGGCTTGGAGACGGACTGCACGGTGAAGGGGGTACGCGCCTCGCCCGCGCTGTAGACGTGACCGTCCATGCTGACCAGGGCGAGTCCGAAGGCGTCCGGGTCGACCCGGGACAACTCGGGGATGTACGAGGCCACTTCGCCCTGCCTCATCCCCGCGAACCGCGCCCGCAGCTCGCCGAGGGCGACGGTCACCGCACCGGCGGCCCCCGGTCCGGCGCCGTCCGAGGGAAACGGCTCCCCGGACCGCGCCCCGAGCCGCTCCCCCGACGCCGACCGCGCCCCGGGCGGCTCCGCGCCGGCCGGACTCACCTGTCCCCGTCGGTGGCTCCGGGGCCCTCGGCGAAGACGCTGCGGAGCCTCTCCTCGCTCGCCGCGTCCAGGTTGCTGTGGAGCAGCTCGGCGCCACCGCCGGGGAGCTCGGCGCCGATGCGGTCGGTGACCTCGTCCACGGTGAGCAGGAAGAGCGCGGAAGTCCCGGGCGTGACCTGCTCCTTGACCTCGTCGATGAAGTCGTCGTCGATCCCCACGTCGGCGAGCTTGCCGCCCAGCGCCCCGGCTGCGGCGCCGATGGCCGCGCCGAGCAGCGGCATCAGGAAGAGCAGCCCGAAGAGCATTCCCCAGAAGGTGCCGCCGAGAGCCCCCGCGCCGACCAGACTGCGCAGCTGTCGGGTACGGGGCTTCGCGCGGCCGGCGGGCCAGCTGACCACCGCCGCATCGATGATCCTGATCAGCCCTTCCTTCTGCAGGGACGTGAGCGACGCCTCCACGTCCTCCGCGGCGTCCGCCGTCCGGAACTTCCACACGGTGAGGGTGGACATACCGCTGCCTCCCGAGCACGAGCGCGACATCTACTAATTGGCCCATATTAGGATCAAAAGGTATGAATTGACTCGTCGGGCCTTCCGTCACCTGGAGCGGGGAACGGCCCGGGCCCCGCGGCACGCCGCGCCGGCCCTCCACCGGAATCGAACCCCTGGGAGGGAACGATGGACACGGACGCCCTGACCACCGGAGTGCTCAAGGAATTGCGGACGACCCGCACCTATCCGGTCCTGTCCCTGACGATGCCCACGCATCGCCGCGCTCCGGACAACGCCCAGGACGCCGTACGGCTGCGCAATCTGGTCGCCGGGGCGACGAGCCGGCTGGAGGCCGATCCGCGGGTGTCGCGCGAGACCGCCGCCGCGCTGCGGGCGCAGCTGGACCGGGCGGTCGCCGAGGTGGACGCGCGCAGGGCTCTGGAATCCCTGGTGCTCCTCGTGAGCACGGAGGAGTACCAGATCTGGCAGTTGCCCCGTACCGCCCCCGAGCGGGTGGTGCTGAGCGACACCTATCTGACCCGCAACCTGGTCGCGGCCAAGGCGCAGTCGCAGCCGTACTGGGCGCTGACCGTCGCCGCCGACCACGCGGCCCTCTGGGGCGGCACGGCGGACTCCGTGCACCTGGAGGAGAAGGGGGGTTTCCCGCTGACCGCCCCCAGCGAGGCACCCAATCCGCAGCGGATGGAGCGGATCGGGGACACCCCGAGCACGTACACCGACGAGGAGACCCGCCAGTTCTTCCGTACGGCGGACGAGAAACTGCGCGCCGTACTCGCCGCCGACCCGCGTCCCCTGTACCTGGTCGGCCTGCCGCCCGCGCTCGCGCTCCTGGACGACGCCGGCGAAGGCGCCCACGCGGCCGTCGGCCGGGTCGCCAAGGGGGCGCCCGCCGACATCACGCCGGCTGCCCTGCTGGCGGAACTCGGTACGGCGATGGCGGAGCACGCGGAACGCCGCGCCGGCGAGGTGCGCGCCCGGCTGGACGGTGCGCGCGGGGCCAAGACCTTCGCGGGCGGGCTCGACGAGGTGTGGACCGCCGTGCGGGAGGGCCGCGCCGGGCTGGTCGTGGTGGAGGAACACTTCCAGGAGACGGCGCGGCTGACCGAGGGGCACCTCGTGCCCCTCGGTGACGAGGAGGTGGCCCCGGGCGACGAGACGGTACGCGAGGACGTGGTGGACGAACTCGTCGAAGCCGCCCTCGACAGCGGGGCCGAGGTCGTGTTCCTCCCGGACGACACCCTGAACGAGCACCACCGGATCGCGGCGGTGCTGCGCTACTGAGCACTGCCCCGCGACCGGCCCGGTCCGGCTCACGCCCCAGGGGCCGTGTCCGACCGTGGGCGGCGGCGGATCGGCGGGAACGGTCAGACACGGCTCAGGAGCCGGACCGGTGCGCCCGCGAGGTACGCCTCGATGTTCTCGACCGCTTCGCCGTAGTAGCGCGCGTAGTTGGCGCGGGAGACGTACCCCAGGTGCGGGGTGGCCAGCAGGCGCGGCGCGGTGCGCATCGGATGGTCCGCCGGGAGGGGCTCGGTGTCGAAGACGTCGACGGCGGCGCCCGCGATGGTTCCGGCGTGCAGGGCCGCGAGCAGGGCGTCCTGGTCGACGATGGCGGCTCTGGAGGTGTTGACGAGGTAGGCGTCCGGGCCCATCAGCGCCAGCTCCGGGGCGCCGATCAGGCCCCTGCTCCGCTCGCCCAGCGCCAGATGGACGGAGACGAAGTCGCTGGTGGCGAGCAGTTCCTCCTTGGAGGCGGCGAGTCGCGTGCCCACCTCTGCCGCCCGCTCGTCGGTCAGGTTCGGGCTCCAGGCGATCACGTCCATGCCGAAGGCGAGCCCGACCGCGGCGACCCGGCTGCCGATCCTGCCGAGTCCGAGCAGCCCCAGGCGCCGCCCGTGCAGGTCGGCGCCGACGCTCGACTGCCAGGGTCCCCCGGCGCGCAGCGCGGTAGCCTCCGGGACGAGTCCGCGGGCGAGGCCCAGCAGCAGGGCCCAGGTGAGTTCGACCGGCGGGGCGAAGGAGCTGGCGGTCCCGCACACGGTGACTCCCTTGCGCGCGGCGGCCGCGTGGTCGATGACGGTGTTGCGCATGCCGGAGGCGACGAGGAGGCGCAGCCTCGGCAGCCGGTCGAGCAGGCGCGCCGGGAAGGGGACGCGTTCGCGCAGGGTCACGACGATGTCGAAGTTCTCGATCGCCGCGGCGAGTTCGTCCTCGGTGGCGAAGTGTTGCGGGAAGGGGACGATGTCCACCCGGCCTGCCAGCGGGGACCAGTCGGCGGCCGTGGTGGAGACGGACTGGTAGTCGTCGAGTACGGCGCAGCGCAGTGTCATCGGTTCGGCTCTCCTGAGGACGGGCGTTCGGCCCGGCCATGATCGCTGACCGCCGACGGCGTGCGCAGACCGGGCCGGGGCCGCCCCGGCGTGCGGGCGGCCCCGGAAGGTACCCGTCGGGTCAGCCGGTCCAGGTCCAGTCGGTCACCTCCGGCATGTCCTCGCCGAACTCGCGGATGTAGGCGTGGTGGCGGGTCCGCGCGTCGGCCATGGCCTGGCGTACGGCGACCGCGCGGACACCGAGTCCGGGCACCCGGTCGACCACGTCCATGACGAGCCGGTACCGGTCGAGGTCGTTGCGGACCACCATGTCGAAGGGGGTGGTGGTCGTGCCCTCCTCCTTGTAGCCGCGCACGTGGAGGTTGGCGTGGCCGGCCCGGCGGTAGGCGAGGCGGTGGATCAGCCAGGGATAGCCGTGGTAGGCGAAGATGACCGGCTTGTCCCGGGTGAAGAGCGCGTCGTACTCGTTGTCGGGCATGCCGTGCGGGTGTTCGCCGTGGGGCAGAAGTCGGGTCATGTCCACGACGTTCACCACGCGTACGGCGAGGTCGGGCAGGTGGCGCCGGAGCAGGTCGGCGGCGGCCATGGTCTCCAGGGTGGGGACGTCCCCCGCGCAGGCGAGCACCACGTCGGGTTCGCGGCTTCCGTCCTCGGTGCCCGCCCATTCCCACACCCCGGCGCCACGGGCACAGTGGACGCGCGCCTGGTCCATGGTCAGCCAGTCGAAGGTCGGCTGCTTGCCGCAGACGACCACGTTGACGTAGTCGCGGCTGCGCAGCACGTGGTCGGCGGTGGAGAGCAGGGTGTTGGTGTCGGGCGGCAGGTAGACGCGCACGACCTCGGGGCTCTTGTTGAGGATGTGGTCGACGAACCCGGGGTCCTGGTGGGAGAAGCCGTTGTGGTCCTGGCGCCAGACGTGCGAACTGAGCAGGTAGTTGAGCGAGGCGACGGGGCGGCGCCAGGGCAGCCGTCGCGAGGTGCGCAGCCACTTGATGTGCTGGTTGACCATCGAGTCGACGATGTGGGCGAACGCCTCGTAGCTGGAGAAGAGCCCGTGGCGCCCGGTGAGCAGATAGCCCTCCAGCCAGCCCTGGCAGAGGTGTTCGGAGAGGATCTCCATGACCCGGCCGTCCCGGGCGAGGTGTTCGTCGGTCGGGAGGATCTTTCCCTGCCAGCCCTTGCCGGTCGCGCCGTACACGGCGTCGAGCCGGTTGGACGCGGTCTCGTCCGGGCCGACGAGCCGGAAGTCCCGGCGCTCCGACGTCGCCTCCATGACGCCTTCGAGAAGCCGGCCGAGCGCCCGGGTGGGTTCGTGGGACGAGGCACCGGGCTTGTCGACGGTGACGGCGTGCTCGTCCAGCGGGGGCACCGGGAGGTCACGCAGCAGCAGTCCGCCGTTTGCGTACGGGGTGGCGCCGAGCCGGAGGTCGCCCTCGGGGATCGCCGCGAGCACCTGGGCGGTGGGGCGGCCAGCGTCGTCGAAGAGTTCTTCGGGCCGGTAGGAGCGCAGCCACGCCTCCAGTTGCCGCAGGTGGTCGGGGTTGTCGCGGACTCCGGAGAGCGGGACCTGGTGGGCGCGCCAGGTCCCTTCGACGGGCAGCCCGTCGACCTCTTCCGGCCCGGTCCAGCCCTTGGGCGTACGCAGGACGATCATCGGCCAGCGGGGGCGCCCGGTGGACCGTCCGCCCCGTGCGGCGCGCTGGATCTCGCCGGTACGGTCGAGCGCCGCGTCCAGCGCGGCGGCCAGTGCGCGGTGGACCTCGGCGGGGTCGTCGCCGCTCACGTGGATCGGGTCGTGGCCGTATCCGCGCAGCAGCTGGTCGAGTTCGTCCTCGGGGATGCGGGCGAGCACCGTCGGGTTGGCGATCTTGTATCCGTTGAGGTGGAGGATCGGCAGGACGGCTCCGTCGTGCACCGGGTCGAGGAACTTGTTGGAGTGCCAGGAGGTCGCGAGCGGTCCGGTCTCGGCCTCGCCGTCGCCGATGACACAGGCCACGAGCAGGTCGGGGTGGTCGAAGGCGGCGCCGTAGGCGTGGGCGAGGGCGTAACCCAGCTCGCCGCCCTCGTGGATGGAGCCGGGTGTCTCCGGCGCCACGTGGCTCGGCACTCCGCCGGGGAAGGAGAACTGCTTGAACAGTGCCCCCATGCCTTCGGCGTCCCGGCCGATGTCGGGGTACGTCTCGGAGTAGCTGCCCTCCAGCCAGGAGTTGGCGAGTACGGCGGGGCCGCCGTGTCCGGGTCCCCAGACGCAGAGCGTCCGCTGGTTCCGCGCCTTGATCACCCGGTTGAGGTGGGTGTGGACGAGGTTGAGTCCGGGTGAGGTGCCCCAGTGGCCCAGCAGCCTCGGTTTGATGTGCTCGCGGACGAGCGGCTGTTCCAGCAGCGGGTTCGCCATGAGGTAGATCTGTCCCGCCGCGAGGTAGTTGGCGGCCCGCCAGTGGGCGTCGAGGGCGGCGAGTTCGTCGTCGCCCAGTGTGGTGGAGACGGGCGCGGTGGAGCCGGGCGGGGCGTCAGAGGGTGCCGGGTGCCCGGCGGTGCTGGTCACGAGGGATTCTCCTCCTGGGAGTCGGACATGGCGCCGGGCCGGCTGCGACGGCCGGCCCGGCAGTGGGCGGGGTACGGGGCGGCGGTCGGCGACGGGCGGGGCCGGGTCACGCGCCGTCGTCCCCCGTGGGGCCGTACCAGACGGTGGTCGCGTTGCAGAACTCACGGATGCCGTGGCCGGCGAGCTCGCGGCCGTAGCCGGAGCGCTTCACCCCGCCGAAGGGCAGTGCGGGGTGGGAGGCGGTCATGCCGTTGAAGAAGACGCCGCCGGCCTCCAGGTCGCGGACGCAGGCCTCCATCTCGTCCGGGTCCCGGGTCCAGACGTTGGAACTGAGGCCGAAGGGGGTGTCGTTGGCGATCTCCAGGGCCTCTTCGAGTCCGGAGACCCGGTAGAGGGTGGCCACCGGGCCGAAGGTCTCCTCGCGGTGAATCCGCATCTGCGGGGTGATGCCCGCCAGGACGGTGGGCGCGTAGAACCAGCCCTGTTCGAGTTCTCCGCCGAGGCCCCGCGGCCGTCCGCCGCCGCAGAGGGCCTCCGCGCCCCTGCCGAGGGCGTCGTCCACGAGTTCCTCCAGGTCGGCGCGGCCCTGCTCGGTGGAGAGCGGGCCGACATCGGTGGCTTCCTGGAGCGGGTCGCCCACGGTGAGGGCGTCCATGGCGGCGGTGAAGCGTTCGGCGAAGGCGTCGTACACGTCGGTGTGGACGATGAACCGCTTGGCGGCGATGCAGGACTGGCCGTTGTTCTGGACCCGGGCGGTGACGGCGGTCTTCGCCGCCCGTTCGACGTCGGCGGAGGGCATGACGAGGTAGGGGTCGCTGCCGCCGAGTTCGAGGACGGTCTTCTTCACCGTGTCGCCGGCGGTCGCGGCGACGGAGCGGCCCGCGGGCTCGCTGCCGGTGAGGGTGGCGGCCGCGACCCGGTCGTCGCGCAGGACCGCCTCGACGGCGCCGGAACCGATCAGGAGCGTCTGGAAGGCGCCGGCCGGGAAGCCGGCCCGGCGGAACAGGTCGCCGAGGTAGAGGGCGGTCTGCGGGACGTTCGACGCGTGCTTGAGGAGCCCGACGTTGCCCGCCATCAGCGCGGGCGCCGCGAAGCGGACCACCTGCCAGAGCGGGAAGTTCCACGGCATCACGGCGAGGACGACGCCGAGCGGCCGGTAGTGGACCCGGGCGCGGGTGGCTCCGGAGTCCCTGACGTCGTCGTCGGCGGGGTGTTCGTCAGCCAGCAGCCGTTCGGCGTTGGCCGCGTACCAGCGCATGGCCTTGGCACATTTGGCGGCCTCGGCGCGGGCCGCCGCGAGCGGTTTGCCCATTTCGAGGGTCATCGTGCGGGCGATGGCGTCGCGGTCCGCGTCCAGCAGGTCGGCGGCCTTCTCCAGCAGGGCGGCCCGCTCGGCGAATTCCGTGGTGCGGTAGGTGCGGGAAGTGGCGTACGCGGTGGCGATCCGTCGTTCGGTCTCCTCCTCGCCGATCGCGTCGAATGTCTTCAGCGTTTCGCCGTTCGCGGGGTTGACCGTCGCGATGGGCATGGCTGTGGCCTCCTTGCCTGGGTTCTTCGACCGTCCCGCGCCTTCGCGCCCGGCGCAACGCGGGCCCGTCGCAGCACCTACCCGGCCGTCGCGGATCATGCGCGCCGGGGGCACGCGATCCGGATCGGCCGGGCGGGGAGGAGGAGAGCGGTCAGGCGGGAGCCGCCGCCGAAGGCAGCGGACGGGCCTCGGGGGTCGTGTCGAGCGGCGCACGGGGCAGCAGGCGGGCCGGGCGGGGCACCTCGGCGTACCGGGTGAACCAGACGACTTTGCCGTCGTCCGTCCGGCAGGTGCCCCAGCTGTCGCTGAGCGCCATGACCCGGCTCAGTCCGCCGCCGGTGGCGAGCAGCCTCGGCATCCCCTCGCCGTTGTCGGCCACGGCCACCGTAAGATGGCGGCCGGTCCAGCGGAGCTCGACGACGCACTCGTTGTCGCCGCCGACGTGCCGGTGGACGTTGGTCAGAAGTTCCCCCAGCGCCCGGCAGACCGGGCGGACGTGCAGTTCGAGATTCCAGTGGCGCAGGTGTGCCGCGACGATGCGCCGCAGCTGGGAAACGCGTTCTGCCGACACCTGCAGTTCGACCAGGTAGTGCCGGTCGAGTGGAACGGTCATCGTCGGGGCTCCTCACCGCGAGGCCCACGTGCGTCTCCGTCGTGGAAGTACCGACGGCCCCTGAGCACGAAGCGTGAGCGGTCATCACTTCTGTGTCACTCCTCAGGGTGACGCCGCTGGTCCGGGTGCGCAACAGTTGGCCGTCGCCGCTGGTGGGCGCGGCGCCCACGGGGTAGGAGGCGCCCTCGGCGGCCCTCACGGCAGGTACGGCAGGACCTTGTCCGGGGTGAGCGGCAGTTCGGTCAGCCGTGCCCCGGTGGCATGGCGGACGGCGTTGCCGATGGCGGCGGCGGTGCCGACGATCCCGATCTCGCCGATGCCCTTGCTGCCCATGGGGTTGAGGTGGGGGTCGTCCTCGTCGATCCAGTGCGCCTCGACGGCCGCCGGCACGTCGGCGTTGGCCGGTACGTGGTAGGCGGCGAGGTCACTCTCGGTGAAGTCGCCGAACACCGGGTCCATGGTGCTGCCCTCGGTGAGCGCCATCCCGATGCCCATGACCATGCCCCCGATGAACTGGGAGCGCGCGGTTCGGGAGTTGAGGATGCGTCCGGCGGCGTAGACGCCGAGCAGCCGGCGCACCCGGATCTCGCCGGTGAGCGAGTCGACGGCGGTCTCGGCGAAGTGGGCGCCGAAGGCGTGCCGGGCGTACGGGGACTCCGCGCCGGTCTCCTTTGACGTGTCGGCGCGCACCGTGATCCCCTCGGCGGGCAGCGGCCCGCGGTGCGCGGCGAGCCGGGCGGCGAGACCGGCGGCGGCCTTGTGCACCGCCCAGCCCCAGGAGGCGGTGCCCGAGGAGCCGCCGGCGAGCGGCGCGGTGGGCAGACCGCTGTCGCCGACGGCGACTTGGACCCGGTCGACGGGGATGGCGAGCGCCGAGGCCGCGATCTGGGCGAGGACGGTACGGGCGCCCGTACCGATGTCCGTGGCGTTCACCTCGACGAGGCAGCTCCCGTCCGCGGCGGCGTGCGCGGTGGCCGAGGAGGGCCCGACGAGTACGGGGTACGTCGCCGAGGCCACGCCCGTGCCGATCAGCCAGCGGCCGTCCTGCCGGGAGGCGGGCCGCCGGTCGCGGTCGTACCAGCCGAAGCGCTCGGCGCCCTCGCGCAGGCAGGCGACCAGGCCGCGGCTGCTGAACGGCTTCCCGGAGTCGGGCTCGGTGGCGGGTTCGTTGCGCACCCGCAGCTCGACGGGGTCGATGCCGAGCGCGCACGCCAGTTCGTCCATCGCGGACTCCAGGGCGTACATCCCGGACGCCTCACCCGGGGCGCGCATCCACGAGGGGCTTGGCACGTCGAGGGCGGCCACGCGGTGGGCCGTCCGGCTGTGCGGGGAGGCGTACATGATCCGGGCGGGTACGGCGGCCTGCTCCACGAACTCCTTGACGGTGGAGGTGTGGGTTTCGACCTCGTGGCTCAGGGCGGTGATCGCGCCGTCGTCGTCGGCGCCGATCCGGACGCGGTGCACGGTGGGCGCGCGGTGGCCGACGACGGCGGACAGCTGCTTCCTCGGCAGGGCGAGTTTCACGGGCCGGCCGGTGTGCAGCGCTGCCATCGCGGCGAGCACCACCTGGGGGCGCGGGGTGCCCTTGGAGCCGAAGCCGCCGCCGACGTGTTCGGAGATCGCGGTCACCCGGTCCGCGTCGATCCCGAAGACGGCGGCCAGGGTGTCGCGGACCGTGCCGGAGCCCTGGCTGGAGTCGTGGACGGTCAGCCGGCCGTCCTCCCACCGGGCGGTGGTCGCGTGCGGCTCCATGGGGTGGTTGTGCAGGGGGCCGATCCGGTACACCGTGTCGATCCGGTTCTCGGCGTCCTCGAAGGCCCGCGCGAAGTCGCCGCGTTCGCGGACGGCCGGGAAGCCGCCGTTGGCCTTCTCGGGGGTGTACAGCCCGGGGTGGTCCTCGGTGAGTACGACGTCGTGCGTCTCTCGCGCGTATTCGGCGACCACGGCGTCGGCTCCGGCCCGGGCCACTTCGAGGCTGTCGGCGACCACCAGAGCGACGTACCAGCCCCGGTGCGGCACCCGGTCGTCCTGGAGCACCGCGAGGGTCGGGTCGTCGGGGGTGTGGAGGCGGGGGGCGTTGTCGTGGGTGAGCACGGTGTGCACACCGGGGAGGGCGAGCGCGTCGGCGGTCCGGACCGCGGTCACCCGCCCCTTGGGCACGGTCGCGGGGACGGGCCAGGCGTGGAGGCAGCCGGGCGGGGTGTGCTCCGCAGCGTAGCGCGCCGCCCCGGTGACCTTCTCCCGGGCTTCGCGGCGGACGACGGGTGCTCCGAGCGGCTGGGCGGCGTGGCTCATGACGGGTCCTCAGGCGGGTCGGGGGCGCAGGTCAGACGGAACGGGAAGCGGCGGTCCGCCCGGTGAGTTCGGTGAGTACGTCGACGGTCAGCCTGCGGGCGAGGCCGACCTTGAAGGCGTTGTCGCGCAGCGGCCGGGCGGCGGCGAGTTCGGTGTCGGCCGCGCGCGCGAAGGTCTCGGCCGTGGCGGGTGCTCCCCGCAGCACCGCCTCGGCGGTGATGGCCCGCCAGGGGCGGTGCGCGAGGCCGCCGTAGGCGAGGGCGGCGTGCCGGACGTGGCCGTCGCGCACCGTGAGGACGGCGGCCACGGAGACGAGTGCGAAGGCGTACGAGGCACGGTCGCGGACCTTGCGGTAGAGCTGCTCCGACCCTTCGGGGCTCGGGGGCAGGGTCACCGCGGTGATGAGTTCGCCGGGGCGGATCACGGTGTCCTGGTCCGGGTTCTCCCCCGGCAGCCGGTGGAATCCGGCGAGGGGGACGGCCCGTTCGCCCTCGGGCCCGTGGAGCAGGACGGTGGCGCCGAGGGCGGCGAGGGCGGCCGACAGATCGGAGGGGTGGGTGGCGACGCAGCTCTCGGAGTGGCCGAGGACGGCGAGGTCCCGGTGGGCGCCCTCGCGCGCGGGGCAACCGGTGCCGGGGACGCGCTTGTTGCAGGGTTTGGACACGTCCTGGAAGTACGGGCAGCGGGTGCGCTGGAGGAGGTTGCCGCCGGTGGTGGCGACGTTGCGCAGCTGTCCGGACGCCCCGGCGAGCAGCGCCTGGGTGAGGACCGGGTAGTGCTGCCGTACGAAGGGGTGGGCGGCGAGATCGCTGTTGCGGACGGTCGCCCCGATGCGCAGCCCGCCCTCGGGGGTGGGTTCGGTGCGGTCCAGGGGCAGCCGGGTGACGTCGATCAGGACGCCCGGTGTTTCGACGCCGAGCTTCATCAGGTCGACCAGATTCGTCCCGCCGCCGAGGAACCGGGCGCCGGGGTTCTCCGCCGCCGCTCGTACCGCTTCGGCGACGGAGGCGGGGCGCAGGTATCCGAAGGGTCTCATCGGGCCACGTCCTGGATCGCGTCGACGATGCGGGGGTAGGCGCCGCACCGGCAGAGGTTGCCGCTCATCCGCTCGCGGATCTCCTCGGGACCGAGGGCGACGGGGCCTCCCTCGGCGAGGGCGGCGGCAGGGGTGGCGTGGGAGGGGAAGCCGGCCTCGGCCTCGGCGAGCATGCCGACGGCGGAGCAGAGCTGGCCAGGGGTGCAGTAGCCGCACTGAAGGGCGTCGCGGTCCACGAACGCCTCCTGCACGGGGTGGAGCCGGCCGTCCTCGGCGAGTCCCTCGACCGTGGTGACGCGGGCACCGTCCTGGGCGACGGCCGGCAGCAGGCAGCTGTTGGCCCGGCGGTCGTCGACGAGGACGGTGCAGGCCCCGCACTGCCCGTGGTCGCAGCCCTTCTTCGTCCCGGTGAGCCCGAGGTGTTCGCGCAGCGCGTCCAGGAGTGTGGTGCGGTGGTCGAGCGTCACCGTCCTGGTCGCGCCGTTGACGTGGAGGGTGACGGGGGAACGGACGGGGAGTCTGCCGTCCTCCGGTGCGCGCCGGGAGAGCGGGCTCTCCGGGTCCTCGTCCGGCCGGTGGTGTTCCATGTGCGGTTGCCTTCCGTTCTGTCCGGCCGGACGGTGGCGGTGCGGGCCGGGCGCGTCAGCGGCTGGTGAGCCGCAGCCTGACTTCCTCTTCCTGGTCCCCCGCCGCGGTTCCGACGTCCTCCACCGAGAACACCTCTGCGAGACGCGCCCGGAGCCGGTCGACGGCCCAGTAGCCGCCCTGGGCGTCGAGGGTGACCTCCCCGGCGAGTGAGGCGGGGCCCGCGGACTCCTTCTGCGTGGAGACGTCGACGGTGGCTGACCACACGGTCGGGCGGGGCCCGTTCGCGTCGGCGGGCGAGTCGGCGGCGGACCGGTCGGAGGTGAAGGCCCGGCGGAGCACCTCGAACACGGTGCTCGCGTCGTCGGTCGTGCATTCGCTCAGCGAGACCAGGACGTCGTAGTTCTCCTGATGCCCGGAGGCGGCCTTGTCGCTGGTGTTCACCATGGTTCCTTTCTCGGGAGCCGGACGCGGCGGAGCCGGCCCGCTCCCAGGCTCGCCCCGTGGCCGGAAGTCGGCGACACGGGTACGGCAGTCGGCGCATTGCCCGTCCCGGTGTCCTGCCCGGGAACCCGCCGAGCAGACATGGGGCGGGCTACAGGGAGCGGAGCGCGGGCAGCAGCTTCTTCTCGGCCCAGGAGATGAAGGACTGCTGGTGCGCGCCGCCGACCTGGATGAGGGCGATCTCGGTGAAGCCCGCGTCGCGGTAGGCGCGTACCGCCTCGGTGAACTCGTCCACGTCACTCCCGCAGGGGATCGCGTCAGCGGCGTCCTCGGGACGTACGTACGCGGTGGCCTGGTCGAATCCGTCCGGTCCGGGCAGTTCGGAGTTGACTTTCCAGCCGCCCAGGGACCAGCGGAACTGTTCGTGCGCCCGGGCCACGGCGGCGCTCCGGTCGGGGTCGTAGCAGACGGGAAGCTGGCCGACCGAGGGTTTCCCCGCGCCGCCCTGGCGGGCGAAGGCGTCGAGCAGGTCCGCCTTCGGCTCGGTGGCGACGACGAGGTCCGCCAGCTCGCCCGCGATCGCGCAGGACTTCGGTCCGGAGACGGCGATCCCGATCGGCACCCGGGTCTCCGGAAGGTCCCACAGCCGGGCGTTCTCCACCTGGAAGTGGGTACCGGCATGGTTCACCACCCCTCCGTCGAAAAGGGCACCGATGATCCGCACGGCCTCCTCCAGCATGTCGAGCCGGACCCGGGCGCGCGGCCACCCGGCGCCGGTGACGTGCTCGTTGAGGTTCTCGCCGGAGCCGAGCCCCAGCCGGAATCGGCCCTCGGAGAGGATCTGGAGCGTCGCCGCCTTCTGTGCGACGACGGCCGGGTGGTAGCGCACGGTCGGGCAGGTCACGTACGTCATGAGCGGGATGGTGGAGGTGGCCTGAGCGGCGGCGCCGAGCACGGTCCACGCGTACGGGGCGTGGCCCTGTTCGGACAACCAGGGGAAGTAGTGGTCGGAGGTGACGGAGAAGTCGAAGCCCGCGCGCTCGGCGGCCACGACGTCCGCCACCAGCTCACGGGGGCCGGTCTGCTCGGTCATCATCGTGTAGCCAATTTTCACCATGCAAAACACTTATCCGGTCATATAGCTACAAAACATGAATTCAAATGAATGACTGTCTGACGGTGCGCATCCGGGGTATCCGGCATGCATGGACGTATCGAACGGAGCCCAGGCCGCCGCATCCTCCACGCTCGCCGTATCGGGAGCGCTGGGAGCCGGCCTCATCATCGCCGCGGTCGCTGTCGTGGCCCTGCTCATCGGCGCCTTCTGGTTCGGCATGCGCCGCCGCGACAAGGAACTGCCGCCCCCGCGCGCCGACGAACAGCCCGTCCCGCCGGCCCATCGCTCGCACATCCAGCAGGAGAACGTGCACGGCGAGGACCGCTTCCCCGGCGACGGCACGGCCCTGTCCCCCTACGAGCTCGGGGAGCACGGCACCGGCAGCACCCCGCCGGAGAGCGACCGGCCCCGTGACTGAGGGCATACGCACCGAGCGCCGGACCACCGGCGCTCCACCGGACGCACCCGACCCGGGGGCGGCGGGCGCGGTGAACGGGAAGGACGCCGACCGGCGGACCCGGATCACCGTGCTCGTCGCCCTCGCGGCGAATCTGGTGATCGCCGCCGCCAAGACCGTGGGCGGCCTCCTGTCGGGCTCCCCCGCCCTGCTGTCCGAGGCGGCGCACTCGGTGGCGGACAGCGTGAACGAGGTCTTCCTCCTCGCCGCCCTCCGGCGCAGCCGCCGCCCGGCCGACGCGCGTCACCCGTTCGGCTACGGCAAGGAACGGTACTTCTGGTCCCTGCTGGCCGCCGTGGGGATCTTCGTCATGGGCGGCTGCTTCTCCTTCTTCCAGGGCTTCGAGGCGCTGCGAAGCCACGAGGAGGAATCGGGCCCCTCCGGCTACGCGGTCGGCCTGGCCGTTCTCGGTGTGGCGCTGGTGGCCGAGGGCACCTCGCTTGTACGCGCCCTGCTCCAGGTGCGTGACGAGAAGGGCGGCGCGAAGGACCCGGCGCTGCGCACGGTGGTCGCGGAGGACGCCACCGCCGTCGTCGGAGTGGTCCTGGCCATGGCCGGCATGGTGCTGCACCTGGTCACCGGGAACGTCGTCTGGGAGGCCTCGGCCTCGCTCGCCATCGGACTGCTGCTCGTGTACGTGGCCTTCCGGCTCGGCCGGGACGCCCGCGACCAGCTGATCGGCGAGTCCGCCGATCCGGCGCTGCGCAGGGGCATCGAGGAGTTCCTGGGCCGCCAGGGGGAGATCGACAGCGTCGAGTCCCTCCTCACCATGCGGCTGGGGCTCGACTCGGTCCTGGTCGCCGCACGGGTGGACCTCTCGCCCGGCATCGACAGCGAGGAGGTCGAGCGGGTCTCCGTCCGCATCAGGGAGACGATCAACCGGACGTGGCCCCAGGCCGAGCACGTCTATCTCGACATCACCAATGCGCCTCCCCGCGGAGGTGTCTGAACCCGCCGGTCGTGTGTTGCGGGACCGGTCCGGTCGGCCGACGCTGGTTCTGGCCCCGCGGCAGTCTGCAGACGGGCCCGCCCGACCGGACGAAGGCAGTGTGAAGATGACCGGAAGCGATCCCCGTACACCCCCCTCCGCCGCGCCGCTGAGCGGCGCGGCGGCACCCTGCTGGGTCAACCTGCTGACCCGGGACCTGGAGGCCGCGCAGCATTTCTACGGCCTGGCACTGGGCTGGACCTTCCACCCCAGCAAACTCGGCCCCGACTTCGCCGTCGCCCGGCGCGACGGGGTGCCGCTCGCGGGCATCGGAGGCGTCTCGTCCTCGTACCAGACCGCCGTCGCCTGGCTGCCGTACTTCGCCGTCCAGGACGCGGACGTCGCGGCCGGGCGGGTCCGCGAGCGCAGCGCGACGGTGGCGGTGGGACCGCTGAAGCTCAACGAAGGGCGCGGGGTCCTGGCGTCCGACCTGGACGGAGCGGTCTTCGGTCTCTGGGAGCGCCTCACGCCACCGTCCCCCCGGTCCACACCCGTCGACCGCTCGTACGCCTGGCTGCGTCTGCGTACGCGGAACGCGTTCGACGCGGCGATCTTCTACGGCGGGGTACTCGACTGGGCCAGCGGCCGGCCCGGCGGTTGCGAGGTCTCCTACGAGGACGAAGAGGTCATCGTGCGCTGCGAGGGGCGCCCCCTGGCACGGATCAGTTCGGGGGCGGTGGAGGCTTCACCCGATCCGGTCGTGCGCCCTCACTGGCAGGTGCAGTTCCTGGTGGAGGACGTGACCGGAACGGCGGAGGCCGTCCGACGCTCCGGCGGAACGGTCGTCGCCGTCAACGAGGTCCGGGGCGGTACCGAGGCGGTGGTCCGCGACCCCGACGGTGCGGTGTTCGGCGTCACGGACGTCGGCAGCCCGGAGGTCGCCGGAGCCTGAGAAGGGGCCTGGGCGGGATCCGGGCTGCGCGGGGTCCGTTCAGGACTCCGATGACGTGGCCTCCTGCCGGTTGTCGCGGGCGATCGCCCACAGCGGGAAGACGAACCAGCAGACGGCGAACCACAGCGCCATGCCGGCGACGAGCCAGAGCGCCAGCTGGTTGTGGAGCGCCACCCTCAGGATGAGCAGCAGCGCGCTGCACATGGTGCAGAAGAGCAGCACGAGTCCGAGTATGGTCAGCCGCGCCGCCCATGCGACGGTCTGCGGCTTCATCCGGCGGCCCGAGAGCAGCCGGTGGTAGGAGACGGGGCCGATCAGGGCCGCGGCCGTCGAAGAGCCCAGTATGACCGTGACGACGTAAATGGTCCGGTCGGCCTCGGCCAGTTCGGCGAAGCGCGGCTGGAAGACCACGGCGAGCAGGAACCCGAAGAGGATCTGCACGCCGGTCTGCGCGACCCGTAGCTCCTGCAGCAGCTCCCCCCATTGCCGGTCCGCGCGCTCTTCCGGGCTTTCCTGCCGTCCGTCGTCCCGAGCGACCGCCACTGGACTTCTCCCCTCGTCGACTTGCCTGCCGGGGGTCGTCCTCCGGCCGGAGCCCTACGCCTTCCCCTCACTCCTTCCAGTGAATCCCGTGATGGTCGTACCGGCGTGGTGCCTCTCGGTGCAGTCCCTCCGGCGGGTGTACCGCGGTCGTGAGAGGGAGCGTCAGGGGCGGGATTCCGCGTGGACTTCCCGATGCCGTTCTCCCCCACCAGCGCCACGATCCGGCCGGTGGTGAGGGTGAGGCTGAGGTTCTCGGGGGCCGGGTCGTCGCCCTTGCCCGGGTAGGCGGAGGTGACGTCCCTGACCCGGAGCGCCCTCGTTCCCGTCCAGAGCGGACCGCCGAGAGCCGAGTGGGCGACGACGGGGGCGAGCCCGGTCCCGGGTGACGGGTAACCGGCGTCCTCGTCGGAGGGGCCGCCGCGTGGCTGTCCGAGAAGGCGGCATTCCAAGGCGCGCTCGACGTTGACGAGAACACGGGGTGAGGCCGCGACGCCGGCCCGCGGCCCTCGGGGACTGCGCGCGCTCCCCCGACACCATGGCAGCAGCGCGAAACAACTGCCCTTCTGGTCATGGCAGTTATAGTTACGGGCAGCGTCGCGTGCCGGTGGCGGATGGATCGTCAGGCATGGAGGCGTCGTATCGAAAGGTGGCTCCGGCCATTCCCACCCCCATTGCGCAAAGGATCACGCTTTACCCTGCCGAGGACCGGTTCTTCGGCCCGCGGCCCGCCGTCCTCGTCCTGCCCGGCGGCGGATTCCGGGAACTTCCGCCGCACGAGGGCGAAGGCTACGCGCGCTGGCTGTCCGGCCTCGGCATCCACGCGTTCGTCCTGTCCTACCGGCTGCTGCCGGACCGGTTCCCGGCCCCGCTCGAAGACGCCCGGGCCGGCTTGGACCACATCCGCAACGGCGACCACGGGCTCGACGTCGGCCGGGTCGGCGTCATCGGATCAAGCGCAGGTGGCCAACTCGCCGGCCTGCTCATGACCGGCCGGGTCCTGTCCGTCGAGGAGGACGTCGCCGACCCGCCCCGACCGGACTTCGCGATCCTGGCCTATGCGCTGGCCGATCTCGACCTGCTGCCGCCGTCGGTGGTCGAGAACCTGCTCGGCGACCTGCTGCCCATCAAGGACGAGCTGTCCCCGGCCAAGCATCTGGACGCGTCGGTGTGTCCGGCCTTCGTATGGGCCACCGCTCAGGACCCGCCGGGCCTGCCCAACGCCCTGGAATGGACCCGGGCGCTGGCGGCCGCCGCGGTACCGGTGGAGCTGCACGTCTACCCGGGCGGCAGCCACGGCATCGGCCTGGCCGACGGCGTGGAATACGGCGGCGAGCCGCACAAGTTCATCGCGCGCGAGCCGCACACCGCGTCCTGGACGACCGCGTGCGAGGCCTGGCTGCGACGGGAGGGCGTTCTTGCCGACCGACAGTGACATCGCCCCGGGCGGAAAGCCGCAGCGGGTGCACGAGAAGCTGCGCAATGCGTTGGCGCGGGCGGGACTGGACGGCACGGACGCCGACTTCGACCGCACCGAGATCTTCGGCCCGATCGGCTGAGCCGCGTCCCGGTCGCGCCGCCCGCCGACGGCGGGACCGGGAATCCACCTGGCCGGGGGCCTGCGGAAGAAGGTGGTCGATGAACAGGCGGGTCAGATGGCGTTCGCTCACCCCCGCCTCGGCTGCCAGTGCGGTTGCGGTCAGGTTGCCGGCCAAGTGGCCGGCGATGTGATCGACGACTCGCCCGACCAGGCTGTTCGTGAGTACTGGGGCCGCTGTGAACATGCCCATCTGTGCCTGGTTGCCCGGCCGTTGCAGACAGGTGACCAGGCCGCGGGCCACTGAGCGCGCCCATTCGACCAGGTCCCCGAGTCCTTCGCGCTGATCGTGCCCGGTGGGACCGAGCCGACCCTCGCCACACTGGCCGACGAGCCCCTGCTGAGCTGGATCCGCCGGGCCGCGCGGACGGCTGAGGTCGTCGGCTCGGTGTGCACCGGCTCCCTGATCCTGGGTGCCGCCGGCCTGCTCGACGGTCGCCGGGCCACCACTCACTGGGGATTCCGCGACCTGCTGGCCAAGTTCGGCGCGACGCCCGTCACCGAACGCTGGGTCGAGGCCGGCCCCGTGCTCACCGCCGCCGGGGTGCCGGCCGGTATCGACATGGCCCTCCACCTGGTCGGCCGCCTCGCGGGCGAGCAGACCGCCCGCACGGTCCAGCTCCTCATCGAGTACGACCCGCGGCCACCCCTGGGCGGCATCGACTGGCGGTCGGCCGACCTCGACTTCTTCAGGCCCCATGCCCGAGCCATGTTGAGATCGGCCCTGGCAGAACATCCCGCGCTCCTGGACCGCCTGACGACCTGAGCGCCGCCGCGGCGGCGAGGGCCCCCAGTGCCGCACCACGGCAGACCGCAAGCACGTCCCCCTCGCCTGGTGGTGTCACGGATCGAGTCGTCACCCGTGGGAGGAATGGCTCCCGGCCCGTGCGGCGGGCGCGGACCGGCTGCGGCGCGGTGACAAGGTCGGGCCACCGGGCCGTTCGACGCTTCAATGCCGGCCCCGGGACTCGCTGTCCCGGGCGGGCGCCGCTCAGGCGATGGGGAGCATCAGTTCGGGCCGGTCCCACATCACGTACGGCGGGGTCGCGGGAACGGTACCGGTGCGTTCGGCGCCGACACTGCGGTAGAAGCCCTCGGCCGGCGGGTGGGAGACCACCCGGACGGCGTCCAGGCCGGCCCGGGAGGCCTCCTCACGCAGGTGGTCGATGAGGCGGCGGCCGATCCCGCGCCCCTGGGCGGCGTCGGCGACGAACATGAGGTCCAGTTCACCGGTGGCGGCGGGGCCGTGCGGCTCGCCCGTGTCGAGCACCAGGGAGTAGAAGCCCAGCACGGGGGTTCCGGCTCCGGTACCGGGACCGGTTCCCGCTCCGGCGACCGCGACGAAGACCCGGTGGGCCTCGATGTAGTCGGGCCCGACGCGGTACCCCTCGACCATGGGCGCCCAGTGGCCCTCGTACGCCCGCGACGTCCTGACCAGGCGGGTCAGCCGCTTGGCGTCCTTGGCGACGGCCCGCCTGATGAGTACCGCACCGGGGTCGGTGCTCCGCGCGTCCATGACGCCAATTGTCGCTCAGGGACCGTACGGCGTGTCCCCCGTCCCTCGCCGCCGGACGAGGCGGAGGCCCGGCATCATGATCGGAAACTCTCTGGCGCCCCCGAAGGAGGGGGAGTTAGGATCCCCGCCATGACTGCACACTCCCTTTTCAGATTGGGGGACCCGTCCGCGCAAGGTGAGTGCTGATGCTCACTCGGATCGCGTACGGAGACTCCCGGCTCTCCTTCTGGCCGCGCGTGCGAGAGTTCGCCGTGCCGCCCTCCATGATCGAAAAAGCGACCGCCCGTCGGCACGTGGGCGACTGGGCGGGCGCGTGCGCCGCCGCGGGTATCGATGTCGGTCTCGATCTGCGCCGGCTGGCGCGTACCCACGGCCGGGAACCCGCGGCCTCGGTACGGACCGATCTGCGTCGACCGGCCCCGGATCCGCCGCGGTGGCGCATGCCCAGGATCGCCGCGCAGGGGTTGCGCCCGGGGCTGACGCTCACTCCGGCCCGGTACCCCGTAACCGGGCACGACAGGTACCGCCCCCTGGACCGGCTGCTGGGCGCGGCCGTCCGCTTTGCCGCCTCCGGTTCCGGAGCGGGCGACGACTACAGCTACGGCCGTCCCTCCCGGCGCTCCGCCGGCATTCCCGGGGCGCTGCTGCCGGGTCTCCGGCGCAGACCGCGGCCGGGCGTGGTCGCGGTCCTGACCGACGGACAGACGCCCCGGCCGAGTACGAGGCCGCCCTGCCGGCCGGTGGTGGGGCTCTTCCCCCGCTCCCGCCCGGCGGGCCACGGCGAGGACGATCCCGGCTGCGTTCCCGACACGCCGTCCGCCTGGGCACGGGTGGTGACGATCGGATGATGCCCCAGGTGCCGGATGCTCTCGTGGCTCTTCAGATGTCGGCGTACCGAAAGCGGAGTGCGCTGGCCGACTTCGTCCGGTCCAACGGTCCCGTCAGGGACGGGAGCGCTGTCGTCCGGGAGGAGGCTGACAGGCTCCAGCGGTCCCTGGAACAGTCGGAGCGCACCTTGCGACAAGCGGTGCACGGCGCCGCGCGCACGCAGGACGAGGTTCGCGCGTTGCGGCGCGCTCTGATGCGGCGGGCGGCGATCAGCCTCGCGGAGACGGGTTCGGATCCGGCCACCTGATCGGGCGTCGTGCGCTGGTCGGTGCCCGAGCCACGGCCACCGGAGGCCGGGTGGCGGCATCGATGTCAGTGCCGTGTGCGAGGCTGCTGGGCCATACAGAAGACCGAGATCTGGGGGTTGCAAAATGACCGCGAAGGCCAGTGGATCGTTCGACGTCACGTCATTCGAACCGGAGGTGCTCGACAAAGGCCCGGGTGCCGCGCTCGGCCGCGTGCGGATGAGCAAGACCTTCCGAGGCGGTCTGGCCGGCACCAGCACCGTGCACATGCTGTCGGTGGCCGACAGCGCGGGCAGCCCCGCCGCCTATGTCGCCGTGGAGCGGTTCACCGGCGAACTCGACGGCCGCACAGGCTCGTTCGTCTTCCAGCACAGCGCGCCCGGGAGCCACGGCGAGCAGATAGTGATCCGCGTGGCCCAGGGAACAGGTTCCGGGGACCTCGCGGGGATCACGGGTACCTTCGAGATCGACCAGTCCGAGCACGGCAGCCACTCCTACGTTCTGGAGTACACGCTGGGCTGACACATGCCCGCTTCACCGTCCGGACCAAGTGGTCAGCCACCGAAGGACTTCGGGCGCTGACCACTCGGTACTCCGGTCGTACGTTCCCGGCCTTCGCCCACCGGCCTTCGCCACACCGCAAACGTCCTCCCGCGCACAGGACGGCGGGCGGACGCGCGCCCCTCAGACACTGTGGGGGCGGGTGCGGCCTCCGTTGATCAACGGCGGTGGAGGCAAACGGTCACGGGACGCTCGGGCGACAGCGTGCGTGGATCCGCCGCAGCCACGCGGCCCAGCCGCCGGACGCGTTGATGCTCACCCGGGCGTCCCGCCGGCCGCGCCGGCCGTCACGAGCGGCCGGACGCGTCCTGACCGGCGCGGCCGGAGCGCGCCGCGCGCCATTCGCCGACCGTCTTCTCGACGTCGAGGCGCCCGAGGTTGAGCGGTGGGCCGGGCGGAGGCATCCGTACGGCCTCGTCGATCTTCTCGTTGACCGCCCCGATCAGTTCCCGCACCCGGCGTTCGGAAACCGCTTCGGCGATCGCACGGCGGACGTCCTCCACCTCCTTGCGCAGAGCGAGGGCGGGCGGGAGGACCGAGAGACCTTCGCGCTGCATCTTCTCCTTGATCCACCAGTCCTCGTCGTAGGTACGTCCGAGTCCGGGGAGCGGCTTGCCGAAGCCGGGCAGGGAGGCGAAGTCACCGCGCTGCTCGGCCTCGTGGATCTGCCGGTCCACCCACGAGTCGAAACTGACACCAGGGGGCTTGCGTTCGGTCACGGCACACCTCTTCTTCCGTACTCCGGTCGCGGCGCTTCCACGATACCCAGCACCTCTGTGCGAACGGCGCTGTCTCGAACCGCCGGTCGGGGGTACACGACGTCACGCACCCCGCTCGGCCGGACCAACCGGCCGGAGCCCGGATCGGAGGGAGTTGACGACCGTGCGAGAGAACTGCGTACCGGACAGCGAACGGCGGGAGACGCGCTCATGACGACCGTACTGATCATCGTTGGCGTGGTCGTCGTCGTGGCGATCGCCGGTTACTTCCTCCAGCGCGGCCGGGCGACCGGCGCAGGCGGGCTGAAGCGCCGCTTCGGACCCGAGTACGACCGGGTACTCGCCCGCCACCAGGGCGACACCAAGCTTGCCGAGCAGGAGCTCGGGGAGCGGGTGAAGCGGCACGGCTCGATCAGCGCGCAGCCGCTGTCGGCGGAGGCGCGGGAGCGGTACACCGCGCGTTGGACCCGGGTGCAGGAGCGGTTCGTCGACGCTCCCGAGGACGCGGTCGCCGAGGCCGGTGACCTCCTCGACGAGCTTTCCCGGGACCGTGGTTTCCCGGAGACGGGCAGTGCCGAGGACCGCGCTGAGGCGCTGTCGGTCCACCACGGCGCGCACGTCGACGCTTACCGCCGGGTGCACGGGGCACGCGACGGTTCGGGGGGCACCGAGGAACTGCGCAAGGACCTCGTCGGGGCCCGTGCCCTCTTCGACACGCTGCTCGGGAACCCGACCGGGCAGCAGGTCGAGCGGGGCCGGACGGACATGGACAAGCAGCACGACGCGAAGGGAAGTGTGACGTCATGACTTACGGATCTTCTACGAACGGTGAACGGGTCGACGGGGCGGCAGACGCCCGCCGCACGGACGACACGGTCTCCACGGACGACAAGGCGCGCTCAGGGGTGACTTCCGAGGCCTCCGACCGGACCCGGACCGCACCCGTTCCGGAGCGCGCGGCGGGCGCCGAGCCCGTACACGCCCCCAGGACGAAGGCGGCGGGGGTGGAGACCACGCCTGCCGACGGGAGCCGCGCCCACCGCCCCGGCAGCGGTGGCACGACGGACCACCCCGAGCGTACGGACGGTTCGGAGCGCGTGGACCGTACGGGTACGAAGAACGCGGCGGACGCGGAGCACACCGCCCGCAGCAGCCGCACGGAGGCCACCGGCGTGGACCGCACCGGGTCCCTCGGCGCGGGGACGGGCACGGACCGCACCGGCTCGCCCCGCACCCCCGGCGCGAAGACGGACGCCGCCGGCACGCGCCACGAGACCGCCGCGAACGGCGCGAACGGCCGCGGCTCCGGCCTCGACGGGGCCCTGCTCGCGGGAGCCGACCACGACGAGCTGGAACGACGGATGCGGGACGCGGTCAGCGACTTCGTCGAGGACCCGCAGCGCGCGGTCCGGGAGGCCGGTGCCACTCTGGACGCCGTGACCGAGAACCTGGTCAAGGCGCTCACCGAGCGGAGCACCGCGCTGCGCACCGAGGAGAACCCGGACGGCCCGGGCGCACGGAACGGCGAGCGGACCGAGCAGCTGCGGATCGTGCTCCAGCACTACCGCGACCTCACCGACCGGCTGCTGGCGGTCTGACCCTGGTCCGGAAGGGCCCCGGACGACACCCGGAACACGAGCGGCCGGGAGGCACACGGACACACCGTCCGCGTGCCTCCCGGCCGCTCAAGCGTTCCCCGACCGCCGCCCCGTGCCTACACCGGCACACCGACGGGGACGGTCAGCTCCGCTCGCAGCCGCTCCACCACCGGTTCCGGCAGCCTCAGCCCGCTGCGCACATAGCCGTCGAGCCCGCCCCACCTCTCCTCCACCGCGTCCAGCGCCACGTCGAGGTAGCGGGGCCGTGCCTCGATGACGGCGGAGGCGATGGCGGGATCGCCGCCCGCGTCGAGGAAGCGCTGCACCGAGGGGGCGAAGGCGAGGCGTACGGCGGGGTTCACCGCGAGGAACTCGGCCCGGACGGTCTCCCGGGAGGCCCCCAGGATCATCAGCAGTACCGCGGTGGCCCAGCCCGTGCGGTCCTTCCCCGCCGTGCAGTGGAAGAGCACCGGCCTGGCCGACGCGTCCGCCGCCGTCTCCAGGAAGGCACGATAGGCGGACGCGGCTCCCGGGGAGAGCACCATCTGGCGGTACGTCTGCGCGAAGACCTCCTCGGCCCTTCCCCCTCCCAGCGCCTCCTCCGCGGCGGCCGGATCGGCGAGGAGGGCCCTGAGCCGGGCGGGGGCGACACCAGGGTTGCCGCCCAGTACGTCCGCCACGAAGAGCCGGGCCCTCGGCGGCAGCCGGTCCGGTGCCCAGTGCCGTTCGTCGGCGGTCCGCAGGTCGACCACCGTACGGACACCGAGCGCGACGACCGCCATGTCGTGCTCCGGATCGAGTTCGCTCAGCTGACCCGAGCGCAGGAGGATGCCCTGCCGCACCCGCTGGCCGTGGCTCAGGGCGATGCCACCGAGGTCCCGCAGGTTGACGACGGTGGTGGCCGGGACGGCCCGGGCGGTCTGCACGATGAACTGCCTCTTTCCCGACGTTTTACGCATTTGCCTATCAACGTCGCACGCCAGGGGCGATTCGACAACGGAGAGCGCCGGAGCGGACCGGTCCGCCGACGACCGGGGCCCGCTGCCCGCCCCCTCCCCCGACCCGGCTCCCGGCCCTGCCCGGGCGCCGGCCGCATCGCCCGATCGAATGACGGGGCACGCGTCGGCCGACCGTAAGCCGCCGGTCCGTCGGACGGTGGCGGACGGTGCCCCCGAGGGCGGAACCGGATCGCCACCCGTCACCTGGTCCGTCGGACCCCGCTGTCACGCCCTGCCGCCGCCCACGACCACCCCGACTGTCCGGCAGTCGCCCACGGCTGCCCCGCGACACGCTCCGTGAGGGCACGGACGCGCATCGGAGAGGGATAGGTCACAGCGGCTCCCTCTGCTGGATCGTCACCGGACTGCCCTAGCATCTGGGCATGACGGTCCTGCCTGCTGACGGGCTCCCCCTGGCCGCCGAATTCGCTGACGCCTCCCCGGACCAGTGGCAGACCCTCGTCGAGGGCGTGCTGCGCAAGTCGGGCAAGGACGTCACGGGTGAGGCCGCGCTGGAAGCCCTGTCCACGACGCTGGAAGACGGGCTCATCACCCGCCCCCTGTACACCTCCCGGGACAGCGCGCCCCCGGCCGGGCTGCCCGGCTTCGCGCCCTTCACCCGGGGCGGCGGACCTGCCGGGAACGCGGCAGGCGGCTGGGACGTGCGGCAGCGCCACGCGCTGACCGACCCGGCCCGGCTCAACGAGGCCCTGCTCGCCGACCTGGAGAACGGCGTCACCTCGCTGTGGCTCGGTGTCGGCGGCCCCGGCGGCGTACCCGTCTCCGGCCTGGAGCGGGCGCTGGACGGCGTCCTCCTCGACCTCGCCCCGCTCACCCTCGACGCCGGGGACGACTCCCATGCGGCGGCGGAGCTGCTGCGGCTGTACGCGGACCGGGGTGTCGCCCCGGAGGCCGTACGCGGCGGGCTCGGCATCGACCCGCTGGGCCGGTCGGCCCGTACGGGTGCCAAGCCCGACCTCACCACGGCCGTCGAGTGGGCCGCCCGGTGCGCCGGGGAGTGGCCGGGGCTGCGGGCGCTGAGCGTGGACGCGCTGCCCTACCACGAGGCCGGTGGCGGCGCCGCCCAGGAGCTTGGCCTCTCGCTCGCCACCGGGGTGGCGTACCTCCGGGCGCTGACCGCCGCCGGGCTGTCCGTCGAGGCGGCCTGCTCGCAGCTGGAGTTCCGCTACGCGGCGACCGCCGACCAGTTCCTGACGATCGCCAAGCTGCGGGCCGCGCGCCGGCTGTGGGCGCGGGTCGCTCAGGCCTGCGGGGCGCCCGGCGCGGGTGCGCAGCGGCAGCACGCGGTGACCTCGTCGGTGATGATGACGCGGCGCGACCCCTGGGTGAACATGCTCCGCACCACGCTCGCCTGTCTGGGTGCCGGGGTCGGTGGCGCGGACGCGGTGACCGTCCTCCCCTTCGACGAGGCGCTCGGACTGCCGGACGCCTTCGCCCGGCGGATCGCCCGGAACACCTCCACCATCCTGATGGAGGAGTCGCACCTGGCACGGGTCGTCGACCCGGCGGGCGGCTCCTGGTACGTGGAGCGCCTCACCGAGGAACTGGCCGTCGCCGCCTGGGCGTTCTTCCAGGAGATCGAGGCCGCGGGCGGCCAGGAGGCGGCCGCCGCCTCGGGGCTGGTCGCCGAACGGCTCGCCGCGGCCTGGGAGAAGCGCTCCCGGGACCTGGCGCGCCGCAAGGAGCCGGTGACGGGGGTCAGCGAGTTCCCGCACCTGGCCGAACCGCCGGTGGAACGCGAGGCGGCGCCCCCTGCGCCGTCCGGAGGCCTGCCGAAGGTCCGCCGCGACGAGGCGTTCGAGGCGCTGCGGAGCCGGTCGGACGCCCATCTGGCAGCGACCGGTGCCCGCCCGAAGATCTTCCTGGCGGCCCTCGGTCCGGCGTCGGCGCACACCGCCCGTGCCTCCTTCGCCGCCAACCTCTTCCAGGCCGGCGGCATCGAGACGATCCACCGGCCGGCGACCGTGGACGCCGTCACGGCCGCGGACGCCTTCGCCGCGTCCGGTGCGTCCGTCGCCTGCCTCTGCTCGTCGGACGCGGTGTACGAGCAGGAGGCGGCCGGGGTCGCCGCGGCGCTCGTGGCCGCCGGGGCCGGCCGGGTGCTGCTCGCCGGCCGCCCCGCCGAGATGGACGGGGTCGACGCCTACGTCTTCGCGGGCTGCGACGCCGTCGCCGTGCTCTCCTTCGAACTCGACCGACTGGGAGTGGCGTGATGCGGAACCCCGTGAACCCCGAAGCCGCAGGCACGTCCGGGGCAGCCGCGAGCCCCGTGCCGGACTTCTCCGCGGTGCCCCTGGACGGGGACACTCCCCAGCCGCCCTCGGCCGACCACTGGCGGGCCGCGGTGAAGGAGTCGACCGGCAGTTCGGTGGACGACCTGCTGTGGGAGACCCCCGAGGGCATCACCGTCAAGCCGCTGTACACCGAGGCCGATCTGGCGGGCGTCGACTTCCTCGACACCTTCCCCGGCATCGCCCCGTACCTGCGCGGCCCGTACCCGACGATGTACGTCAACCAGCCGTGGACGATCCGTCAGTACGCCGGTTTCTCCACGGCCGAGGAGTCCAACGCCTTCTACCGGCGCAACCTCGCGGCCGGCCAGAAGGGGCTCTCGGTCGCCTTCGACCTGCCCACGCACCGGGGGTACGACAGCGACCACCCCCGGGTGACCGGGGACGTCGGCATGGCGGGGGTGGCGATCGACTCGATCCTCGACATGCGCCAGTTGTTCGACGGCATCCCGCTGGACCGGATGTCGGTGTCGATGACGATGAACGGCGCGGTGCTGCCCGTGCTGGCGCTGTACATCGTGGCCGCCGAGGAGCAGGGCGTACCGCCCGAGAAGCTGGCCGGGACCATCCAGAACGACATCCTCAAGGAGTTCATGGTCCGCAACACCTACATCTATCCGCCGGGCCCCTCCATGCGGATCATCTCGGACATCTTCGCGTACACCTCGCGGAAGATGCCGCGTTACAACTCGATCTCCATCTCCGGGTACCACATCCAGGAGGCCGGGGCCACGGCCGACCTGGAACTGGCCTACACCCTGGCGGACGGGGTGGAGTACCTGCGGGCCGGGCGGGACGCGGGTCTGGACGTGGACGCGTTCGCGCCCCGGCTGTCGTTCTTCTGGGCGATCGGCATGAACTTCTTCATGGAGATCGCCAAGCTCCGGGCGGCCCGGCTGCTCTGGGCCAAGCTGGTCGGGGAGTTCGAGCCCAAGAACCCCAAGTCCCTCTCGCTGCGCACCCATTCGCAGACCTCCGGCTGGTCGCTGACCGCTCAGGACGTGTTCAACAACGTCACCCGCACCTGCGTGGAGGCGATGGCCGCCACCCAGGGGCACACGCAGTCCCTGCACACCAACGCGCTGGACGAGGCGCTCGCGTTGCCCACCGACTTCTCGGCGCGCATCGCCCGCAACACGCAGCTGCTCCTCCAGCAGGAGTCCGGCACCGGGCGGGTCATCGACCCGTGGGGCGGCAGCGCCTACGTGGAGAAGCTGACGTACGACCTGGCGCGGCGGGCCTGGCAGCACATCGAGGAGGTCGAGGCGGCCGGCGGCATGGCGAAGGCCATCGACGCGGGCATCCCCAAGCTGAGGATCGAGGAGGCCGCCGCCCGGACCCAGGCACGCATCGACTCGGGCCGTCAGCCGGTCATCGGGGTCAACAAGTACCGCGTGGAGACGGACGAGAAGATCGACGTCCGCTCGGTCGACAACTCCTCCGTGCGCACCCAGCAGATCGAGAAGCTGCGGCGCCTGCGGGCGGAACGGGACGAGAGCGCCTGCCAGGACGCGCTGCGCGCGCTGACCGAGGCGGCCGGGCGAGCCCCGGGCCCCGATCTGGAGGACAACCTGCTGGCGCTGGCGGTGGACGCGGCACGTGCCATGGCCACGGTCGGCGAGATCTCGGACGCGCTGGAGAAGGTGTACGGACGCCACGCCGGCCAGATCCGTACGATCTCCGGGGTGTACCGCAAAGAGGCAGGAGAGTCCCCGTCGGTGGACCGCACCCGCGAGTTGGTCGACGCCTTCGAGGAGGCGGAGGGCCGCCGCCCGCGCATCCTGGTGGCGAAGATGGGCCAGGACGGCCACGACCGCGGCCAGAAGGTGATCGCGTCGGCCTTCGCCGACCTGGGCTTCGACGTGGACGTCGGCCCGCTGTTCCAGACGCCCGCCGAGGTGGCGCGGCAGGCGGTCGAGGCGGACGTGCACATCGTGGGCGTCTCGTCGCTGGCCGCCGGTCACCTCACGCTCGTTCCCGCGCTGCGGGAGGAGCTGGCGGCCGAGGGGCGCGAGGACATCATGATCGTGGTGGGCGGGGTGATCCCGCCGCAGGACGTCGAGGCCCTGCACGAGGCGGGCGCCGCCTCCGTCTTCCCGCCGGGCACGGTCATCCCGGACGCCGCGTACGACTTGGTGCGGCGGCTCGGTACGGCGCTCGGCCACGAGCTGTGAGCCGCTGAACCGATGGCGCCGACGATCGACATCGAGAGTTACGCGAAGGGGGTACTCGACGGGAAGCGCGCGTTCGTCGCGCGCGCCATCACCCTCGTCGAGTCCTCCCGCCCCGACCACCGGGTGCTGGCCCAGGAGTTGCTGAGCAGATTGCTGCCGCACGCGGGCCGGGCCCGTCGGGTGGGGATCAGCGGGGTGCCCGGGGTCGGCAAGTCGACCTTCATCGACGCGCTCGGCACCCTGCTCACGGGGCTGGGGCACCGGGTCGCGGTGCTCGCCGTGGACCCGTCGTCCACCCGGACCGGCGGCTCCATCCTGGGTGACAAGACCCGGATGGAGCGCCTCTCCGTGGACCCTCGCGCGTTCGTCCGCCCGTCGCCCTCGGCCGGCACGCTGGGCGGGGTGGCGAAGGCGACCCGCGAGTCCATGGTGGTGATGGAGGCGGCGGGTTACGACGTGGTGCTGGTGGAGACGGTCGGCGTCGGCCAGTCGGAGACCGCGGTGGCGCGGATGGTCGACACCTTCCTCCTCCTCACCCTGGCGCGTACGGGCGACCAGCTCCAGGGCATCAAGAAGGGCGTTCTGGAACTGGCGGACGTCATCACGGTGAACAAGGCGGACGGCCCGCACGAACGCGAGGCCCGCTCGGCCGCACGCGAACTCGCGGGCGCCCTGAGGCTGATGCACCCCGCCGACGCGGCGTGGACCCCGCCGGTCCTCACCTGCAGCGCACGTGAGGCGACGGGCCTGGACACGGTGTGGGAGAGCTTGGTGCAGCACCGCACCCTGCTGGAATCGACGGGGCGCCTGGCGGCGAAGCGGAGCGAGCAGCAGGTGGACTGGACGTGGAGCATGGTCCGGGACGAACTGCTGGAGAGCCTGCGCTCCCACCCGGACGTACGGGCGCGCGCGCCGGAGCTGGAACGGCGGGTGCGCGAGGGCGGTCTGACGGCGACGCTGGCCGCCGAGGAGATCCTCGCGGCGTTCCGGGGCGGTTCCGGGCGCGGGTGACGGGCGGTCCGGACGCCCGGGCGGGGTTACGGGCGGGGGTGTCCACTCCCTGGAAGCCCGGCCGTGGCGGGCCCCGTAACGGTCGCGCGGGGGCAGCCCCGGCGGCGGGCCGCCGCGCGGACGCGCCGGGCCGCCGCCGGCTCCTCGGGCTCCCCTCCCCCGTCACGGGGGCCCGCCACGGCCCGCGCTCGTGGAAACCAGGCGGAACACCGTTCCCTGCGAGCTCCCATCGTGGTACTCTCCGAAAAAGCACTCGTGTACGTCCCCGTCGGGACGCCGGTGCCGATTCCTCTTCATCGCTGTCGCACCTGTCGAGTCACGACCCGCGATTCAGCTCGCTCCCGAAGCAACTCACATCTTTCTTTTCCCGCACGCGCCGAGCCGGCCCGTCGTGCCCGTGACACACACGGCGTGACGCGTTCACCGCTCCCCGCGATGCCGGTCCGCGCGGCGCGCGTCGAGGCGCGCAACCACCGCCTCCGGGCCGCCCGCACCGGGCTCTCACACTCTTCCGTCCCCGAAAGGACATCCCCGTGACCACCACACTCGAACGCCCCGTATCCGCCCAGCACGCGCCCGTCGCCGCCGCCGGTGTCCTCGACACCCCGGAGAGCGGCCACGGCATGCTGCGCGGACCGCACGGGCATCCTGCCCCCGGCGACGTCCGCGTCCCGGCCGCGTTGATCAGCAGGTACGGGCTGCGCAAGGGCGACTTCGTCCAGGGCGGCTGCGACCGTCCGGGCGCGCTCACCGTCGTCGACCTTGTCAACGGGCTGCCCCCGCAGGCCCTTCGCCCACGCCCGCACTTCCACGAACTGACGCCGCTGCACCCCCGGGAACGGCTGCGCCTGGAGACCCGTACGGGCGGACCGGCGCCCCGCCTCGTCGACCTGATCGCGCCGGTCGGCAAGGGACAGCGTGGTCTGATCGTCGCTCCTCCCAAGACCGGCAAGACGGTGCTGCTCCAGCAACTGGCGGCGGCCGTCGCGACGAACCACCCGGAATGCCATCTCATGGTGGTGCTGCTCGACGAGCGCCCCGAGGAGGTCACGGACATGCGCCGGTCGGTGCGCGGCGACGTGCTCGCCTCCACGTTCGACCGTCCGGCGAAGGAGCACATCGCACTGGCCAACCTGGCCGTGGAGCGGGGCAAGCGGCTCGTGGAGCAGGGACAGGACGTCGTCATCCTCCTCGACTCGCTCACCCGGCTCTGCCGGGCCCACAACAACGCGGCGGGCCCCGGTGGGCGCACGCTGAGCGGCGGCGTCGACGCGGCGGCGCTCCAAGGCCCGAAGAAGCTGTTCGGGGCGGCGCGACTGACCGAGGAGGGCGGCTCGCTGACCATCCTGGCGACAGCGCTGGTGGAGACCGGATCGCGCGCGGACGACTTCTTCTTCGAGGAGCTCAAGGGCACCGGCAACATGGAACTCCGCCTGGACCGCGCACTGGCCGACCGTCGAATCTTCCCTGCGATCGACATCGCACCCTCCGGCACACGACGGGAGGAACTCCTGCTCTCCGAAGCGGAGTTGACGGCAACGCACGGACTGCGTCGCGCCCTGCACGGCCGGGACAGCAAGGCCGCGCTCGAAGCCGTACTGGACAAGGTCCGCAAGACGCCCGACAACGCGGCCTTCCTGCGGCAGGTGCACCAGACGGTTCCCGGCGCCTGAACACGGCACCGGCGAACGCCCTCAGGGCCTCCGCTGCCCCGGATCGGATCAGGAAGGGGGCGGGGCCCCGGCGTGACGGCCGGCGACGGCCGCCCATAGTCTGCCGGGACCACAGCCACTGGTGAAGATCCGCAGGGGGGCACGCATGGAGCACAGCTCCTTCGACCGGGGTGACGCCGACGGCGCGGCTCGCGCCCGGTACACCCAGGACATGCGGCGAGAACGCCACTCCGTGCGCGAGGCGCTGCGCTCGGACCTGCCTGCCGCCCACATCGGCCTCGGCGTGACGGTCATAACCCTGATCGTGGTCGCCAGTCTCTCCGGCCCACGATGGACCTTGATCATCGGCGGCGCCTTCTCGGCGTGGTTCCTTCTCGCGCTGGCGGTGATTCACATCGGCAGCGGTCGCGGCCGGGACGCCGTCCGGCGGGCCTGCATCGCCACGTTCGGCTGGGGCAACTGGATTTGAGCGCCCTCCTCACCCCCGCCCGCGCGTCGAAGCCGGACGACAGGGGCAGGATTGGCCCTCCGGTACGCCACTCCCCCGCAGGAGGCACCACATGACCCACCGTTCCGCCGTCGCCCTGGCCGCTCTGCTGGCCGGTGCGGGAGCGCTGCACCTCGCGGCGCCCCGCCCCTTCGACTCACTCGTCCCGAGCACCCTGCCGGGAACCCCGCGCACCTGGACGTACGCGAGCGCCGGCGTCGAACTCGCCCTCGCGGCGGGCGTTCTCGCTCCGCGGACCCGCCGTGTGGCGGCTCTCGGGGCCGCCGCGTTCTTCGTGGCCGTGCTCCCCGGCAACGTGAAGATGGCGGCCGACTGGCGCCACCGCCCCGCACCGCAACGCGCCCTGGCCTACGCGCGCGTGCCGCTCCAGGTACCCCTGGTGATGTGGGCCCGCCGGGTCGCCCGGCAGGCGTGAGCCGCCCGTCCGGGCACCCGCACCGTTCGCAACCGTCACGCCGTCACGCCGTCACGCCGTCACCTGGGCGAGGAACGCGGCGATGTTCGCGGAGGTCCGCCCGATCTTCTCCTCCAGCGTGAGCGACTCGCGCAGCCGGGCGCCGGGGCCCGCGTCCTTCTTGCCCCGGACGTACAGGGAGCAGGCGAGGTCGCTGCAGAGGTAGGCGCCCACCGAGTTGCCCTGCTGTCCCGCCTTGCCGGCCTTCGGGGCGACCATCAGGGAGACGCCGCCCGAGTGCGTGGTCAGGCACATCGAGCACATGCTCCGTCGCTGGCGGCCGGCCACCGCGCCGGAGCTGCGCAGCACGATCGCCTTCGGGCGGCCCTCCGATTCCGTGACGAGGTAGGCGCGGTCGGGCGCCTGGGGGTCGCGCCAGCCGAGAAAGTCCAGGTCGTCCCACTCGCGGTCCGCCAGGTCGCGCGGAACGGCCAGACGCTTCGCCTCGCCCTTGCTGCAGTTCACGAACGCGGCGCGGATCTCTTGTTCAGTCAGCGGATTCATGAACGCTATGCTAATTTACCTAAAGCCTGTAGGCAAATGAATAAATCGATCAGGCAGATGAGGGGGAGGTCATGGCACGCGCGGGACTCACTGCGGAGAAACTGGTCCGGGCGGGGGCGGAGATGGCCGACACCGCCGGCTTCGACCAGGTGACCCTTTCCGCGCTCGCCCGGCAGTTCGACGTCAAGGTCGCGAGCCTCTACTCGCACCTGAAGAACTCCCAGGAGCTGAGGACGCGGATCGCTCTGCTCGCACTGGAGGAAATGGCCGACCGGGCAGCCGCCGCCCTGGCGGGCCGCGCCGGACGGGACGCGCTGACCGCCTTCGCCGACGTCTACCGCGACTACGCACGCGAACACCCCGGCCGTTACGCGGCGGCCCAGCTCAGGCTCGACCCGGAGACGGCCGCCGCGAGCGCGGCACCCCGGCACTCGCTGATGACGCGGGCCATCCTGCGGGGCTACGACATCGCGGAGCCTGACGAGACACACGCCGTCCGCCTCCTGGGCAGCGTGTTCCACGGATACGTCAGCCTGGAGGCATCCGGCGGCTTCAGCCACTCCGCCCCGGACCCCCAGGAGAGCTGGATCTGGGCCCTGGACCGGCTCGACGCGCTCCTGAGGAACTGGGCCGCTCGCTGAGCCGCCGGCCCCTCCCGACACGCGACATCCACCATCCGACCGACGACCGACGGGCAGAGCACCTTGAGCACTCCACCGAGCACTTCGCACCGCTGGATCACCACACCTCTCACCGCCGCGCTCCTGCGGGGTGCCCTCGATCTGGAGCGCACCGCGCACGGTGTCCTCCCGCACCGGCTGCCGGCGTGGGCGCGCGCCCAGTACGCCGACCCCCAGCTGGCCTTCGCCGAGTCCCAGCCCTCCGGTGTCCGGCTGGCCTTCCGTACGCGGGCGACCGCCCTGGAGCTGGACACCCTGCCCACCAAGCGGGCCTACGCGGGTGCGCCGCCGCGCCCGGACGGCGTGTACGACCTGCTCGTCGACGGCCGCCCCGCGGGCCGGGCCACCGCGTCCACCGGCAACACCGTGATCGTCGACATGGTCACCGGATCGACCGAGCACCGGCCGGGTCCGGTCGCGACGATCCGGTTCGCCGGTCTGCCCGAGGGCGACAAGGACATCGAGATCTGGCTGCCGCACAACGAGACCACCGAACTCGTCGCGCTGCGCACCGACGCCCCCGTCGAACCCGCACCGGACCGGGGCCGCCCGGTGTGGCTGCACCACGGGAGCTCGATCAGCCACGGTTCCGACGCCGCGAGCCCCAGTGCCATCTGGCCCGCGCTCGCCGCGCGTCTCGGTGGCGTGGAACTGATCAATCTGGGGCTGGCCGGCAGTGCCCTGCTCGACCCCTTCACCGCTCGCACGCTGCGGGACACCCCGGCCGATCTGATCAGCCTCAAGATCGGCATCAACCTGGTCAACACCGACGCGATGCGGCTGCGCGCCTTCACCCCCGCCGTCCACGGCTTCCTCGACACGATCCGCGAGGGCCACCCCACCACCCCGCTGCTTCTGGTCTCACCGATCCTGTGCCCGATACACGAGGACACCCCGGGCCCGAGCGCACCGGATCTCTCGCAACTGAGCATGGGACAGCTGAAGTTCGTCGCCATGGGCGACGCGGCCGAGACCGCGGGTGGAAAGCTGACGCTGAACGTCGTACGCGAGGAACTGGCCCGGATCGTCGCACAGCGGTCCGCGGACGACCCGCATCTGCACCACCTCGACGGCCGCGCGCTCTACGGCCCGGCCGACGCGGACGAGCTGCCGCTGCCGGACCAACTGCACCCGGACGCCGCGACCCACCGCCTGATGGGCGAGCGCTTCGCCGCGCTCGCTTTCGCGACGGACGGCCCGTTCACGGCCACGCGCGCCTGAGGGGGCGGCGCCCCGTCAGATGGTGACGGGGCGCCGCCCTGGCCCGGCCATGCCTCAAGGGTGTGGGGACCACCAGGCGTGCAGGAACTCCCCCACCGCCTTGCTCTGATCCGCCGGCCACCGCTGCCAGTCGCCGCGGACGAACGAGCGTCGGACCTCGTCCATCCCGAACATGGGTTCCACACGGCCGCCGACCAGCGCCCTGTCGAACTGAGGCAGAATCCGGCGCAGCACCGCGCCGTGGTCACTCCAGTCGGAGGCGTCCCAGGTGCGACGCAGCAGGTCCGGGTCGAGCAGCAGGTCCGGGACCATCAATCGCGCGAGCTCTTCTTCGGTGCCCCAGTGGCAGTCGCACTGGTTCTCGTCGCTGCGGGCGGTCATCCCGCGAAATATGACGTCCAACCGGTCCGGGGCACGGTCGAGTCGGCGTCGCGCCGGAGTGTCGTCGGGGTTCGTCATCGGCCACACGACCTCGGGGGCTCCGGGCGGCTTCCACCGGCCGAAGGTCACCACCTTACCGGGTCCGCTCACCGCTCTCACCGGGTTTTCCTCCTGCCAGGCCCGGGGCCGGCGGCAGCCTGGCGGTGAGCGGTGGCGGAACACACGTGTACGGCCGGTTCCGCCGGACCGGGACCGGCCGTACACACGGGAGGGGTCAGCCCGCGGCGCCCAGGACCGTCGAGACGAGGGCCTTGGCCTCGTCCTGGACCAGGCTCAGGTGGTCGGGGCCCTGGAAGCTCTCCGCGTACACCTTGTACACGTCCTCGGTGCCGGAGGGGCGGGCGGCGAACCAGGCGCTGTCGGTGCAGACCTTGAGGCCGCCGATGGCCGCGCCGTTGCCCGGCGCCTCGGTGAGGACGGCCGTGATGGCCTCGCCCGCGAGGGTGTCGGCCGTGACCTGCTCGGGCGAGAGCTTGGCGAGTACGGCCTTCTCCTGGCGGGTGGCCGGGGCGTCGATGCGCGCGTAGGCGGGGGCGCCGAAGCGGGTGGTGAGCTCGGCGTAGTGCTGGGACGGGGTGGAGCCGGTGACGGCGGCGATCTCGGAGGCGAGCAGGGCGAGCAGGATGCCGTCCTTGTCGGTGGTCCACACCTGGCCGTCGCGCCGCAGGAACGAGGCGCCGGCGGACTCCTCGCCGCCGAAGCCGAGGCTGCCGTCGAACAGGCCGTCCACGAACCACTTGAAGCCGACCGGGACCTCCACCAGCCGGCGGCCGAGGTCGGCGGCGACCCGGTCGATCATCGAGGAGGAGACGAGCGTCTTGCCGATGCCGGTCCCGGCGGGCCAGCCGTCGCGGTGGGTGTAGAGGTACTGGATGGCGACGGCCAGGTAGTGGTTGGGATTCATCAGCCCGCCGTCCGGGGTGACGATGCCGTGCCGGTCGGCGTCGGCGTCGTTGCCGGTGGAGATGGCGTACGCGTCGCGCTGGGCGATGAGCGAGGCCATGGCGTACGGCGAGGAGCAGTCCATCCGGATCTTGCCGTCCCAGTCCAGCGTCATGAAGCGCCAGGTCGGGTCGGCCAGCGGGTTGACCACCGTGAGGTCGATGCGGTGGGTCTCCGCGATACGGCCCCAGTAGCCGACGGACGCGCCGCCGAGCGGGTCGGCCCCGATCCGGATGCCCGCGTCGCGGATCGCGTCCAGGTTCAGTACGGACGGCAGGTCGTCGACGTACCCGCCGAGGAAGTCGTGGCGCCCCGTCGTCCCGGCGGCCAGCGCGCGGGCGTACGGGACGCGGCGCACCTCCTTGAGCCCGCCCGCGATCAGTTCGTTGGCGCGGTCCTGGATCCAGGAGGTGGCGTCCGAGCCGGCCGGCCCGCCGTTGGGCGGGTTGTACTTGAATCCGCCGTCGGCGGGCGGGTTGTGCGACGGCGTGACGACGATCCCGTCGGCCGGCCCTTCGGTCCGGCCGCGGTTGTACGTCAGGATCGCGTGCGAGACCGCCGGGGTCGGGGTGTAGCCGTCCTCGGAGTCGATGAGGACGGTGGCACCGTTCGCGGCGAGCACCTCCAGGGCGGTGACCCGCGCCGGCTCCGACAGGGCGTGGGTGTCCGCGCCGAGGAAGAGCGGCCCGTCCGTGCCCTGGCGGGTGCGGTACTCGCAGATCGCCTGGGTGGTGGCGGCGATGTGGTCCTCGTTGAACGCGGTCGCGAGCGAGGAACCGCGGTGACCCGACGTGCCGAAGGCCACCCGCTGGCCGGGTTCGGCCGGGTCGGGGTGGAGGGCGTAATAGGCCGTCACCAGCCGTGCCACGTCGACCAGGTCGTCGGACTGTGCGGGTTTACCGGCCCGTGCGTGCACCATCGGTTCTCCTCGTTCGTGGGTGGCGGTCGTCGGTCCGTCGGGACCGGGCCACCACCCGGGGGGACGATCACCACGATTTGTACCCGATCCTGCCCCCTCCCTCCCGCACTGGCGTCCGGTTTCCGTCGCGGGCGAACGCGGCGTTCCTCACGTCCGCTCCCCCGCCGGAGCCCGCAGGCGCAGCTCCGTACCCGGCCACCGGGACCTGAGCCACCGGTCGTGGCTGGCGACGACGACCGTTCCGGGGCCGGTGCCGAGCGCTTCCTCCAACTCGTCGGCGAGCCGGGGCGAGAGGTGGTTGGTCGGTTCGTCGAGCAGCAGCAGGTCGGGCGGGTCCGCGACGAGGAGGGCGAGGGCGAGCCTGCGGCGCTGACCGGCCGACAGTTCGTTGACCCTGCTGTCGAGATCCCGCACGGCGAAGAGCCCGAGCCCGGCGAGCGGGACGCGTTCGGCCCGCTCCTCGCCGATCCCGAGGGCGTACGTCTGTGCGACGGTGCGGCCAGGGTGGTCGAACACCGTGTCCTGGGCCAGCAGTCCGGCCCGGAGACCCTCCCGGCGGCGCACCCGGCCGGTGGGGGCCGTCAGTCCGCCCGCCAGGATAGCGAGGAGCGTCGACTTGCCCGCGCCGTTCGGTCCGGTGACCAGCAGGCGGTGGCCGGGGTGGAGGTCCAGGCGCTCCAGGGTGAGGCGTCCGGGTACCCGGACGTCGCGGAGGGAGAGCAGCGGGGCGTCCTCGCCAGGGTTCACGGGCGCGGCGGGTTCCGGTCCCGGCGTCCGAAAGCGCAGCGGCTCCGGCGGGGCGGGGACGCGCTGCCGCTCCAGTTCGCCGAGCCGGCGGGCGGCGTTGCGCACCCGGCGGGCGATCTGGTTCTGGACGCGGCCCCCGGCGTGGCCGTACCCCATCTTCTCGTTGTCGCGCGGACCCCGGTCCGGGGCGACCCGGTGGGCCGTGACCTCCACGGCGCCGCGCAGGTCGGCGAGTTCCTTCTCCTCCTCCTCGAAGCGGCGTTGCCAGCTCTCCCGGGCTGCCCGCCGCTGGTCCTGGTAGGCGGTGTAGCCGCCGCCGTAGTGGACCGGCCCCCGCACGGCGGGATCGAGGTCGATCAGGTCGGTGCAGACGGCGTCGAGGAAGGCCCGGTCGTGGCCCGCCACCACGACGGCTCCGGGCATCTCGCACAGCCGATGTTCCAGGAAGGCGGCGGCCTCGTCGTCCAGGTGGTTGGTGGGTTCGTCGAGGAGGAGTGCGGTGGGCCGGCGGATCAGCAGCGCCGCGAGGGCGAGACGTCCCCGCTGCCCGCCCGACAGGGAGTCGAGGGTGCGTCCGTGGGGCAGGGCGCCGAGGCCGAGGCCGTCGAGCACGAGCCCGGCACGCCGGTCGGCGTCCCAGGCCTCGTGCTCCTCGGCCTGCTCCAGGCACTGCGCGTACCGGGTGAGGAGGTCGCCGTGGGCGGGCGTGCCCTCGGGTGCGGCGGCGATCTCCCGGGAGAGCAGGTCGAGCCGTGCGGGGCCGGCGCGGGACTCCGCGAGGGCGTCGTCGAGCACGTCGCTGATGCTCGCCCCTCTCTCGTACGGCATCTCCTGGTGGAGATATCCGAGTCCGGCGGGGCGGACGACGGTCCCGGAGTCGGGTTCGTCCACTCCGGCGAGGATTCTCAGCAGGGTGGACTTGCCGGCGCCGTTCTCCCCGATCAGGCCGATGCGGCGGCCGGGCGCGGCGGTGAGGGAGACGCCGTCGAGCACCCGGCGCCTTCCGAGGGTACGGACGAGGTCGTGGGCGAGCAGGGCGGGTCGGCTCATGGGGGACCACCTGGATCAGGTCGGTTGCGGTGCCCGTCGGGCAGGGCCTCGGGCGCGGGCGGGTCGGAGAGGAACGCCGGGTCGTGGGGGACGCCGGGCGGTCAGTCGTCGCCGGGCGCGTCCGCCTCCGTGAGCCGTCCGTCGGCCAGGTGGAGCCGCCGGTCGATCCGGATCTCCGCGAGGAACCGCTCGTCGTGGCTGACCACCACGAAGGCTCCCTGGTAGGCGTTGAGCGCGCTCTCCAACTGGCCGACGCTGACCAGATCGAGATTGTTGGTGGGTTCGTCCAGCAGCAGGAGTTGCGGGGCTGGTTCGGCGTAGAGGACACAGGCGAGGGTGGCGCGCAGTCGCTCGCCGCCGGAGAGCGCCGCCACCGGCAGATGCGCGCGCGAGCCCTTGAAGAGGAAGCGCGCCAGCAGGGTCATCCGTTCCGCCTCCGGCAGCGAGGGCGCGAACGCCGCGAAGTGCTCGGCGACGGTGCGTGCGGAGTCGAGCAGGTCGAGGCGCTGGGAGAGGTACGCGATGCGGCCGTCGGCCCTCCGGAGCGTGCCGCTCTCCGGCTCCTGCCCGCCCTGGACGATCCGCAACAGGGTGGACTTCCCCGCCCCGTTGGAGCCGGTGAGCGCGATCCGCTCGGGGCCACGGATCTCCAGGTGCGCTCCTTCCCCTGCGAACAGCTCGCGGTCGCCGCCGCGGACCCGTACCCCGTCGCCGAGGAAGACGGTCCGCCCGGCCGGGACGCGGGTTCCGGGCAGTTCCAGGGTGATCCGCTGGTCGTCGCGGAGCGCGCGGCCGGCCTCGTCGAGCCGGGCCCGGGCGTCCCCGACGCGGGCGGCGTGCGTGCCGTCCGCCTTGGCCGCCGACACCTGGGCACTGCGCTTCAGTCCACCCGCCACGATCTTGGGCAGCCCGGCGTCCTTGATGGTGCGGGCGGCGTTGCTCGAACGGCGCTGGGCGCGTTCGCGCGCCTGCTGCATCTCCCTCTTCTCCCGCTTCACCTCCTGCTCGGCGCTGCGGACGTTCTTCTCGGCTACCTCCCGCTCGGCGCGCACCATCTCTTCGTAGGAGGTGAAGTTGCCTCCGTGGAAGCGGACTTCGCCCCGGTCGAGCTCGGCGATGCGGTCCATCCGGTCGAGCAGTTCCCGGTCGTGGCTGACCAGGAGCAGACAGCCGTTCCACTCCTCGATCACGGCGTAGAGCTTCTTGCGCGCGTCGAGGTCGAGGTTGTTGCTCGGTTCGTCGAGGAGGAGGACGTCGGGGCGCTTGAGGAGCTGCGCCGCGATCCCGAGCGAGACGATCCGCCCTCCGCTGAGGGTGTCCAGAGGCTGTGTCAGGGTGACGTCTTCGAGACCGAGGCGGTCGAGTTGCGCCCGGGTGCGCTCCTCGACGTCCCAGTCGTCCCCGATCACGGCGAAGTGTTCCTCGCTGGTGTCGCCGGATTCGATGGCGTCGAGCGCGCGGATCACGGGGGCGACACCGAGCACCTCGGCCACGGTGAGGCCGCCGGTGAGCGGCAGGTCCTGCGGGAGGTGGCCGAGTGTTCCGCTCACGGAGACGGAGCCGGTGGCCGGCTCGTACTCACCGGTGATCAACTTGAGCAGGGTGCTCTTGCCCGCACCGTTCGGCGCGACGAGTCCGGTACGGCCGGCGCCGACGGTGAAGGAGAGGCCCTGGAAGACGGGCGTGCCGTCGGGCCAGGAGAAGGAGAGGTTCGAGCAGGTGAGGAACGCTGCGGACATGAAGACGTCCTTGTGACGTGATGCGGGCGCGCCTCAGAAGCGGCCGCCCGGCGGCGAACAGGGGTGGGGGTACGACAACGGGAGCCATCACAGCGGCGCGGAAACGCGCCGACCGGTGGCCGATCACCTTCGGGTGTCACCCGGAGATGTCGTCGTCACCCTTCACAGCTGCTCTCCTTCATCGATGATCACATCGCTGATCACGTGTCTTTCACGATAACAGCCGGCTCCGCGCGTCGCCGGGAATTGTCGAAGGGCCCGGTACGGGCGCCCCGCGCCCCCACGCCTCGGGCCGTCTCAGCAGGTAACGGCGTCGACCAGCGACTCGGGGGCTTCGGGGGCCCGGGCCGTCCGGCGTCCGGCCACCCGGCACCCGAGGCACTCCGGATGCCCCGCACGGGCCCCGGTGTCACGTACGCGCCAGCTCCACTCCCCCTCGGGCCGGGGGCCGCCCGGCTTGCCCCAGCCCGCCAGATGCAGCAGCCACGTGGCGACGCCCGCCGCGACGGTCACCGCTGCGGCCAGCACCACGCCGAGCAGGGAGGCCGCGCATACGGCGACTCCCGCTCCGGCGGCCCCGACGACGGCGAGGGCCGTTCCGGTCCAGCCGGCCAGGGTGTGCCCCAGGTCGACATCACCGTGTGCGCTCATTGCTTCCCCCGTCCAGGAAAATAGCGGCAGCAGGCTCCGAGAAGAAATTTCATCTCACGAGCTAAGTAACTTAGATGCTAAGGAGAATGCTCGTGGAGGGCAAGCCCCGCCCCTCGGCCTCGGCCGAAAAGGCACTTCAGCGCATGGACCGGTTCGTCGCGCTGAGCCTCGTGGGCCAGAGCGACGTCGCCCAGTCGCTGGGGCTCAACGTCACGGACCTGACCTGTCTCGGGCACATCCTCGGGGCGGGCCCGGACGCCCTGACCGCGGGCGACCTCGCCGAGCGGGCCGACCTCACGACCGGCGCCATCACCGGAGTGCTCAATCGGCTGGAACGCGCGGGCTTCGCCCGCCGGCAACCCGATCCGGGGGACCGCCGACGGGTCCGGATCGTCGCCGACGAGTCCGCGGCGGGCCGGGTCGTCGCCGTGTACGAGCCCTTCTACCGGCGGCTGACGGCCCTCTTCGCCGACTACTCGCCGGATGAGACGGCGGTGCTGGCGGACTGGTTCGCCCGCGCCGCGGACGAGATGCGTGCCCACCTCGCCGAACTGCGGGGCTGAGGGCTGCCCCGGACGCCTCGGCCGTCGGGCCCGGTGCGGCCCGGCGGCCCGACGATGCGCCGATGCCGCCCGCCGGAACGCCTCCGCGCGGTCTGCCGGCCAGGTGCTCCGCGAAGAACCCGGTGAGCTCGGCGACCGCGGCGGTGACGTAGGCGCCGGCGGTCTCCGACACCTGTCGGTCCCGCCCTCGCGCCGTAGACCGCATGCCGTAGACCGCACGTCGCGGGCCGCGGGCCGCACGCCAAAAAGCGGTGCGCGTCCCGTGGTGGGACGGGCACCGCCTCCCGGACGAGCCGGGGCGCTCGTACTGCGGCCGCGGGCTACAACTGCGGGTAGACGTCCCCGCTGCTCATTCCGGACTGCTGCTCGCTGCGGTCCCGCATCTTGCGGGCCTTCTCCGCGAGACGCTGCCGCTCGTCGGGGTCACTGGCCTTCTCGGCGGCCTCGCTCAGTTGTCGTGCCTTCTCCCGCATCTGCTGGGCCAGCTTGGCGGGTTCGTCCGCTCCGCTCATCACCACTCCTCGTCCGCTGGGCATCCGACGCTCCCAGCGAACCAGCAGGACGGGGCCGACGCATCTCGGCGGGCCGGCGGGGACCTCCTTCCGCCCGGCCACCGGCCCGCCGCCCGCCGCTCGCCGCTACTCCTCAGCGGTCCCCGCGGTCCCCGGCACTTCGGCGCGGGCACGTCTGCCGGCGCTGTAGTCCGCCACCGCCGCCTCCAGGCCGATGTCGTGCTGGGCCCGCTCCGAGAGGAACCACCGGTGCTCCAGCAGCTCGTGGTAGAGCTCGGCGGGGTCCATGGAGCCCCGCAGGTCGAGCGGGACGGCACGGACCGTGGGCCTGAACTGGTCGCGGACCCAGCGGTGCGCGAGCACCTCGGTACGTGCCCCGAGCGGGTCACCGGGGGCGTAGTCGTCCTGGGTGGCCATCCAGCTCTCCAGGTCGTTGAGGAGCCGCCGCGCCTGGTTCTCCTCGGTGTCGAGGCCGGTCAGCCGCAGCAGCTGGCGCTGATGGTGGCCCGCGTCGACGACCTTGGGCACGAAGGTGACGGTGTCGCCGTCCGGAGAGTTGACGATCTGCATCTCGGCGACGTCGAAGCCCATGTCGTTGAGCCGGCGCACCCGTCGCTCGATGTAGTGGTACTTGCCCGCCGGGTAGACCGAGGTACGGGTCAGCTCTTGCCACAGCGCGGCGTACCGGCGGGAGATCTCGGCGCCGAACGCGATCGGGTCCACCGAGGGGTGGAGTGCTCCGGCGGCCTCCAGGTCGAGCATCTCACCGCTGATGTTGACGCGGGCGAGGTCGATGTCGTACTCCCGCTGGCCGTCGCTGAGCCGCTCGTGGGTCTCGCCGGTCTCGGCGTCCACGAGGTAGGCGGCGTAGGCTCCCGCGTCACGCCGGAAGAGGGTGTTCGAGAGCGAGCAGTCGCCCCACGCGAATCCGACGAGGTGCAGCCGGACGAGCAGCACCGCGAGGGCGTCCATCAGCCGGTGCACGGTGGACGGGCGCATCGTGGTCTCGAACATCGAGCGGTAGGGCAGCGAGCCGTTGAGGTGCCGGGTGATCAGTACGGGCTCCAGCGCCTCCCCGTCCGGCCCGGCCCGTCCGGTGACCACGGCGAGGGGGTCGACCGCGGGTATCCCGAGCCGGTCGAGCGTACGGAGCTGGTCGTACTCGCGTACGGCCGGGCGTTCGGCGAGTTCCTTGACGGCGATCACGTCCGCCCCGGCGCGGGCGTAGCGCACCACGTGACGGGAGATGCCGCGCGGCAGCGGTACGAGGTACTTCTCCGGCCACTCCTCCAGCGGCAGGTGCCACGGCAGCTCCAGAAGGAGTGCGGGGTGTTCCGGGTTGGTGGCGCTGATCTGCAAAGCCATGGCTCGCCTCGCTCGAACGGGTGACGGGCCACCAGTGTGCGGGACGCCGTCGTACGGGCCGGGGGGCGGGGTGGTGCGGGGCGGGCCCCGGCCCGTCCCTGCCGCTCCCCTACTCCTCCCCGGGCGTGGCGCCCGGGCGTGCGGTGTGGTCGGGGCGGCCCCGGGTCCGGCGGGCCTCCTTCAGCTCCGCCTCGTACAGGTGGGTCCGTCCTGCCGCGAGTTCGCCGGTCAGACGCCGCTCGATCGCGGCGAAAGGGCGGTAGTAGGTGCGGTCGTACGCCTCGACGATCTGGAACGTCCAGTGGCCCGGGATGACGTTGCGGCCCACGATCTCCCGTTCGACCAGGTCCGCCGCCGGGTCGTGGCCGGCCTCGCGCAGGAGCCGTACCGCCTCGTCGAGCTGGAAGTCGGCGCCGCCGGTGAGCTGGTGGAACGTGTAGAGGGCGCCCCGGGCGCGCTCGGTGGTCTCCAGCGCCTCGGAGAGGGCGCCCAGGGCACGTACGGTCTCCTCGCTCACCCCTTCGGGGCGGCGGTGGGCGGTGTCGGGGCGGTCGGCGTGTTCTTCGTCCATGCCCGGTACCTGCCCGGTCCCGGGCTCCCGGTACCGGGCTCGGGGCGCCCCGGCCACCCGACCGGGCGACGCGGCCCCGTACGGCCCACGCCCCGCGCCGGGGACCGGGCGGGGCGTGGGCCGTGGGGACGGGCTCGCGGCACTGTCTGTCGCGGACCTGCTCAGAGAGCGGTCATGACGTGCTTGATGCGGGTGTAGTCCTCGAATCCGTACGCGGAGAGGTCCTTGCCGTAGCCGGACTTCTTGAACCCGCCGTGCGGCATCTCGGCGACCAGCGCCATGTGGCTGTTGATCCACACGCAGCCGAAGTCGAGGTTCTTCGACATCCGCATCGCGCGGGCGTGGTCCTTGGTCCAGACCGAGGAGGCGAGGGCGTACTCGACGCCGTTGGCGAACTCCAGGGCCTGGGCCTCGTCGGTGAAGGACTGCACGGTGATGACGGGGCCGAAGACCTCGTTCTGGATGATCTCGTCGTCCTGGCGAAGGCCGGAGACGACGGTCGGCGCCCAGAAGTAGCCCCTGTCACCGACCCGGTGGCCGCCCGCCTCGACGGTGGCGTGCGCCGGGAGGCGGTCGACGAAGCCGCTGACCTGCGCGAGCTGGCCGGCGTTGTTGAGGGGGCCGTAGAGCACGTCCTCGTCGTTGGGCAGGCCAGTCTTCGTGCCCTTGGCCGCTGCCGCCAGGGCCGCGACGAACGCGTCGTGCACCGATTCGTGCACCAGCACCCGGGTCGCCGCCGTACAGTCCTGGCCCGCGTTGAAGAAGCCGCCGACGATCAGGTCCTCGACGGCCTTCTCCAGGTCCGCGTCCTCGAAGACGACCGCGGGGGCCTTGCCGCCGAGCTCCAGGTGGACGCGCTTGACGTCCTTGGCCGCCGAAGCGGCGACCTGCATGCCCGCCCGGACGGAACCGGTGATCGAGGCCATCGCGGGGGTGGGGTGCTCCACCATCATGCGGCCGGTCTCCCGGTCGCCGCAGACGACGTTGAAGATGCCGAGCGGCAGGTCCATCCCGGCCAGTACGCCGCCGATGATCTCGGCGATCAGCACGGTCGACGCGGGGGTGGTGTCGGAGGGCTTGATCACGACGGCGTTGCCCGCGGCGAGGGCGGGGGCGAACTTCCAGACCGCCATCAGCAGCGGGTAGTTCCAGGGGGCGACCTGGGCGCAGACGCCCACCGGCTCGCGCCGGATGAGGGAGGTCATGCCCTCCATGTACTCGCCGGCCGAGCGGCCCTCCAGCATCCGCGCGGCGCCCGCGAAGAAGCGGACCTGGTCGATGGCGGGGTCGAGTTCCTCGCTCCGCGTCAGGTGGAGCGGCTTGCCCGTGTCGCGGCTCTCGGCGGCGACGAGCTCGTCGGCCCGCGCCTCCATCGCGTCGGCGATCTTGAGCAGCGCGCGCTGGCGCACGGCGGGGGTGGTGTCGCGCCACACCGGGAACGCCGCGGCGGCGGCCGCCATGGCGGCGTCGACGTCGGCCTGGCCGGAGAGGGGCGAGGTCGCGTAGACGTCACCGGTGGTGGGGTCCACCACGTCGAGGGTGCGACCGTCGGCGGCGTCCACGGATACGCCGTCGATGTAGTTGCGGAACGTGGTGCTCATGGAACGGTTCTCCTGGTCAGACGGTGGTGCGGGCGGACAGGTGCTCGTGGACGGCGGGCCAGCCGCCGTCGGCCGTGCGGGCGAAGACGATCGTCTCGCGCTCCAGCAGCGTCTCCTCGCCCGAGGACGTGGCGACGCGGGTGGCCACGTCGTGGCTGAAGACCGCGGTGTCCCCGAAGTGCTGGATCAGCTGGTCGGTGGAGGTGCAGGCCAGAACGCGGAAGTCGTCCTCGTCCACCCAGCGCTGCCACAGGGCACGGTACTCGGCGGTGGAGGTCAGCCGCTGGGGGGTGGTGTGGAAGACGAAGGTCGCGTCCGGGGCGAAGGCGCCGAAGTAGTCGTCGAGGCGGCCTTGCGCGAAGGCCGCGACGAGTGCGTCGGCGGCGGCGGCCACGTCCTCGTGTCCGGGGGGTTCGCTCATGTCGTTTCCTTGTCGGTGGGGGCGTGGGAGCTGTGCGGGCGGGCTGTACGGGCCCGCGGGGTCAGCCGGCGGCGGTCGCGGTCGCCACCGGTTCTCCGGCCGGGCCCGTGATGGGTGTGACCTCGGTGTCGGCGGCGCGGACGAGGCGGGGGCCCGCCGGGCCGTAGACCGCGCGGGGCTCGGGGAAGGCCGTGAGCAGCGCGAGGTAGATCACCGCGGCGAGGACGAGGCCGACCGGCAGGGAGATGTCCGCACCGTCGGCGAGGTCGCCGAGCGGCCCGACGAATTGGCCGGGCAGGTTGGTGAAGAGGAGGGCGACGACGGCGGAGACCAGCCAGGAGGCCATGCCGCGCCAGTTCCAGCCGTGGGCGAACCAGTACCGGCCGCCGCGCCGGCGGCGGTTGAAGACCTGGAGCGCGTCGGGGTCGTACCAGCCGCGCCGGGTGACGTAGCCCAGCGCCATGACGACCATCCACGGGGCGGTACAGGTGATGATCAGCGTCGCGAAGGTGGAGATGGACTGGGCGAGGTTCAGCGCGAAGCGGCCGACGAAGATGAAGGCGATGGAGAGCGCGCCGATGAAGAAGGTGGCCTGCACGCGGCTGAAGCGCGGGAAGACGCTGGAGAAGTCGAGGCCGGTGCCGTAGAGCGAGGTGGTACCGGTGGAGAGGCCGCCGATGAGGGCGATCAGGCAGAGCGGCAGGAAGTACCAGCCCGGCGAGATGGCGAGCAGTCCGCCGACGTAGTTCGGGGCGGCCGGGTCGACGTACTTCGCGGCCCTGGAGGCGATGATCGACGCGGTGGCCAGGCCGAAGAGGAACGGCAGCAGGGTGGCGACCTGCGCGACGAACGCGGCGCCCATCACCCGGCGGCGGGGCGCGCCGGCCGGGATGTAGCGGGACCAGTCGCCGAGGAAGGCGCCGAAGGAGACCGGGTTGGAGAGCACGATCAGTGCCGCGCCGATGAAGGACGGCCAGAACAGCGGGTCGGCGGTCGAGGCGAAGGAGCCCGCGTAGCCGGGGTCGAAGTCGCCCCAGAAGGCGAAGGCACCGAGCACGAAGAGCGCGGAGGCGGCCATCACGGCGATCTTGTTGACCAGCAGCATGAAGCGGAAGCCGTAGACGCAGACGACCAGGACGAGCCCGGCGAAGATCGCGTAGGCGATGCCGTACGACACGTCGGACTCGGGGACGTGGACGAGCCGGTGGGCTCCGCCGACGAGGGCGTCGCCGGACGACCAGACCGAGATCGAGAAGAAGGCGACGGCGGTCAGCAGCGAGAGGAAGGAGCCGACGACGCGTCCGTGCACGCCCAGGTGGGCGGAGGAGGAGACGGCGTTGTTGGTTCCGTTGGCCGGGCCGAAGAGCGCCATCGGTGCCAGCAGCAGCGCCCCGGCGACCAGGCCGAGGACGGTGGCGGCGAGGCCCTGCCAGAAGGAGAGCCCGAAGAGGATGGGGAAGGCGCCGAGGACGCACGTCGCGAACGTGTTGGCGCCACCGAAGGCGAGGCGGAACAGGTCGATCGGGCGGGCCGTGCGGTCCCCGTCCGGGATCCGCTCGACCCCGTAGGTCTCGATTTCGGTGATCGAGCTGGTCACGGGCGTGTCACCTTCCGTTCTTGTCGTGCAGCAGTGACGAGCCCACAGTCTGGCGCCCGGGGTGATCGGCGACAATTGTGTCAGGCACAGAGCGATAGGCTCCTTTCTGTGGCAAGCGACAAACTCACCGTGGAAGATCTCCTCTCATTCCCCGCTCTCCAGCTCTCCGTGAAGGCGGGTGGCGCGGGGCTGGGGCGGTCCGTCTCCTGGGCGCACGCCAGCGAGCTGGACGATCCGACGCCCTGGCTGCTGGGATCCGAGCTGATCATGACGGCAGGGCTGGCGGTACCGGCCACGGGCGCCGCACAGCGCGCCTACCTCGAACGTCTGGACGACGCCGGGGTCTCCGGCCTCGCGCTCTCCGCACAGCTGCACATGCCCGTCCTGCACGACGACTTCTTCCGGGCGGCCGAGGAGCGGGGCTTCCCGGTGCTGGAGGTGCCGCTCTCGGTTCCCTTCATCGCCGTCGCGCAGGAGGTCGCCGCGGCGGTGCAGGAGGACGCCCGGCACCGGCTCGGCGCCCAGCTCCAGGTGTTCGGCTCGTTGCGCTGGCTGGTCGCGGAGGACCTCGACACCCCCGCCCTGCTCCGGCGGCTCGAACGCCTCTCCGGGTACGACGTGTACCTCTGCACACCGCAGGGCCGCCCCCTGCTGCCGGGCGTCCCGGTGCCGGACCCGTCGGTACTGCCGGACTCCGTGGACGCGCCGCCCACCGTGCCGGGCGGCTTCGTACTGCCCGTACCCGCGCCCGGCGGTCCGGCCGGGTTCCTCGTCGCGTACGAGCGCGAGGGTGCCCGGCCCGCCGGGCTCGCGGTGGCCCAGCACATCGCCACGGTGGCCGCGCTGCGGCTGGCGATGGTGCGCAACGAGCGCGAGACGCTCCGCCGCCAGGGTGCGGAGACCCTCGCCGAGCTGCTCCAGGAAGTGCTGGACCCCGAAGCGGCCCGCCGCCGGCTCGCCCGGCACTCGATCGAGGGGGAGACCGTCCTGATGGTGGTGCGCCACACCACCGACGAGGCGCTCCTGCACGTTCTCGCGGACCAGCCGCACCTCCTGCTCACCCGGGGCGAGGACCGTTACGTGCTCGGCGCGCCGGAACTCGCGGAGGCGGTGGGCACCCTGCCCGTGGCGGCGACCGGGATGAGCCGCCCCTTCCGGCCGGGCGCGGCACTGAAGGTGGCGCAGCGGGAGGCGGTCTGGGCCGCTTCGAAGGCGGCCGAGTCGGGACGGCCGGTGGTCCGCTACGGCGACGACCTGACGGGCCGGTGGCTGCCGGACGATCCGGCGGTGCTGTCGGCCCTGGTCGAGAACGTGCTCGGCGAGGTGCTCAGGTACGACGCCGCCCACGACTCCCAGCTGCTCGTCTCGGTCCGTACGTGGATGGAGCGGGACCGGCGGACCGAGGCCGCTGCCGCCGCGCTGCACATCCACCCCAACACCCTGGCGTACCGGCTCCGCCGCTTCGGGACGCTGGCGGATCGCGACCTGGCGTCCACCGGCGCCCTGTCGGAGGTCTGGCTGGCGATCCAGGCGGCCGGCACGCTGGGGCTCGCCGACCGGACCGTCTGAGCGCGCCGCACGAACGGGTGTCCGCACGGCCGGAGGCGGCCGCGCATGTGCGGACCGGGTGGATCGCCGGACGGCGGACGGCCGGACCCCGGACAATCCGGGGAGCACCGTCCGCGAGCCTGTCCTCGCCGCCAGGAGTCGCCCGTGCGCACGCTCATCAACGTCCCCGAGACCGCACGAGGTCAGGCCGCCGGCTCCCCGGCGCCCTCCGCGGCGATCGTGAGGCGGACGCTGCGGCTGACGCCGTCGACGGTCACCGCGAGAGTGACGGTGCCCGGTCGCAGGGCTGTCAGCGTGCCGGTGGCCGGGTCGAGGAGGGCGACGGGCCTGCCACGCGCTCCGCGGACCTCCCCGATCCGCAGGTTCGGCGACCCCGTCCAGTCGGCGCTCACCGGGAAGGCGACCGGCACCTGACGCGTGCCCTGGGTGATCCGGGCGGACACCTCGGCCCGGTCTCCCGGTGCGAGCGTGGTGGGCGCGTCGAGGGTGAGGTCGTCGACGTGGGCCCGGGTCTGTACGGAGATCCAGTCGGGCCCGCCCGCCCAGGGCCGCTGCCGGGCGGCCGCCTGCTCGGCGGGTGTGACCCGGTCCGTCCCGACCAGACTCCAGCCGGTGAACCCGCCCCCGTCGACCGGGCCGGAGGGGGTTTTGCCCGAGTTGCCGTTGACGAGGTAGGGCACGCCGTCGACGTGCGAGGCGTGGAACACCCCGACGTGCCCACCGATGAAGGCGGCCCCCTTGCCGGTCGTACGGCGGAACCCGGCGAGCCACTCCTCCACGAGGGCCGCCTCCTTGCGGTCGCCCAGCTGACTGGCTTTCTGCACCGTGGGGTCGCGCGGCGGTACGTGCTCGATCAGCACGACGGACCCGATGGCCGGGTCGGTGGCCGCAGCGTCCAGTTGTTCACGGAACTCGCGGATCTGCGCGTGTCCGCCGCCCCGCAGGCTCAGGCTGGAGGTGTCGAGCGTGATGAAGCGGGTGCCCCCGTGGTCGAACGTGCGGTGGGCGGGGCCGAACCGGTCGGTGAAGTCGCCGATCGAGCCGCCCATCACCTCGTGGTTGCCCGGCACATAGGTCCAGGGCAGGTCGTCGCCGAGCTCCTCGTCCAGCACCTGGCGGGCGAAGTCGAGGTCTGCGGGCGCCCCCTCGTCCACCAGGTCTCCGTCGATGACGAGGAAGTCCGGGTGCGCGGCCTTGATCTCCCGCAGGGTGCGCCGGGCCTGGGCGACGATCGCGCTGCCGGGGTCGCGGGCGACGAACTGCGCGTCCGACATCACCGCGAACCGGGATTCGCGGCCCTCGGTGACGGCCGCCGTGTCGATCAGCGGGTCGGCCACCGGCTCCCGGGCGGGCAGGTCGGCGGTCGGCACCACCTGGGCGACGAGGTCGTCGATGACGATCTCGCCGGTGTACCGCGCGGCGGCGGCGGTCTCGGCCAGGTAGAAGCGGTGGACGATGAGCGGCGTCGGGGCTCCGGCGGGCACCGCGAAGGTGACCTGCCGCCAGCCGGTCCAGGTGACGTACGGGCCTCGGAGCAGTTGGTCCGATCCGGCGGCGTCCTTGAGATGGAGCGTGGGCCAGGCGCCCTTGCCGTCCCCGTCGATCCAGAGGGTGAAGGACTGGGGACGGCCCGGGACCGCGACCGGCTGCGGCGGGGCCGCGTAGGCGGCGCGGGTCGCGGTCGACCGGGTGAAGTCGTAACTGAGCTTCAGCCCCGTGCCGGTGTGCCCGTCCTCGGTCGCGGCCAGCGAGCCCCCGGCACGGGCCTGGCTGAATTTCCAGGCGTCCGCGTCGTCGAAGCCGGATACCGCCTGGTCGGCGAGGCCGACCGTGACGGCCAACACGGTGGTGGTGCCGTGGACCGAGGCGGTGATGAGCCCCGCGGCGCCCTGACCGGCGCGGGCCGTGACGGTGAAGGCGCCCCGCCCGTCGTCCCGGACGGCGAAGAGGGCCCGGTCGTAGTCGAGGACGACGTCGCGGGGTTCGACCGGGGCGCTGTCGCCGTGGGCGTCGGATCCGACGATGCCGAAGGTGCCGGTGGCGCCTTCTCCCTGGAGGCCGAGGCGCTCGGTGGTGGGGCTCACGCGGGCCAGTTCGTCGAGCACGGTGAGCCGGACCGAGCCCCGGGCCCTCCCCCGCTCGGCGACGGCCTCGGCCGTGCCGCCGTGCCGGGCGGTGAACAGGCCGCGCGCGTCGACGGTCCCGACGCCGGGGGCGGTGGTGCGCCAGTGCGGGGTGCCTGTCGCCGGTCCGTACGTCTCGTCGTACCCGGCGGCGGTCAGGGCCCGGGTGAGGCCGGGGAAGACCCGGTCGGGGTGGCCGCCCGCGACGGGGTCGTCCCCCGGAGCGGCGGCCGGGGGCGTGCGGGTCTCCACCCAGTAGCCCGTGAGGGTGCCGCTGCCGTCCGGCGCGGTGAGGGCGAGGCCGTTGGGGACGGTGCGTTCGCTGCCGTCGGAGGGGCTGTTCTCCACCTGGAGGGCGTCGCCGCCGGGTTCGCGCGCCACCAGGGTGGAGGAGCCGCCGCCGTCCAGGTTGAGCGCGCTGAAGGCGCCGGCCTCCCGCATCATCCGGCCGAGTTCGGTGAGGGTCGCCCCGCCGCTGTCGGCCTGCCTGCCGTCCACGGTCAGCACGTGCATGGTGCGGCCGTCCCGGGAGAACCCGACCGCGGTGCGGGGCGCCGCGGTGTTGTTGCTCTCGCCGTCGTGGTTCTGCTCGACTCCGTCCACCACGAGCGGTTCGCGCCCGCCGACGGCGGTGCTCGGCAGCGGGCCGTCGTCGCCGGTGCGCGCCCGGTACGTCAGCCCGACCGGGTCGCCCGGCCGCAGCGCCGTCAGGAGCTCCGCCCCGGCCTCGCGTCCGACCAGGACGGTGGTGTCCTCGGGGACGGGCCCGCTGCCGGGTGCCGACGACACGGAGACCACCCGGCCGTCGCGTACGACGGCCTCGGCGACCGGCCGCGCCGCGTCCACGGTCAGCGCGCGGTCCGCGTCGCCCCAGGCGGAGGTGTACGCGCCCACGGAGCCGGCGGGGACGTCGGCCGCGTTGTAGGCGCCGAGCGGATGGTCGCCGGAGGGCAGGGTGAGGGTTCCCTCGAAGTACAGGTCCAGGATCCGCCCGGCGTTGCCGGCGCCGATTCCGACCGCGTGGGAGGATCCGGCGGCCGGCGAGTGGTCGAGGGCGCCGTCGCGGACACCGGGCCCCTGCGGCGCGCCGGTCTCGTTGATGTCGAAGAAGTCGGCGTTGACGGCGGCGACGGTGCGGCGGCCCGCTCCTGGGTCGTGACCGGCCGCCAGCTCGGAGACCGTACGCCGCTCGCTGACCTTCCCGGTGGAGAGGTAGTCGGCGCGGACGTCCTTGCCCAGGTCCACGGTGAGCGCGTCGACGCGGAGCCACTTGTCGGCTTCGAGCCGGTCGTACGAGGCGAGGCCGATGCCGGGAGCGACGGGCCGGGAGGTGCGGGCGGTCTCGATGCCGTGATCGTCGATGACGGGGCCGCCGGATCGTCCGGCGCCCGTCGGGGCGCTCGCACCCGGCGGAGCCACCGGTCTCAGGACCTCGGCCGCGTTGCGCGGGTGGGGGTCGGGTGTGGTGTCGGCCGCGGCGGGGGAAACGACCCCCAGCGCGACTCCGCAGACGGTGGCGAACAACACGAACGCCCGCGCGGAGCGGACGGCGGGCCCTGGACGTCGACGCACAAGTCCTCCTGCTGAGAGGCGGGTTGGACGGTTCATCAGCGCCGGGGCGTGGTCCGGATGCGGCTTTGTCCAGCCGGAGGGCGGGCAGCGCGACTTCCGGAACACGCTCTGGTGGCGGACAGCATGCCGGGGACGCCCGGGCGGCGCCAGGGGGCGGGAGTGACGGCGGGGACAACAGAGTACGGCCGGGGCGCGTCGGCACCGCTTTCGCGACACCGCCTCGGCGCCCTCGTCCCAGGGACCGCGCGGGCGGCCGATTCCGAGGCGCCCGGTATGCCCGAACCGGTGGCGACGCAGGCGCGATGTACGGAGAATTGACGACATGTCGATGAGCAAGCGCAGTGCGGGGGTCCTTCTCTACCGGACCGGGGCCGGGACGGACGAGAGAGGTGTGGAGGTGCTGCTCGGGCACATGGGAGGCCCGTTCTGGGCCGGGCGGGAGGACGCCGCGTGGTCGATCCCCAAGGGGGAGTACGAGCCCGGCGAGGCGGCGGAGACGGCGGCCCGCCGGGAGTTCGAGGAGGAGGTCGGGCTGCCGGTACCGGACGGCTTCTGGGTGCCGCTGGGCCAGTCCCGCCAGGCGAGCGGCAAGACGGTGGTCATCTGGGCGGTGGAGGGCGAGGTGGACACGGCCGAGGCGGTGTACGGCACCTTCGCGATGGAGTGGCCGAGGGGCTCGGGGGTGGTCCAGGAGTTCCCCGAGATCGACCGGGTCGCCTGGTGCACCCCGGAGCAGGCGGCGTCCCGGCTGGTGACCGGCCAGCGGGTCTTCGTGGAACGGCTGCTGGCGCACCTGGAGCGGTAGGCGGTTCCCGCCCCCTTCCCCCCGGCCCGGGGTGTCCGGGACGGCTCGGGCGTCGCCGGGCAGTCGGGACTTTCGAACACGCCCCGGGCCGGCACCACGCTCCGGCCGTCGCCCGTCAGGCGCCGACGGGACGTCCGTCGCGCAGTTCCAGCACGTCTCCGGTGAACCGGCTGCGGAAAGCCCGGTCGTGGGAGACCACGACGACCGCTCCCCCGTACTCGGCGAGCGCGGCCTCCAGTTCCTCGACCAGGTCGAGGGCGATGTGGTTGGTCGGTTCGTCCAGGACGAGTACGTCGGCGGGTCGGGTCACCAGCCGGGCGAGGGCGAGTCTGCGCTGCTGGCCGACGGAGAGGTCGCACACCGCGACGCCGAGGTCCTCGGCGCGGAACAGTCCGAGGGCGAGCAGGTCCGCCGCGTACTCCTCGGGCGCGCCCGGCCGGCCGGCCGCGTAGGTGGCGAGGAGCGAGCGGCGGGTCAGCCTGGCCGGCAGCTCCTGGGGGAGGTATCCGACGCGGCCACGTCGGGCGACCGTCCCGGAGTCGGGGGCGAGGTCACCCGCGAGCACCCTGAGCAGAGTGGTCTTGCCCGCCCCGTTCGGGCCGGCGACCAGGAGACGCTGCCCGGGCAGCACGTCGAGCGCGGGCAGGCGCAGTCGCTCCCCCACCGAGACGGACTCCAGCGCGAGCACGGGCGCCGGGGTGCCGATGGCGTCGATGCCGCCCGTGGCCTCGATGCCGCCCATGGCCTCCACGCCGTCCGCAGAGCGGGTGGCGTACGCGGGGCCGGTGGCACCCGTGTCGTCGGTGGCGAGGGAGAGACCCGCCCTGAAGCGCAAGGGCTCCGGCGGCGGGGGCACGGGGGTGGCGAGCAGCGCGTCCCGGCGCGTCCGCGCGGCCCTGACCCTGCCGGAGAGTTTGGCGTCGTGCGAGCGGCGGTGCTTGCCGAATCCCTCCGCCGGATCCTTCCCGGAGGAGCGCAGCCGTCGGCCGGCGGATTCCACCAGCTCTTCGGCGCGGGCGAGTTCGGTGAGCCACTCCTGGTGCTCCTGCACCCAGCGGCGCCGCGCCGCGGCCTTCGCCGTCCGGTAGCCCTGCCAGCCGTCGCCGTGGCGGGTGACGGCGCGCCGATCGCGGTCCACTTCCAGGACGACGTTGGTGGTGGCCTCCAGGAACGCGCGGTCGTGGGTGACCACCACGAGGGTGCCCCGGTGGGCGCGCAGGCGGTCCTCCAGCCAGCGCACGGCGGGCACGTCGAGGTGGTTGGTCGGCTCGTCGAGCAGGAGCGACTCCGGTGCGGCGGCCAGCACGCAGGCGAGGGCCAGCCGGGACTGTTCGCCGCCGGAGAGGGTGGCCAGGGGGCGGTCGCGGGTCAGGTGTGCGAGTCCGAGGCCGTGCAGCGCCGCGTCGGTGCGGGCGTCGGCCTCGTACCCGCCACGGTCCTGATAGGCCGTCAGCAGGTCGCCGTAGGCGTCAAGGTCCGCCGCCCCCGGGGCGGGCCCGGACAGCCTGGCCTCGGCTTCGCGCATCCGGTGTTCCAGGGCGCGGAGTTCGGCGAGGGCGGTGTCGACGGCGTCCTGCACGGTGTGGTGCGGCGCCAGGGCGAGGGTCTGGGCGAGGTGGCCGACCCCGCCGGGGAACCGGGTGACGACCTCTCCGGCGTCCGGGGCCTCGGCGCCGGACATGAGCCGGAGCAGGGTCGACTTGCCAGAGCCGTTCTCACCGATGACGGCGACGTGTTCGCCGCCCCCGACGGCGAGGGAGACGCCCGCCAGGACGACCCGGTCGCCGTAGGCCAGCGTGACGTCCCGGAGAGTGATCTGGGAGCGGTCGTGCGTTGCGGACATGGGAATCTGATGCTTTCGCTGAGGGAGGACCCGGACACGGCCGTCGGGACGGGCGTGCGGCGGGGGTTGGTTCCGGTCGGCCGGAGGTACCGGGACAGCGCGCTCGGCGCGGTGCCGCGACGGTCCTCACCGGAGCGGATCAGCGGAAGTAGAAGTACGAACCCATGGCGCGAGTGTAAGGGCTGTCCCGCAATTCGTGGTGGATCAGTGCGCGGCGTCAGATGCGGTGCATCGCAAGGCGGAGGGGCGTCCGCATACTGGATGTATGTGGACGTTCCGACAACGCGGCGAGGTGCCGTAGCTGTCGTCGCGCACCCGCCAGGAATTGCGGGACAGCCCTTAGGGCTTGCAGATCATTAACACGTCGTCTTGATCTTGTTGTCCTCGCTGGTCTGTGCCTGGACCCGGTCCTGAAGGGCGGCGAGGGCCGTGGGTGGGGTTGTCGCCGGTGGGATGGTGATGCCGTGTGCCTCGAGCAGTCGCCGGTTCTTCAGGAGGGTGCGGTGCATCGCGGTGCGGCTGGTGCCGAACAGCACGGCGAGGGGTTCTGCGGCCAGGGCGTCCCGCAGGTGGAGCACGGTGGCCAGGACCTGGTCGGCGAAGGCCAGCCGAGGCGGCCGACCGCGCCGGGTATCCCCGTCCGGGGCCAGGGTCTCGGTGAGGTCGTTCAGTTGCTGGCGGGTCATCCCGGTCAGTGCTGAATCGGAGAGCAGGGCCTGGTCCCACTCCGGGTCCGGCGTCTTCGGGGCCCGGGCCGCCGGGATTCCCGGTGATGGTTGGGGGTGCAGTGCGTAGTTCCAGGCGCCCTGGAACGCGTGCCGGGTCAGCGGTAGGGCGGCCATTGCCGCGTCTTTGATGCGGACTCCGGTCGGGTAGGTGTTGGTGTCGAGTTCGGCTCTCACGCGCAGTCCGGTGCGGGTGGTGGTCGCGGCGATCGACTGCACGATGACTTCGTGACTGGTCAGCGGGCGGCCGTTCCAGTTCATGGTGATGTGCGAGAAGAGCCGGTGCTCGATCTTGTTCCACTTCGATGTGCCTGGTGGTAGGTGACACACGGTGATCGTCAGCCCGGTTTCAGCTGCGAGTTGGGCCAGCTCGAGCTTCCAGGACCGGGTGCGGTAGCCGTTGGATCCGCCGGCGTCGGCGGTGATCAGCAGCCGTGTCGCCCGCGGGTAGGCAGCCTGGCCCTGGCCGTGCCACCAGCGGCGGATCGATTCCACTGCGAACGCGGCGGTGTCGTGATCGGTGCCGACGTTGACCCAGCCGGTGTTCGCGGTCAGATCGTAGATCCCGTAGGGGACGGCTTTGCCCAGCTGCGGGTCGGCGAAGTCGTGGACGCTGACCGGGACAGGCTCGCCGGTAGGACGCCACTGGCGGCCGCTGTTCTTGAAGACGCCGACGAGCTCCTTCTTCTTGGTGTCCACGCTGATGACCGGCTGGCCGGCGTCCCGGTAGTTGCGGGCCTGCTCGTTGAGGTAGCGGAACTGGGCGTCCCGGTCCGGATGCTGACTGCCCTCGAGCTTCTTCGCGTTGGCCTGAAGACTGAAGCCTTCCTGCCGCAGCAGGTCGCCCACGGTATCGGCGCTGATCCGGTGCCCGGCCCGGGCCAGCTCCGCAGCGAGCGTACGGGTCGATTTCACCGTCCACCGCAGCGGCGACATCGGGTCGCCTCTCTCCTCGGGCTCGACCAGCGCCAGTAGTGCCGGCCGCAGCCCCGGATCCAGATCGGCGACCCGTTTGCGTCCTCCGCCGGGACGCCGGACCCGCCCCAACGGCTCCTCTCCGGATTCCAGCTCGAACACGCCGTTGCGGACCGTCGTCTCGCTGACCTGGGCCGCCCGGGCGACAGCGCGGATGCCACCATGCCCCAGCAGCCGGGCCTCGGTTCCTATCAGCAGCCGTCGCTGCCGCTCGTCCAGATGTGGGAACAACACCGCGAACTTTGCGAAGAGTTGGTCACGGGTCTCGTCCGGGATGCGCATACCAGACCAACGAGCCCCAGGTCGGGAAGCAACACCTTGATGATCTGCAATCCCTTAGGGGAACGGGCCGACGGACGTCTCCGGGAATACGGCGGACCGCCGCGTTCAGTCGCGCCCCGGGGCCGAGCCCGGCAGGCGGATGACGGCCCGGCCGCCCTCCAGGTCAACGGTCGAGCGGTGCGGCGGGGCGCCGTCCTCCTCGTCGTCACGCATCAGCAGGGCGCTGGTGCGTTCCTTCAGCTCGCTCTGCTTGCCGGGCGAGAAGGTGGCGTGCAGCTGCTCGAACCCGGTCGCGGAGACCTGGCCCCGCCGGGCACCGTTCCGCCAGGGCAGGACACCAGCGCGGGAGCCGCGCAGCATCAGCTGGTCGACGAAGGCAAGCACGGTCAGACCGACCACGAGGGTGGGGAGCGTGAGCAGCGCGGCGAATCCCATGGCCGCAGTATGACCGCGAGTGCGGGCGGAGGGCACTGATCGAACAGCACCGCCCCGCCGAGGCCGTCCCCGACGTCGCCGCCCGGCGAAGGGAGGAGGCCAGCCGTTGGCGTGTCTGGAGGCGAGAGGCGGATTGCGGCGAAGCCGCCGCCGGACTTTCCCCGTAGAGACACGGCGCAGCCGGAGGGCCGCGGCACGACGAGCCGCGGTGGGTCCGGAGGCGGTCTCGGCGCTGTTCCGTGCTCCGAGGCAGCTACTGCTTCGAGGACACCCTCACCCTGCCCTCCGGCGAAGGTCCGCCCTCCGCTTCCCGGACACGCCGACGCGGGCCGTCACCGTGGTTCGGCGGCCCGCGTCGGGTTGCTCCGTACCCCGGTCCCGTACGAGCGACGAAGGGACCGGGCCCCGCCCGTCCCGGGGGGAGGACGGACGGGACCCGGGGTGTGTGTCAGCCGTTGGGCAGGATGACCGCCCGGCCGTTGATCTTGCCGTCGTGCAGACGCTCGTAGGCGAGCGGTGCCTCGTCGATGGAGTACGTCTCGACGTGGACGTCGACGGCGCCGGCGTGCGCCAGCTCGATGACCTCGGCGAGCTCCTTGCGGGAGCCCCAGTACGGCGCGGTGACCGAGGTGGCGAACGGCAGAACGCCGAAGCCGACGGGCAGGAGACCGCCGCCGATGCCGACGATGGTGACGTCGCTGTCCACGGAGGCGACCTCTCCGGCCGTCTTCACGGTCGGGGGGACGCCGACGAAGTCCAGCACGACCTTGGCACCGGTCCCGCCGGTGAGCTCGCGCACCTTGGCGGCTGCGTTCTCGTCGGAGAGCACGGTCTCGTGGGCGCCGACCTTGCGGGCCAGCTCCAGCTTCTCCTCGGTGACGTCGAGGGCGATGACCTTGACCGCGGTCATCGCGCGCAGCAGCTGGATGGCGACGTGCCCGAGGCCGCCGGTGCCGATGACGACGGCGGTGGCGCCGGGCAGCAGCTTCGGCAGCGAACGCTTGATCGCGTGGTAGGGCGTGAGTCCGGCGTCGGTCAGGGACACCGTCTTGACCGGGTCGAGATCGCCGATCGGGACGAGGTGGCGGGTGTCGTCGACGATCATGTACTCGGCCATGGCGCCGGGGTTGCCGAGGCCGGGCGGCATGATGCCGAGCTCCGCCGCGCGCAGGCAGTAGTTCTCCCGGCCCTCGGCGCAGTTCACGCAGGTGCCGCAGCCCCAGGGGCCGTAGACGGCGACGTTGTCCCCGACCGAGACGCCCTGGGCGCCCTCGCCCAGCTCGACGACGGTACCCACGCCCTCGTGGCCCAGGGTGAGCGGCAGCGGGTAGGTGAGTTCTTCGGCGGACCAGCTCATCACGGCGATGTCGGAGTGGCAGACACCGGCCGCGGTGACCTTCAGCAGGACCTGTCCCGGTCCGGGCACGGGCTTCGGAATCTCTACGACCTCGGGTGCCGCGCCGACGGTGCGGTACTGAACTGCCTTCATGGTTCTCCCTCTGTTCTGTACCGGGCCCGCCCCCGCTTCCGGCCGGGTTACGGCCGGTCGGCGGGTGACGCGCCCCTCTTGCTGTGCCCCCGTCTTGCTGTGCCCCCGTCACCCCTGGCGCTTGTCCAGGAGGAGGCGGTCAGGAGGCGGAGTAGCCGCCGTCGACCAGGTGGTAGCTGCCGTGGACGAAGGAAGCGCGGTCGGAGAGCAGGAACGCGGCCAGCTCGGCGACCTCCTCCGACGTGCCCAGACGGCCCGCGGGGTGGAGCGAGATCAGGTGGTCGCGCGCGGGGCCGTCGGTGTTGCGCAGCAGCGGGGTGTCGATGAAGCCCGGGCCCACGGCGTTGACGCGGATGTTCTGTGCCGCGTACTCCAGGGCCGCCGTCTTGGTCAGGCCGACGACGCCGTGCTTGGCGGCGACGTAGGCCGGGGACTGGGCGAAGCCGTTGGTGCCGAGGATGGAGGAGATGTTGACGATGGCACCGCCGCCGGTCTTGAGCAGCTCCGGGATCTCGTAGCGCATCGAGTGGAAGACGCCGCTGAGGTTGGTGGCGACGACGCGGTTCCAGTCCTCGACGGCGTACTCGCCGGTCGGGGCGGCGGGGCCGCCGATGCCGGCGTTGTTCACGGCGAGGTGCAGGGCCCCGAAGGTGTCGACGGCGAACCGGACGCCCGCGTCGACGGAAGCCGGGTCGGTGACGTCCATGCGGACGGCGGCGGCGCGGGCGCCGGTGGCGGTCAGCTCCGCGACGGCCTTGCGGGCGCTCTCCTCGTCGTAGTCGGCGACGACGACCGCCGCGCCGCCGGCCGCGAGGCGCTTCGACAGCGCCAGGCCGATGCCGGAGGCACCGCCGGTGACCAGGGCGACTTTGCCGGTGAACTCGGTCGCGTAGGAAAGGGTGAGGTCAGTGCTCATGGCGTGGTGCTTCTTTCTGTGGTGCTGCGGTGCGCCGGCCCTTGTGGGGCCGGGGTCAGAAGGTCCGAGGAGAGGGCGTCGAACGCCTGGACCACGAGTTCGGGCAGGGCCGCCGGGAGACCTCCGCGGACCCATGCGGCCTGCGCGGCGAGCAGGGCTCCGGCCCCCGCGGCGACCGTCACCGCGGGACGGATGTCCTCGCGGCGGTCCACGCCGAGCCGGTCGGCGAGGATGCCGACGGATTCCTCCTGGGCGTCCACCCTGATGTGGTGGTACGCCGCGTAGAGGGTCGGTTCCTCCTCGGCCATGACCAGCAGGTCGAAGATCCGGGGGCGCAGGTGCCAGGGCCCGGCGGCGGTGTCGTCGAGCCAGTCGAGCACGGCACGCCGGTAGGCGGTGAGCGGGGGCTCGTGGGCGGGCCTGGCGCGCAGGGCCTCGTTGATGCGGTCGCCGTCGCCGCGTACGGCGTCGAGGACCGCGTCCTCCTTGCTCCGGAAGTACCGGCTGAAGGTGCGCCGGTCGACGTCGGCCGCTTCCGCGATCTCCTCGACCGTCACCGTGCGCAGGCCCCGGTCGAGTACGAGCTCGAACGCGGCTCGGGCCAGCGTGTCCCGGGTCCGGCGTGCCTTGCGGCCCCGCCTCTCCGGTTCCCTCTGCTCCGTGCTCATGTCTGCACCGTACACCTAAAAATGTCGCAGTGGGACACATGTCGCGCCGGGACTTTTGGAGGCGGTGGGACACCGCTCGACGGGTCTGTCGGATGATCCGCCCCATGACACGCGCCGACCTCGTCCTGGCCGACCGGCTGCCCACCGTGGACGAACACCGGAGGATCGCGGAGGCGGTGGGCTGGTCCACGCCTTCGCCCGGGATTTCCTGGCCGCCTCCCTCGCCGGCTCCACGGCCGGTGTCGTCGCACTGGACGGCGAGGAGGTGATCGGCATGGGACGCCTGGTGGGCGACGGCGTCTCCTACTTCTCCGTGCAGGACCTGGCGGTCATCCTTCCCGTCAGGGTGAGGGGATCGGGAGACTGCTGCTGCGCCGGCTCCTGGACCACGTGCGGGCCACCGCGCCCGCGCCCGCCTTCGTCGGGCTCTTCTCCACCGGGGAGGGTGCGGCGCTCTGCACGGACGAGGGGTTCACGCCCGGCGACATGACCGGCATGTTCCGCCTGGTCGACCCGGCCTCCTGACCGGCGCGTCCGGCCGGGTCGCCACGGCGCCCCGCCCCGTGGGTACGCGTACGTACGGGGCGGGGCGGGGCGCCGCGGCCCGGCCTCGGTGCCCCCGGCGACCCGGCCGGGGGACGAGGTCCGCCGTCAGACGCAGGTCAGCGGGCGGGCAGGACCGCGGGGGTCGTCGCCCCCCGGAACACGGTGGTGCGGCGCAGACGGAAGCCGAGTGACTCGTAGAGCCGGACGGCCCCGGTGTTCTCGGCCGCGGCATGCAGGAACGGGATGTCACCGCGCTCCGTGATCGCGTGGGCGACGGCCAGGACCAGCCGGGTCGCGAGGCCCTGGCCCCGAACGGACTCGTCGGTGCAGACCGCGCTGATCTCGCTCCAGCCCGCCGGTCGCACCCGTTCCCCCGCCATCGCGACCAGTACCCCTTCGCGCCGGACACCCAGATACGTACCGAGCTCGACGGTGCGCGACAGGAAGGGGCCGGGACGGGTGCGGTCGACCAGGGCCAGCATGTCCGGTACGTCCTCGGCGCCGAGGAGCACCGCTTCGGGGTACGGCTCCGGGCGCAGCCCCTCGCCGGTCAGCTGCACGCCCTCGATCTCGAATTCGATCTCCCAGTCCAGGGGCGGGGCCTGCTGCACGCCCATGAGCGCGACCGGGGCGCCGGGCCCGGCGAGTGCGGCGGCGTCCGCCCAGTCCCGCGCGTCGGGCTCCTGGGGAAGCGCGAACCAGGGTGCCACGTCGGCGGGGAAGCGCGCGACGCGTCCGAGCCGTTCGGCGAAGTGCGCCTGGCTACCGGTCAGTGCGGAGAGGGACGGGTTGTCCAGGGGGTGGAGGGGATGACCGGAACTCTCCCGCGCGGGGGCGGGTGCGCCCACCGTGCCGCTCCCCCTGCTCGCGGGGGCTCCGCGGTGATCGGTGACGTAGACCTCGGACATGCTTTCCTCGCTCCGGTGTTCCTCGGTGGGCGCGGCGCCGGACCGTGACACCGCATCTGGCGGAAAGCGCCTACGGCGATCCGGATATTCCCCGCTCGGACGGTGGGCATCGTCACGGACGGGGGAAGCCTGGCCGGTACGCCTCCCCGCGGCGCCCACCTGTGGCACTCTGGTGGCGACCGCCCCACCGGGCTCCCCCGTACCGGTGGGGCGGTTCTGTACGCCGAAGGGCCCTCGGCCCCGCCGGTGACGGCGGGTCCGCGCTGACACCGTCGCTTCCAGGCCAATCCCGAACTCCTGTCCTGATCCCTTTCGCTGACGGCGCATGAGCCTCCCGGCCCGGGGAAGGTGCCAGTACCTGAGGGCCTTCGACCAGGGGAGCGTGACGGGATGACCGCACACACGGCACGGATCACCAGCGCGGGCAGGGCGGAGGTGACGGACGGGCTGCCGTGGATCGAGGACGCAGGGAAGGTCGCCCCTCAGGACGCGCGCCAGCTCTCGCGCGTGTTCTTCGACCGCCTCCAGGAGCTCGAAGAGGGTACCCACGCGTACCAGTACGCGCGGAACACGCTGATCGAGATGAACCTCTCTCTCGTCCGCTTCGCCGCCGGCCGGTTCCGCAACCGGGGCAGCGGGGACATGGAGGACATCGTCCAGGTCGGCACCATCGGCCTGATCAAGGCAATCGACCGCTTCGACCTCTCGCGCGAAGTGGAGTTCACCTCCTTCGCCGTGCCGTACATCGTCGGCGAGATCAAACGCTTCTTCCGTGACACCAGCTGGGCCGTCCACGTGCCCCGGCGACTCCAGGAGCTGCGGGTCGACCTCGCCAAGGCGAAGGACCTCCTCGCCCTGGAGCTGGACCGCGACCCGACGGTCCAGGAACTCGCCGCCCATCTGGAGCTGACCCCCGAGGAGGTCACGGAGGGCATCGTCGCCTCGAACGGCTACACCGCGGGTTCGCTCGACATGCCCACCGACAGCGGTGAGTCGGGCCACCCGCACACGAACGGCCGGACCTTCGCCGACGTGCTCGGCGAGCCGGACTCCGCCATGGAGGGCGTGGAGAACCTCCAGGCGCTCGCCCCGCTCATGGACCGGCTGGACGCGCGGGAGCGCCGGATCATCGACATGCGCTTCGGCCAGGAGCTGACGCAAGCCCAGATCGGTGCCGAACTGGGCATCTCCCAGATGCACGTGTCCCGGCTGCTCAGCCGGATGCTGCGCAAGCTGCGCGACGGAATGCTGACCGAGGAGTGACCCCGCCGGGACGGGCACCGTCCGGCAGGGGAGAGCGAGGGGCGCGGCCTTCAGGTCGCGCCCTTCGCACGTGCCGCTCTCCCCGCCCCCTTCGCACGTGCCGCTCTCCCCGCGCCCCCTTCGCACGTGCCGCTCTCCCCGCGCCCCGGAACGGCGGAGGGGGACGCGGGGCGGAGAACCGCCTCGGTACGCTCAGGTCCCGGCGGGCGGGGTGGCCGCGTGGTGGGCGGCGTCCAGCAGGGCCAGATCCTCCTTCGTCAGACGCAGGGCCCCGGCGGCCACGTTCTCCTCCAGGTGCGCCGGATCGCCGGTGCCGGGGATGGCCAGCACGTGCGGGCCGCGGTGCAGCGTCCATGCCAGCCGGACCTGGGCGGCACTCGCGCCGTGCGCCCGCGCGACTTCCGCCACCTCGTCCCGCTCCGGTGCCGCACCGGCTCCCTTGTCGCGACCGGCGCCGGCGATCGAGTAGAACGGCACGAAGGCGATGCCCTGCTCCCCGCAGCTGTCGACGAACTCGTCCTGGTCGGGGCGTACTTGGATTCCGTAGAGATTCTGTACGCACACCACGGGGGCGATCTTCCGCGCCTCGGCGAGGTGCTCGGGGCGCACGTTGGAGATGCCCAGGTGGCGGATGAGTCCACGCTCGCGCAGTTCGGCGAGCGCGCCGAAGCGTTCGGCGATCGAATCCGCACCCAGTACCCGGAGGTTGACGACGTCGAGATGGTCGCGGCCGAGCTGGCGCAGGTTCTCCTCGACCTGCTCGCGCAGCCGTTCCGGGGTCGCGTGCGGGATCCACTCGCCCGAAGGGGCACGGCCGGGGCCCACCTTGGTGGAGATGACGAGGTCGTCCGTATAGGGCGCGAGCGCCCGGTTGATCAGTTCGTTGGCGGAGCGCAGGCGCGAGAAGTAGAAGGCCGCGGTGTCGATGTGGTTGACGCCGAGCTCGACTGCCCGGCGCAGCACGCCGATCGCCTGGTCGCGGTCGCGCGGGGCGGCGTCGGGGTCGAACGCGGCGCCGGTCTGCGGCAGCCGCATGGAGCCGAAGCCGATCCGGTTGACCGTCCGGTCGCCGAGGGTCCAGGTGCCCGAGGCAGCCGCTGTGATGGTGGGTGAGGTCATGGCGCCATGTTCGGTGCGGTACGGGGTTCCGGGCAAAACCTTTCGCCCCTCGACCGGCCCGCGGGGGAAACGCTCGTCGAGCAGCCGGGCGCCCCGCGGCCGGTGCCCCGGTGTTGCCGCCACATTGCAGGTTCGTGGCAGGTCGGGCGAGCGCCTTCCCGACCTGCGCGGCTCGCCCTACGGTCCGTAACCGGCCTGCGGCGAAGCCGCGTCGGCACCCCTTCTCCGCATCCTGAGGAGCACTCGTGGTTCACGCACCGCTGACCGAGTCCGCGTACGACCGGACGCGCATGCGCCAGTGGGCCGGTGGCCGGGCACGGTCGGCCGGGATCGACCGGCGGGATCTGCTGAGGCTGGTGGCCGCCGCCTCCGTGGCCGTTCCGCTGGCCTCGGCCGCCGCACCCGCGTACGCGGCGGAGTCGCTGCCCGGTGTGGTGAAGCCGCTGCCCGCGGACCTGTTCACGATCCGGGGCACCAACGCGGAGACCAACTTCGCCGCGCTGCGCGGGACGGGAGTACTCACTCCCACGGACCGCTTCTTCGTGCGCAACCACACCGCGACCCCTCGTATCGAGGCCGCCGACTGGAAGCTCACCGTGTGGGGCGACGGGCTGACGGGCGCCCCGGTGGACTTCTCGTACGACGCCTTGCGCGCCCTGCCCTCCGTCACCCGGACCGCGTTCGTCGAGTGCGCGGGCAACGGCCGCAGCTTCTACACCTCCCAGCAGAACCAGCAGGTCAGCGGCACGGCGTGGACGCTCGGCGCGATCGGTACCGCGCGCTGGCGCGGAGTGCCGCTGCGTACCGTCCTGCGCCGGGCGGGCATCGGCCGGCACGCCGTCGACGTGCTGCCGCGCGGCGTGGACGCGGAGGTCGTGACCGACGGGACGAACCTGGGGCGGGTGCGGCGGCCGCTGCCGGTGTCCAAGGCCCTGGACGACGTGCTGCTCGCCTACGAGATGAACGGTGAGCCGCTCCCGCCGGACCACGGCTTCCCGGTCCGGCTCGTCGTGCCCTCGTGGGTGGGCATCGCCAACATCAAGTGGGTGGGCGACATCGAGGTGAGCGCCGAGCCGCTGGTGTCCCCGTGGAACACCACGCTCTACCGGCTGTTCGGACCCGGCTATCCCGCTGAGGGCAGCGCCCCGCTGACCCGGCAGACGCTCAAGAGCGCCTTCGAGCTCCCGCTCGGCGCGTCCTTCACCGCGCACCGGCCGGTCCACCTGACGGGGAGGTCCTGGTCGGGCGGGGCCCCGGTCCGGTCCGTGGAGGTCAGCACGGACGGCGGCGTCCGCTGGCGCCGGGCCCGGCTGCGCGACGAACCGCGCGCGGGAAGCTGGGTGCGCTGGTCGGCTCCGTGGGTGCCGGACCGTACCGGGCCGGGCGTCCTGCTGGCGCGGGCCACCGACCGGTCCGGGCGGACCCAGCCGGAGACCGCCGCGCACAACACGCAGGGGTACCTCTTCGACGCGGTGGTCCGCCACCCGGTGACGGTGGTCTGAGGGGCGGCGGCCCGGCGGTCCGTCATCCGCGGGCGCCCCCGGGACCACCGCCCGGACGGCTCCGCTCACGCCCCTCGCGCGGGTGGGCCAGCGCACCTTCGAGTACGGCCGCGTGCACCGCCCTCGCCAGGCGTGCGCCCCAGCGGGAGCGGGGTCCGGCGAACGGTTGCGCGCCCTCGGGCCCCGGGGCGGGCACGGCGACGCAGACGGCGTCCGTGGGGGTGCCGGAGCAGTCGAGTCCGGCGTCCAGGAGCGCCTGCACCTTTGCCTCGGTGGCGGTGGCGACTGCGTTGACCAGGGCGGCGTCGCTGAGGGCGACCGGGAGCGTGACGACGATGTTGACCGTCCCGGCCGGCAGCGGGCCGGCCGTGCCCGGTGCCGGTGCGGCTGCCCAGCCGCGTACGCCGAGGCCGCTGGTGACGGTGGCCGTCACCCCCTCGTCCCGCGCCTCGGTGTACGCGCTCACGTCGGCGGCGGTCATGAGTCCGGCGCCCGGTCCGTCGAGACCCTCCGCCGCCGCGATCTGGGCGAGGTGCCGGTCGGGGTCGAGCCTCGGGTAACCGCCGGGCACCTGGGCGTTGAGGATCCAGGCGCGGTCGCCGATGCCGCCGCCCAGGACCGCGCTGCTGCAGACGCGGCTGCCGGGGGCCAGCCGCCAGACCAGATGGCCCAGCCGGTGGCCGTCCTCGTGCCGGATGCGCAGACGCCTGCGCGGCGCCGGGAGCTGGAGGGGGAGGGAGGTGATGGCGGTTCCCTGGGTGTGCGGCGGCGGCCGTGGCGGACGGCTCGCCGGTACGGACGACGATGGCCGGACGATCCTATGCGGGGCCCCGGTCGGCGGGGCACCGCCCGGTCGCCGCCCGTCCGGGGTCCCGGCCGGGGTCCCCGGGCGGTCTGTCGCCGGGCCGCCACCAGGGCCAGTCACCCGTATGGCCTAACGAGTGGTCCGGGTCACCTTTCCCGGCGGGCGCGGGCCGGGGCGGGCGCCACGCGCCCCGGCCGCCCGGGCCAGGACGGCCGGGGGGTTGCAGGGGCCATCCGGGTGAGGCGCGATGGAACCGGGCGTGCCGCACCTGAGTGGACCCACCACAGGACGCGTCCGGGCGAGGAGGCATCGGTCATGGCAGCCGCTGACGGTTTCACGGATTCCGGAGAGCTCGACGGTCTCACCGTCTACGACAACGGGGGCGAGAAGGTCGGCAATGTCGGCCGGGTGTACGTCGACGACGACACCGGCAAGCCCGACTGGGTCACGGTCAAGACCGGCATGTTCGGGATGAAGGAGAGCTTCGTTCCGCTCGCCGGAGCCCGTCGGGTCGGCTCGGACCTGCACGTGGCGCACCCGAAGGAGAGCGTGAAGGACGCTCCCCGGGTGGACGCGGACGCCCACCTCTCCGTCGCCGAGGAGGAAGAGCTCTACCGCCACTACGGACTCACGAGGAAGCCCAGGAGTACCGCGGGTACGGACATGGGCGCGGACGGCCGGACGACGGCCGGTACGGGCGCGATGGGGGGCGCGGCCGGAGCCGCCGCGGGTGCGGGAGCGGCGGGCGCGGCCCGCCCGGGCGGCACCGGCAAGGCGACCGGCGGTACCGCGGGCATGACGGGCACGGGCATGCCGGGCGCCGGCAAGCACCGGGACGCCGATGCCGCGGCCGGAACCCGGCCGCTGGTGGGCGCCGGAGCGGAGCGCTCCGCTCCCGACATGTCGAAGGCCGGTCTCGCCGGCCAGGAGGAACTCATCCGCTCCGAGGAGCAGCTGCGCGTCGGGACGGAGGAGTACGAGAGCGGGAGGGCCCGCCTGCACAAGTACGTCGTGACGGAGGAGGTCACCCGCACGGTGCCCGTCTCGCACGAGGAGGTACGCGTGGTCCGGGAGCCGCTGGCGCCGGGCGAGAAGGTGACCGGTCAGACCGCCATCGGCGAGCAGGACGTGGAGGTGACCCTGCACGCCGAGCGCGCGACCGTGCGCAAGGAGGCCGTGGCCGTGGAACGCGTACGGCTGGAACGGGACCGGGTGACCGAACAGAAGGAGGTCTCCGCCGAGGTCCGCAAGGAGAAGATCGACTACGGGGACGGGATGGACACCGGCACCGGCACCGGCAAGGACACGGGCGGCGAGTTCGGACAGGGAAGGCGCCGCTGACCCGGTCCGCCCCCGGCGGCGGACCGGGGGTGTGAACGGGCGGGGTTCGGGGCGGATCCGAAGTGACGGATCCGCCCCGAGGGCGTGTGTCGAAAGTGGCGCCGTCCGTCCGGAGGGCGGGTCCGGCGGCGTCCGGTGCGTGCGATCGCACGGCGGAGGGTCACCCCGACACTGGATGTATCGGGGTGATCGCGGCAACGCGGCGAGCGTGCGTGCCGGGCGTCGCCGCACAGGCGGGACTCCCGCAACACGCCCGAGCCCCGCCCCGAGCGCCGCGCCCCGTCCGCGTCACACTGCGGCGGGAGGCAGGGCTGGAGGCAGGAACCGCACGCTGGGCCGCCCCTGCGGGCCGTCCGGGGTGACCACCGACCGCACACGGTAGACGTCCGCGATCAGTCGCTCGGTGATCACCTCGTGCGGGGGGCCCGCGGCGACCACCCGTCCGCCGTCCATCACGGTGACCAGGTCGCAGAACATCGCGGCCAGGTTCAGGTCGTGCAGGGCGACGACGCAGGTGAGCGGGAGTGCGGACACCAACGCCAGCAGCTCCAGCTGGTGCTGGACGTCCAGGTGGTTGGTGGGCTCGTCCAGCAGGAGTTCGCGAGGCCGCTGGGCCAGGGCGCGGGCGATCTGGACCCGCTGGCGTTCGCCGCCGGACAGGGTGTGCCAGGACTGCCCGGCCCGGTCGGTCAGCCCGGTCCGTTCCATGGCCTCGCGCACGGCTTCGTCGTCCGCGGGCCCCGGCCCCGACCAGGCCCTGCGGTGCGGGATGCGCCCGAGGCGTACGACGTCCAGGACACTCAGTTCGACCTGGGTGGCCGCGTGCTGGTCGACCACGGCGACCCGCCGTGCCACCGCGCGCCGGCTCGTCGCCGCCAGCGGCTCGCCGTCGAGGGTGACGAGGCCGTCTTCCGGCGGGAGGACGCCCGCGAGCACCCGCAACAGGGTGGACTTTCCGGATCCGTTGGGGCCGATCAGGCCGACGGTGGCGCCGGGCGCCGGGGCGAGGGTCACTCCGTCGAGGATGAGGCGGCCTCCTGCCGTCCGGCTCACCCGGTCGGCCCGCAGGCCCAGGGCGGGGGCGGTCATACGACCCTCCGGGTGCGGTGCAGGACCAGTACGAAGGCCGGTACCCCGATCAGTGCGGTGACCACGCCCACCGGCACCTCCTGCGGGTCCAGGACCGTCCGGGCCAGGGTGTCGACCCAGACCAGGAAAACCGCTCCGGCCAGCGCCGTGACCGGCAGCAGCCTGCGGTGCCCGGCACCCGCGAGGGCCCGCGCGGCGTGCGGCAGCACCAGGCCGACGAAGCCGATCGCCCCGGCCGAGCTGACCAGTGCGGCGGTCAGCAGCGCGGTGGTGCAGAGCAGCACGGTCCGGGTGCGCGCGACATGGACGCCCAGGGTGGCCGCCGCGTCCTGCCCGAAGGCGAAGGCGTCGAGTGTACGGGCGTGCCCCAGGCAGATCATCAGGGTCACGAGAACGATGCCGGTGCAAAGACGTACGTCCGTCCAGCCGACCCCGCTGAGTGAGCCGAGCAGCCAGAACAGCACCCCGCGGGTCTGTTCGGCGTCGGCGGCGGTCATCACGACGAACGAAGTGAGCGCGGAGAACAACTGCATCACCGCGACGCCCGAGAGTACGACCCGGTCCGTGGTGCCGCCGAGGGTGTGGCTGAGCAGCAGGACGAGCGCGAACGAGGCGAGCGCCCCGACGAACGCGCCCGCCGAGAGGGACACCGCTCCCCCGCCGACGCCCAGCACCACGACCACGACCGCGCCGGTGGACGCGCCGGAGGAGACGCCGAGGACGAAGGGGTCGGCGAGCGGGTTGCGGAGCAGCGACTGCATGACGGTCCCGCACACCGCGAGCCCGGCGCCGCAGACGGCCGCGAGCAGGGTGCGCGGCATCCTGAGGTCCCAGACGATGCCGTCCCGGATCGGGCTGAGTTCCGTGCCGCCGAGGCCCAGATGGGCGGCGACCACCGACCACACGTCGGCGACGGAGATCCGGGCCGGGCCGATGGTGACGGCCACCGCGACGGAGGCCAGGAGGAGGACGGTGCCGCCGCCCCACAGGAGGGGTTCGGGCGCCTTCCGCAGACTCGGCAGCCCGGACGGTACGACGTGACCGGGCCGCGCACCGGAGCCGGTCCCGGCCGGGGCGTTCGCCGACGGCCGCGGGCGGACGGCTGCCGGGTCCGGGCCGGCGGTCATCCGGCGAGCCCCAACTCGCGCAGCCCGGCGGCGACGAGCTCGATGCCCTCCACCGTACGGATGGTGGGGTTCATGGCCTGGCCGCTGAGCAGGACGTACCGCTTGTTCCGTACGGCGTCCATGTTCCGGGTGACCGGGTTGGACTCCAGGAACTCGATCTTCTTCTCGGCGCTTTCGGCCGTCTGTGACGTGCGGGTGAGGTCGCCGATGACGAGGACGTCCGGGTCACGGTCGGCGATGGTCTCCCAGTTGATCTGGGGCCACTCCTCGTGGGTGTCGTCGAAGACGTTCTCGGCGCCGAGTTCGGTGGTGATGACGCCGGGTGCCCCGCAGCAGCCCGCCAGGTAGGGGGCCTCGGAGTTGGCGAACCAGTAGAGGAGGGTGGTGTGGGAGGCGTCGATGCCGTCCGTGGCCTTCGTCACCCGGGCCCGCAGGCCGGCTATGAGCTCCTCGCCCCGTTCCCGTACGCCGAACACCTCGGCGAGGTCGCGTATCTCGCCGTAGACGCTGTCGAGGGTGAGGGCGGTGGAGCGGGCTCCGTCACCGTCGCCGCTGTTGTCCTTGCCGGTGCAGTCGGAGGGCGAGACGTACGTGGGTACGCCCAGGCCCTCGAACTGCTCGCGGGGCGCGACTCCGCCCTTGCCGAGGGTTGATTCGAAGGAGGCGCTGACGAAATCGGGCTCCTGTTCCAACACCTTCTCCGAGGAGGGGGCGTTGTCGGAGAGCCTGGGGACCTTCGCGTTGGCCTTCTCCAGGCTCTTCATGACGGGGTCGGTCCAGGTCGCGGTGGCCGCGAGCCGGTCGGCGAGGCCCAGGGAGAGCAGGATCTCCGTCGATCCCTGGTTGAGGGAGACCGCGTGGTGCGGTGCGGACGTGACGGTGACGGTGCGTCCGCAGTTCTGGAGCGTCACCGGATAGCCGTCAGCGGCCTTTTGGGCGGCGGGCGCGCTGTCGTCGGCGCCGCCGCAGGCGGTCAGCAGCAGGATGCCCGCCGTCAGCAGCGCAGCGGAACGGGCGGATCGGGCCATGGGGGGCACGAGGTACCTCGGCGTCTCTGGGCCCATGCGCGGGGCCCGTTGTACGGAGTACTGCGACCCGTACGGGACGCAGGGCGCCAGCAGGTCTTCGGACTCGGGTTCGTGCGGACGGGGCGCCTTCCCAGGACACCCGTGGGTCTCCCAGTGGCCGTGGCCCCGCCCGTCCCCCTCACCGCTGCGCGTCAGTTCCGGACTCTCACCGGATTCCCTGACCCCTGTGTGGAGTGCGACTGGCACTGGGAAGCTATCACGCCCTCCGGACCACGCCGGGGGGCCGCCCGAGTCCCGTACGGCCCCCCGGCCGGGTGGCCGGGGAAGGGTGTACGACGGCGGGCGCCGCCGGGGATTCGTCCGGCGGCGCCCGCGTCCCACGGCCCTGTGGTCAGGGAAGCCGCAACGCGATCACGGCGTTGTGGCCGCCGAATCCGAAGGAGTGGCTGACGGCCCGGCTGACGGCGACGGGCCGGGGCGCCTTGGTGACGCAGTCGATGTCGAACCCGGGGGCGGGAGAGTCCAGGTTGGCGATCGGCGGGACGAGCCGGTGCTGGAGGGTCAGCACGGTGAGCGCTGCCTCGATGGCGCCCGCCGCCCCCATGCAGTGGCCGAGCACTCCCTTGGGGGCGGTGACCGGCGGCCGGTGGGGGTAGGCCCGGGCGATGAGGGCGGCCTCGGTGGCGTCGTTGAGCGGGGTCGCCGTGCCGTGCGCGTTGACGTGTCCGACGTCCTCGGCTCGCCAGTCGGCGTCCCGGAGGGCGGCGTCGACGGCCGCCTGGGCCACCTTGCCCGAGGGGTGCGGGCTGGTGGGGTGGTGGGCGTCGGTGGTGGCCCCCGTGCCCGCGATCAGCGCCCTGGGCACCGCCCCCCTGGCCACGGCGTCCTCGGCCCTCTCCAGCACCATGATGGCGGCCCCCTCTCCCATGACGAGGCCCGCGCGGTCCTCGGCGAACGGACGGCACAGCCTCGACGGGTCGCCGTCCGGCAGGGCCGCCGCCCCGGACCGGGCCAGACCGGTCATCGCCACCGGGAAGACGATCGACTCGGTGGCTCCCGCGACGGCGATGTCGCACTGGCCGCTCATCAGCATGTCCCGCGCCACCGAAAGGGCGGTGACCCCGGACGAACAGGCCGTGCACGGAGCCAGACTGGGGCCGGTGGCACCGAGCTGGATCGCGATCTCGGCCGCGGGCATGTTGGGGATGGTGAGCAGGATGCCCGCCGGTGAGGACGCCTCGGCCCCCAGCCGGTCGAGCACCACGGCCTGCTCGGAGAGGGCCGCCGATCCACCGCTGCTGGTGCCCACCACGACCGAGACCCGAGCACCGTCCCAGCCACCCGGGTCGAGTCCGGCGTCGGCGACCGCCTCACGGGCGGCGAGTACGGCGAACTTGACGTACTTGCCCATCCGGTAGGCGGTCCGGCCGCCGACGGCCTCGTCCAGATCGATGCCGGTGACCGTGCAGGCGAAGTCGACGGCGCATCCGGCCAGTTCGGGGACCGTGCGGGCCGAGGACTCCCCGGCGAGCACGCCTTCCCAGGTGGAGGCCGTGTCGTTGCCCGCCGGGGTGATCATGCCCAGTCCGGTGACGGCGATCTCGGGCCTCTTCATCGGGCGTTGCTCACCGGTTCCGTGCGGCGGGACGCCGAGCGGATGAACTCCGAGACGTCCGCGAGGGTGGCGTCCCGGTGAAGGGTGCCGACGGGCGTGTGGATGCCGAGGGTTTCCTTGATGATGACGGCGAACTCCGCCACCGCGAGTGAGTCCATCTCCAGGCTGTCCATCGTGGACTCCGGGTGAATCTCGGCCGGGGGCACCTTGAACGTATCGGTCAGCACGCCGACGATCTTCGGATGAATGGCCTTCATGATCTTCCTCTTGTGTTCGGCACGTACCTGGGGGTGGCGGGCACTTCAGCGGCCCGGAACTCGCTACAGGCCCTGAGGGTCGTCCCGCAATTCGTGGTGGATCAGTGCGCGGCGTCAGATGCGGTGCATCGCACGGCGGAGGGTCGCCCCGATACTGGATGCATCGGGGTGATCCCGACGACGCGGCGAGCGTGCGTGCCGGGCGTCGCCGGACGGGCGGGACTGTCGATACACGGCCTAACTCGCTGAGCCCCGTCTGGTTACGCATTCCGGCGAACCGATTCCTCTACGCCCACCTGCGGCTTCTTCCGCCCCATCGAGACCACGAAGGCGGTACCCCAGTACGCCAGAAGGACGGTCTTCACCCCCAGTGAGCCCATGGCCTCGCGTACCGTCCGGCCGCGCCCGTGGCGGGTGTTCATCGCCCGGACTTCCCACCGGACCACCGGCGGCCTCCTCCCCCGGTCATCGCACGGCCTCCCCGGCCGCACCGGCGGGAGCGGTCCGGTGCCAGGCGCCTTCGGGGTCGTCGTAGGCATCGGCGTACGCGGGCCCGGCGATCGGGCGCTCCGCGAAGAGTTCGTCCGGCAGCGCGAACGACTCCACCAGCGCGGGAGCGTGCGCGGCGACGGTGGCCACGGCCTCCTCGTGCAAGTCGGGCAGTGCACGTACCTGTTCGGCCGTCATCCGTCCGACGGCCAGCAGCTCTCCGGCGCTGCGGCCGACCTGCCGGAGCAGGAACAACCACTCGACCTCGGTGAGCCGTTCGCGCGCGGCCCCTTCCGGCAGGGCGGCTACGGCCTCCGCGAACGCCTCGGCCGCCTGCCGTACCGCGTACTCCTCCACCCCCCGCAGGGCGGCACCCGAAGCCGCGTTCCAGCGGCCGAGCGCGTCCCCGGGCGGAGCGGCGCCCATCCGCGCCCGGGCCCGCGCGAAACGGAGAGCCTCCACAGCGGCGAGCAGCCCACGCAGGACGGCCGGGTCCCGGAGGCCGGCCGGCGCCGTCGCCCCGTCGGCGGCGTGCGCCGGGGCCTGTGGCGCCAGGAGCAGCATCTCGGCCGCCGCCTTGGCGTGCGCGGGAAGGTTGTCGCCCTCGGCGGTGATGGTGCCCTCGATGCCGGTGACCAGTGCGGCGAGCCCGTTGTGCTCCAGCAGCCCCTGCGCGCCGCAGCGTTCACGGCATTCCACGATCACGTCCCTCGCCTGCCAGGTGATCCACCCCTTGGCGACCGCGACCAGCCTCTCCGCCGCCGCCCGGTCGGCCTCGTCCGCGCTCACCTCCCAGCGGTCGAGCGCACGGCGGTGCAGCAGGCTCATCGCGAAGACCGTCGCCAACGCCTCGGCCAGTGGGCCGTGGTGGGTGCGGTGGGCGTACACGGGAATCGCGCCGGTGCCACGCGGGCCCGCGACCGTACGGTGCCCGGCGTAGCGCACGGCGACGGCGAGCGCGACGCGCGCCGAGCCGACCGCGCAGGCACTCATGGCGAGTTTGCCGGGGGTGACCCTGCGGATGGAGACGAGCAGGCGCCGCCGCCTGCTCGGCAGCGCGCCGGCGAACTCGCCGCCCTCGCCCACGTGTCCCTGAGGTCCGGCGAGCAGTGCCGTACGGGGCACGAAGCAGTCGTCGAACGACGTGAGGCAGTGGTCCACCGGCGAACCCATCCGGGCCGGCAGCCTGCGCACCCGTACGCCCGGGAGGGCGGCGACGGCGTCGGTGAGGGGGACCAGCAGGAGGAAGACGCCGTGGTCGGCGCCGTCGACGACGAGCCGCGCGGCGACCAGCCCGCTCTTGGGGCCGCCCACCGGGCTGGTGTTGGGCATGAACTTCTGCGCGCCCGCGTGCGGGGTGCGCAGCACGAATCCGTCGCGCGCGCGGTCGTACGTGGCGCTCGTCTCCACCTCGGTCGCGTCGTTGCCGTGCGCGACCTCCGTACAGAGGAAGGTACCGATCTCGTCCATGCGCAGGGGACCGGAGAGGTCGCGGCGGCCCTCGGAGTCGTGGTCGAGCAGACTGCCGAGGAACAGGTTGTAGTGAATCCCCGCCACCGTGGCGAGGGTGGGATCGACCGGCCCGAGCCATTCGTGCATCGCGGTGAGGGCGCGTACGTCGCAGGCGAGCCGGGCCGCACTGTCGAGGGAACGGTTGATCAGCCGCAACCGCTGGTAGGAGAGAGCGAGTTGCTCCTCGGGGGTGGAGCATGTACCGCTCCGGAAGGGCTCGGTGGTGGTCAGCCGGCGCCAGAAGGCGTGCTCGCGGCGGAAGTCGGGACCGAAGATCACGGCGCTCAGCGCCTCCGTGACGGCAGACGGCGGTGCCGCGGCGGGGAGAGGGGTCATGTTCCGTTGAACGATCACGGAACGGCGAGGACACCCCCTCGCCGGCCGCCGGCCGCCGGCCGTGCCGGGCGCCCCCGCGCCGGCCGCGGAAGCGGAAGGGGGAAGGTGAGCCGCCCCGCCCGCCCGGGGCGAAGCGCGCCACCTGCATTCGGCCTGCCGCGAGTCCGGCCGGACGGGAGCGGCACGGACGTGTGACGCTCCGGGGCCGGCAGGCCCGCACCTGTGTCCGTCGCACCCGTGACGGCCCGTCAGGCGCTCCGGAAGGCCAGCGCGACATTGTGCCCGCCGAAGCCGAAGGAGTGGCTCACGGCGGTCTCGACGCACTGTCCGCGGGGCTCCTTCACCACGCAATCGAGCTCGAACGCGTCGGTCACCGAGTCGAGGTTGGCGATCGGCGGGACGAGCCCGTGTTCCAGCGTCAGCACGGTGGCCACGGCCTCGATGGCCCCGGCCGCGGCGAGGGTGTGCCCGACGACGCCCTTGGGCGCGGTGACCGTGGGCGCGTGCGGGAAGAGCCGGCCGATGAGGGCGGTCTCCATCGCGTCGTTGAGCAGGGTGGAGGTGCCGTGTGCGTTGACGTGATCGACCTCGCCGGGTGTCCAGCCGGCCTGCCGCAGGGCCTCCTCCACCGCCCGCTGCGCGCCCCGGCCGTCGGGTTCGGGTGCGGTGGGGTGGTAGGCGTCGGTGCTGGAGCCGGCGCCGACGAGCAGCGCGCGGGTGTGCCCGCTCCGGGCCCGTACGTCCGCCTCGCGTTCCAGTACGAGCATGGCGGCGCCCTCGCCCATGACGAAGCCGTCCCGGTCGGCCGCGAACGGGCGGGAGGCGCCCGCCGGGTCGTCGGACCGGGTGGAGAGGGCGCCCATCCGGGCGAACGCGGTGACGACGAGGGGGGTGAGGACGGATTCGGCGCCGCCCGCCACCACGATGTCGCACTGGCCGCTGTCGAGCAGATCGCGGGCGACACTGATGGCCGTCGCACCGGAGGCGCAGGCGGTGACCGGGGCGAGGCTCGGCCCGTGGGCCCCGAGCGCGATGGCCACTTCCCCGGCGGCGGCGTTCGGGATCATCATGGGGACCAGCAGTGGTGACACGGCGTCCGGTCCGTCGTCGGCCAGTCTGCGGGCGTTGTCGACGAGCACCGAGACGCCGCCCACCCCGACTCCGAGCACCACGCCGACCCGGCCGCCGTCCCAGCGCGCGGGATCGTGTCCGGCGTCCGCGACCGCCTGCCGGGCGGCGACGAGGGCCAGCTTCACGAACCGCGCCATACGCCACACCGCGCGTCCGCCGACCGCCGCGTCGAGGTCGACGCTGTCCACGGGGCAGGCGAAGTCGACCGGCAGCCCGGCGAGTTCCTCGCACCTTCGTGCCGTCGACCGGCCGGAGCACAGCCCCGCCCAGAAGGAGTGCTCGTCGGCGCCCGCGGGGGTGACCACCCCGAGACCGGTGACGGCGACGGCGGCACCGGCCCGGCCCCCGTGGCGCGCGCCGCGTGGCGCGGGGCGGCGGGCCGCTCTCGCCGACTCGGCGGCCCGGTCCCGAGAAGCGGCCCCGGTGCTCGGGTCAGCGGACTGCGACATGCTCTGTTCCTTCCGTCGTGGTCGTCGGCGAGGCTTCCGGCCAGCGAAGCGCCGCGGAGCCCCAGGTGAGTCCGCCTCCGAACGCGGTGATCAGCACGCGGTCCCCCGCGCGCAGGCGCCCCTGCCCCTCGGCGTCCGCCAACGCCAGCGGGATGGAGGCGGCACCGGTGTTGCCGACCCGGTCCACGTGGGTCACGCAGCGGTCCGGCCCGATGCCGACACGCTGGGCCACGGCGCTCATGATGCGGCCGTTGGCCTGGTGCGGCACGAAGTGGTCGACGTCGGCGGGTTCCCAGCCCACCGAGGCCAGGAGGGCCCGGCAGGAGGCGGCCATGCGCAGCACGGCGTGCTCGTAGACCGTGCTGCCCCGCATCCGGAAGAAGGCGTCCTGCTCGGCGGGCGGCCCGCCTGCGGCCCGGGCGCGGGCGCCGCCTCCGGGCACGGTGATCAGATCGCGGCCCGTACCGTCGCTGCCCAGGTCGAAGGCGAGGAGTTCACCGGGGTCGCCGCTCCGGCCGGCGGCGATCAGCGCGGCGCCCGCCCCGTCGCCGAAGACCACTCCGGCCGCCCGGTCCCCGGGGTCGAGCCAGGTGGAGTAGACGTCGGCGCCCACCAGCAGGACCCGGCGGTAGAGGCCCGAGGCGACCAGGCCGTGGCAGACGGCGAGTCCGTAGACGAAACCGCTGCAGACGGCCGCGATGTCGAAGGCGGGGACCGTGCCGAGACCGAGGCGGGCGGCGAGGGCGGGGGCGGTGCCCGGGCAGAGGTGGTCGGGAGTGGCCGTGGCGAGCACCAGCGCGTCCACCGGTCCGGGCGCGGCCCCGTCGACGAGCCGGCGGGCCGCCTCGTGGGCGAGGTCGCCGGTGGAGAGGCCGGGACCGGCCCGGTGCCGGCTCACGATGCCCGTACGACGACGCACCCACGCGTCGTCCACGCCCCACGCCTCGGGCAACGCGTCATTGCCCACCGGCTCTCCCGGCACCCATCCCGCGACGCCTTCCAGCACCGCCGTACGCACGCCGTCGCCACCGGCGCCCGCCGCCGCACGTCCGCTCGCCACCTGTCGCCCCACTCCCCTGATCGCCCCGTACCTTGTCATGCGAACGGCGCAACACGCGGCGAGGATGCGTTCGATACCGCCGAACGAGTGACTGACGTTCGCCTGTACGAGTGGAGATCGGCCCAATCGGTGGCGGAGTGCGTCCCGGCCGACACGCCCCGGCCATCGCTCCCCGGAACGCCCGGACCACCCCGCGACAGAGCGCCGGAGTTTCAGGAACCGTCTTCATGACCCGCTTCTCCGTACCGCCGTTCGAACTTGGCGATCTGTCCCTCCGCGTCCACGACGCGTGCCTGGCCGGTGTGGAAGGGGTGGCTCTCGGCGGAGATCTCGACGTCGACGACCGGGTAGGTGTGGCCGTCGTCCCATGCGATGGTCTTCTCGCTGGACGCGGTGGACCGCGTGAGGAAGGCGTATCCGGCCGACTGGTCGCGGAACACGACGGGGCGGTAGTCGGGGTGCTTGTCCTTCTGCATGGCTGGCTCCCGGAGGTGGAGGGTCGGACGGCTGGTCCCACCCCCCTCTTCCGGCCGGAAGGGCGGGGCGGATGCCCGGTTCTGACCACTTTCGCCAGCCCGGCGCCGGGACGCGATCCCTGACCGTCCGTACGGGGCGCGCACGGGCGGCCCGCGGCCCGGGCGGCGACACGGGCGACACGGACGGTGAGCCTCCGGGCCGCCGGAGCGGCGGCAGCCCGCCGCGCCCTCGACCCGCCACGCGGGCGGCAGCACGCGACGAACACAGCACAACAAGATCATCACCGGCCGGTGCACCGGTCATCCGCGCACGGTCGCCGGGAGTTCATCTCACGCCACTACGTTCTCGCGAGCACACATCGTGGACCGGTGCCGTCCGTGGCCCGCCCGGTCCGGGCCCGTGCGCACGTCGTCCCGGCACCGGTGCCACCGGTCCTCCGACTCGGGGAGAGGACGACCGCGGGGGCCCGGTCCCGGTCGGCCGCGGCCGGACACGCTGCGGTGTGCGCGCACCACCGAACCCCTCTCCCCCCGGAGGCTCTTGATGACGCTCGCCACGGCCGAGACCCCGCTCACCGAACCCCTGTGCCCGGAACAGACGTTCACGGAACCCGAATGCGCGGTGCGGGAACCCGTCGGCCAGGCGCCCGCAGAAACCGCGCCCGGGCCCGCCGCCGGACTCCGGCTCTCCCGGAGGTCGATGCTGCGGGGTGCCGCCGTCGCGCTCGGCGCGCTCGCCACCGGCTCCGTCGCCCAGGCCGCCGCCGCGCCCGGCGCCGAAGCGGCCGAGTACGTCCTGCCCGCGGGCTACACGGGCGACATCTCGGACCTGAAGCACGTGGTGATCCTGATGCAGGAGAACCGTTCCTTCGACCACTACCTCGGCAAGCTCCCCGGCGTGCGCGGGCACGACGACAAGCAGGCGCTGACCTTCCAGGACGGCACGAGCGTCTTCCAGCAGCGCGACGCGAACGGCACCGTCGTCGCACCCTCCGCCTCGACCGCGACCTGGGGCGACAACCACAACTTCTACGGCGCGAACGAAGGCCGCTGGAACACCTGGGTGCAGGACAAGGGCGCCAGCTGCATGCGCTATTACACCCCCGACCACATGCCGTGGATGTACTCGCTGGCGAGCCAGTACACCGTCTGCGACATGAACTTCTGTTCACTGCACGGCCCGACCATCCCCAACCGCTACTACCTGATGACCGGCACCGCCGGCGGCGAGACCTCCAACGCCGGGCAGAACAACTACACGCGCGGCTGGCTGACGGTGCCCGAGCAGCTCCAGCAGGCCGGCATCGGCTGGCGGGTCTACAGCGACAACAGCGGCAACGGCCTCGGCGGCGCGCTGCAGAGCGGCTTCGTCGGCGACTACGGCTGCAACGTCACCAACAGCTTCCGGGCGTTCGACCCCCGCACGGCCGCCCCCGAGGACCTGGAGCCGGGCACCGGCAAGGTCTGGAAGGCCAACTCCTTCCTCTACTCCGGGACGACCACACCGGACGACGACTCCGACGCGAACCTCGAAGCGGTCCTGCGGGACCTCTCCGCCGCCTGCGAGCCCGGCGCGGAGCACCCGCTGCCGGAGGTCTCCTGGATCGTCATGCCGGCTGCCTGGAGCGAGCACCCCGACTTCGACACGGTGCACGGCGAGCGTTACATGGACAAGGTGCTCCGCACCCTCCAGAGCAATGCCGGCATCTGGGACCACACCCTGGTGATCATCACCTACGACGAGAACGACGGGAAGTTCGACCACGTCCTGCCACCGCGCCCCGAGGCGGGCACGGCGGGCGAGTTCTCCGGCACCACGCCCTACGGGTTCGGCCCGCGGGTGCCGATGCTGCTGGTCTCGCCGTGGACGCGCGGCGGTTACGTAGCCTCCGAGGTCTTCGACCACACCTCGACGGTGAAGTTCCTGGAGACCTGGGCCGCCCACCTCGGCAAGCCCTTCACCTGTCCGAACATCACCGACTGGCGGCGTTCCGTCTCCGGCGACCTGACCAGCGCCATCGACTTCGCACACCCGCAGCCCGGCCCGGTCGACATCGCCGACCCGGTCGACGGCACGCCCCCGCCGCTGTCCGCGGACCGGATGAAGCCGCGCGGGCTCTCCTTCCACCCGCACGCCACGCTCACCGAGAACCGCTCCGCGGGCACGGTGACCGCCACCATGACGCTGACCGGCGGCCCGGCCGGCAAGGCGGTCAGCCTCCAGGCCTTCCCCGACAAGTACCTGCCGTTCACCAACACCCCCTACACGGTCTCCGCCGCCGCCCCGCGCACACACACCTGGGACGCCCGCAAGACCGACGGGAAGTACGCCTTCTCCGTGTACGGCCCCGACGGCTTCGTACGCTCCTTCGCCGGCCGGATCGTCCCCGCGACGCAGAAGAACATCCCCGTACCGCGTGTGGACACCGAGCTGGTCCCCGGCAAGGAGGCCGAGGTGCGCCTGATCCTGCGCAACGACGGCACCAAGCCGGTCCGCTACACCCTCACCGCCCACGACCACCTCGGCGGCGTCCAGACGTACAGCGTCGCCGGCCAAGCCGCCACCACCGTCGACTGGCCGACCCGGCTCGGGTACTACGACGTGGTCGTCACCGCCGACACCGGTACCGGCTGGACCCAGCGGTACGCCGGTCGCGTGGCGACGGTCTGAGGAGCGGGAACATGAGATCGCGCACCCGTCACCACGCCGCCCGACTGGCGGCCGCTTGGGTCCTGCTGTTCACCCCCACCACCCTGCTCGCGGGGCCGGCGGCAGCGGCGACACCCGTCCCGCAGGCCACCGCGACCGCCACGACGGCCGACGAGGCACCTTCCCCCGACGTCCTCGCCGTCGACTTCACCGACCGCACCCCGGCCGACCGCGCCCGGCAACTCGCGCCCGTGGTCAAAGGCGCACCGCAGATCACCAACGACCCGGGCGCCGGCAAGCCGGTGGCCACCTTCAACGGCACCTCGGACGCGTACACCTATCCGTTCGCCGGCCAGTGGTCCAAGCTCACCGGCGGGTTCACCGTCGGGTGCCGCTTCCGCTGGAACGGCGCCACGGTCCCTGCCACCGGGCAGAAGGCGATCTGCTCGAACGCCCAGTCCGGTGGGGCCGACCTCCAGATCGACAGCGGGCAACTGGCGTTCTCGGTGAACGCCGGAGGGTACAAGTACACCCACGCCCCGATCGTCGCCGGCCGCTGGTACGACGCGGTGGCCACCTGGGACGGCCAGAACGTCAAGCTGTACGTGGACGGCGTGCTCACCTCGGCCACGGCGGCGCCGGGCGCGCTCACCGTCCCCGCGTCCGGCGCGCAGAACTGGACCCTGGGCGCCGACTCGGCGTCCGCCGGCGGCATCGAGACCCCCTCGCCCGTCAGCATCTCCACCGCCGACGTGTGGACCGGCGCGCTGACGGCCGCTCAGGTCGCCGCCTTCTCCGCCGTGAACAGCGCCCCGCCCGCCGGAGCGTCCGACTGCACCGCCTACGAGGACGGCGTCACCGGCGCGGTCGACGCCCCGGTCGGCACGGTCGTCCTGGACGAGGACTTCTCCGGGGCCGACGCGCTCGACTGCTGGAACCAGGCCACCGGATCGGAGCCCTGGACGGTGGCCGGCGGACGGCTGACCGGCCGTTCGCCCGCCGCCGGTGACCAGCCGGTGCTGACCTTCGGGCCGCATCTGGACGACTACCTTCTGGAAACCACCGCCCGCTTCGACCAGGTGCTGCGGCCGGACGACCCGTGGTTCGCGCTGATCGCGGACACCCCCGTCGACGGGGTGCGCCCCTTCCCGGCGTTCGCGGTCCGCAGCGGCACCACGGCGGCCGACGGCGTCCGCGCCTTCGTCCAGTCGCCCACCACGGTCTCGGCCCTCGCCGGCGCACCGCTCGGCGCCGACCTGGGAATGGGCACCGACGTGCACCTCGCGCTGGAGGTGCACGGCACCACCGCCAACCTCTCCGTCGACGACCGGCTCGTCCTCGCCGGTGTGCCCCTCCCCCGCACCGCCACGGGTGTCACGGGCCTGTACCTGGACTCCGCGGCGGTCTCCTTCGACGATCTCCGGCTCACCAAGCTGGGTCCGCCGGGCACCACCGGCTTCATGACCGACACGTTCCGGCTGCCCGCCGCGCCCGTCTCCACCGTCGTACGCCAGCCGCTCGCCGGACTGTGGAAGGCGGGCTGGACGCGGCCGGGCGGGGACAGGCCCGTCTTCAGCAAGGTCTCCGGGGATTCCTGGCTGGACGTGAGCACCGACGGCGTCGTCACCGGCACCTCCCCCGCCGAGGTCCCGCAGGACGAGGGCGCGCTCAGCGTGGAGGCGACCGACGGCACGACCACCGCCGACATCCTCCTCCAGGTCCCGGTCTCGGCGGCCGGCGCGGCACCACAACTGCAGAGCGCGTCCTGGAACGCCTGGGACGGCGGCAGCCACGTCACCGACGCGGTCGCCAAGAACGTCGCCGTGATCGCCACCCAGGGCATCACGCTCGCCGGGTTCCAGGACGGCGGCGCGGCGATGGCCCGCGAGGTCGGCGCCGCCCTCGGCTGGGACGTCTACGCCTCCGGCGACCTGGGCATCGTCTCCGCCCACCCGATCGCCGACGCGGACCGGGTCGCCCCGACCGGTGCCGCCCCGGCCGCCGCCGTCACCCTGGACGTGGGCGGAATCCCGGTGCGGGTGTGGAACACCCACCTCGACGAGGCCGACTACGGCCCCTACCGCGCCTGCTTCGACGGGGCCACCGATCTCGCGGCGCACGAACGGACCACCACGCGTCACGCCCAGGCCCGCGCCGTGGCGCAGAAGATGGCGGCCGACCTCTCCGGCGACACCCCGGTGCTGCTCCTCGGCGACCTGGCCTCCCCCTCGGCCGACGACTGGACCGCGTCCACCGGCGGCTCGCACTGCGACGCCGGGGCGGTGGACTGGCCGGTGCCGGACGTCTTCACGAGCCTCGGTCTGACCGACTCCTACCGCGTCGCCAACCCCGACCCGGACACCGACCCGGGGAACACCTGGTCCCCGGTCACCTCCGCCCACGCCAACGGCAAGGACGAGCCGCAGGACCGCATCGACTACGTCTGGTACCAGGGCGACGGCCTGCACGTCGACGAGGCGCACGCGCTGACCGTCGGCCGGCCCTCCGAGGACGAAGTGGCGGACAACTCCTGGGCGAGCGACCACGCCGCCGCCGTCACCACCTTCACCCTCGGCGAGAGTGACACCGCCCCCGCCCCGGAGCTTCCGGTCGTCTCGGTGGACAAGCACACCGTCGCCTACCAGGCCGGGCACGGACCGGTGGACGCCGCCGCGTTCCTCGCCGGCGCCGGGGTCACCACCGACCCGGCCGAGGCGGCCCTGCGGGCCGACCTCTCCGGCGTCGACTTCGCCGAGCCCGGCTGGTACACCGTCCTGATCACCGCCGTCCACGGCCGCTACACGTCCGACCCGGTGGCGGTGACGGTGCGCGTCGCTCCGCGTCCAGGTCTGGTCCTGTCGGCCACGACGGCCGCCTTCACCGCGGGCGACACCGTGGACGAGGCCGCCGTGCTGGCCCGGCTGCAGCCGGTGCTCGATGTCCCGGGCACCGTCCGCGCCGACCTGACGGCCGTCAAGCCCCTGACGCCCGGCCGCTATCCGGTCACCGTGAAGGCCACGGACGAGTGGGGCTTCACCGTCACCCTGCCCGCCCTCGTCGAGATCGCCGGCGTCGTGCCGACGGCCTGGAGCCCCGCGGAGGTCTACGACACCGGCGACTCGGTGAGCTACGGCGGCGCCCTCTACCAGGCGTCCTGGTGGACCCGGAACCAGGCGCCCGGCGACCCGTACGGCCCTTGGCAGGAGATCGCCCTCACCGAGGACGGCACCGCCGTCTGGACCGCGTCGAGGATCTTCCGGACCGACGACGTGGCGGTCCACCAGGGCAGGACGTACCGGGCGAAGTGGTACACCCGCAACCAGGCTCCGGGCGACCCCTACGGCCCCTGGGTCGCCGTCGGCTGACCACCCGGCCGGTGAACGGCCACCGCACGCACGGCGGAGCCCGGCCCCTGATCCCCGAGGGGCCGGGCTCCCGCCGTCCGCGCGACGGCCGCCTCTCAGTCCGCGCGTACGGAGTCCAGGGCGTCGGCGACCGTCGAGAGGAAGCGGGCGTGCGCGTGCGGGCTGCACAGCGGTTCCGGGTTCCACGGCACGACGAGCGTCCCGGCGTCGAGCAGCGCCGCCCAGTCCGGCTGGTCGCGGAGGGCGCTCAGCGGTGCCGCGTTGACCCGGACGTCCGTCAGCAGGATCCGGGGTGCGAGTGCGGCCACCTCGGCCCAGGGCGCGGTGTGCCAGTTGACGCCCGGGCCGGGCGGCGGATCGACGAGGCCGAGGCCCAGCTCGTCCAGGGCCGCCAGTTCGGGCCAGAGGGCGGGCCGTGCCACGTACGCCTGGTCCTGGTCGGCCGGGGAGAGCGCCACCACCCGGACGCCGGCCGGAACCGCCTCGCGCAGCCGGGCCCGCGCGGCTTCGAGTTCCGCCTCCGCACCGGCGGTCGCGGCCGAGCCGAGCGAGCGGGCCAGCTCGGCGAAGCGGTCGGAGGTACCGGCGAGCGTGCGCGAGCGGCCGACGTCGATCACGACCACCGGGACGTGTTCCTCCAGGTGCTTGGCGGTGTCGGGGTCGAGTCCGTACACCTGGCCCCCGCCGTAACTGACCGCCACCACGAGGTCCGGCGATCCCCGCAGCAAGGTGTCCACGTCGAGGGCGGCGCCCGCCCCCAGGTAGACCACCTCGTCCGGCGGGAGCTCCCCCGCCTTCGCCCGGTCGATCTCGGCGCCGTCGTGGCCGGATCCGAAGACACCCCAGGAGCGGACGCCCAAGTCCCACAGCGTGGCGCCCGCCTGGACGTACGCCAGCACCCGGCCGGGTTGCCTTTCCGTCTCCGCGACCCTGCCCCGGTCGTCCGTGAAGCGCCATCCGCTCTGTCCCGTCACGTCTCCCACCCCTCGATCCGTACTCGTCCGCGCAGTCGTCCACCCCTTCGCACAGATGTACCTGCCCAACTCCTCCTCGCTGCACCCCTCGCTTTTCGGACCGGCGGCCGGTGCGCCCGGGGAAGGCCCCGAGCAGCGCAAGGGCGGCCTCGACTCCCCCTCCACGCAGCCCACTTGAACCGTGCACCCGGACCCGCCCCGGCCGGACCGGCCGCGGCGGGTCCGGGTGCACGGTTTCGCGACCCGCCGATCACGAAACACTCTTGGCGACCGCTCCACCCCGCCCCGCCCCGAAAGGACGCGCCCCATGCCCGCGACCGCGCTCAAGGCGGCCTGGTCCCTCCCACTCGTCGCCGCCCTCGGTTTGGCGCCCGCGGCAGGAGGCACGGGCTCCAGCCGGGGGACCGCGACGAGCCTCACCCACGAGGCGCCGGACCGGCCGGCCGGCCGCTGCCCGGTGGTGGACGTACTGGCCGTGTACACGCCGAAGGCCGCGGCAGCCGTGGGTGGCGCACACCGGGTACAGGTGTCGGCGCAGGAGATCGCCACCCGGATGAACGAGTCCCTGCTCGCGAGCGAGGTCTGCGGCTCCATCCGGATCGTCCACCCGTACACGGCGAAGGGGTACGAGGGCTCCGACGAGTTCGACCCCGCGTACGACGGGCTCCGCGAGGGTGACGACCCCGCCCTGGGACCGAGGGCCCGGCAGCGCCGCGACCGCTACGGCGCCGACCTGGTGACGCTCGTGGTGGACGCGTCCGGCCGGGGCGGCGGCACCGGGGACTACACCCCGGACCTGACCGCCTCCTCGGACGCGTACGCCTACGCGGTGGTGGACGTCCAGGGCATCGTGCTCGACTCGGCCAGCCATGAGATCGGCCACAACCTGGGCCTGGCCCACGACCGAACGACGCTCGCCGACGGGTCCGAGGGCGCCATGCAGGTCAGCAGCACCCGCCCGTACAACACCGGCTGGGTCACCGAGGACCGCGAGTACTACACGATCATGGCCTACCGGTCCTCCTGCGGTGACGGCTGCCGCCGCGTCAGCCGCTTCTCCAGTGCCGAGGGCACGTGGAAGGGACGGCGCCTCGGAGACGCGGCCAACGACAGTGCCCGGGTGCTGCGGGAGACGATGGCGATCGTGGCCGGGTACCGCACCGCGCCGTGAACCGGCGCGCCCCGCGGCCCCACGCCGCCCTACAGCCCCGCGCTGTCGGTGCTCCGGCCCAGATAGGTCAGCACCCCGGGGTCGGGCACGTCGATCTCGTGGAACCCGAGCCGGTCGTAGAAGTGCCTGGCCGGCTTGTTCGCCGTCAGCATCGAGAGGTACACGTCGGCGATCCCCTTGGCCCGCAGCGCGTCGAGGAACGCGCGCATCAACTCCCGTCCGTGGCCCTTGCGCTGCCAGGGCGGCAGGAGGTCGATGTGCAGATGGGCGGGGTAGTCGGCGACCTGTGGGCCGAGCATGTGCTCGGGGCGGTGCAGGAGCGCGATCATCTCCTCGGCCGGCGTGGTGGGCGGTTCTCCGGAGGCCGGGAACCGGCCGGCCACCAGCGGCAGCCAGCGCTCCCGGAAGGCGGCGGCGAACGCCGTGGTGTCGGCCGTGCCCAGGACGTAACCCACCGCCTGGCCCGAACCGTCGTCCAGTACGAACGCCAGATCGGGTTCGAGGTACGCGTACGGTGCGGCGAACAGCGAGGGCATCAGCTCCTGATCGGCGTACAGATGCCGGGAGTCACCACCGTTGTCGGCGGTCCGGACACAGATGTCGGCGAGCGCGGCGCGGTCGCCGGGTCGGTACGAGCGTATGTACGCGAGCTGTCCCATGGCGGGGAGCATGCCACCCTGGGAGCGCTCCCACAAGGTCCGCGCAACGGCGCCCGGCGCGTCCGAGCGGACGCTCCCCGCCGACCGGTCAGGCTTCCCCGGCGGCCCCTTGACCGGAGCCTTGCGGCGGCACCGACGGACGGACGCTCCGGGCTTTCCGCTCCGCCGCCAGCTCGGCGTTGAACTGCGCTCCGGCCAGCAGGGCCAGGTTGGTGAACCACACCCAGATGAGGAAGACGACAAGTCCGGCGAGCGAGCCGTACAGCCGGCTGTAGGTGCCGACGTGCGTGGCGTAGAGCGCGAATCCCGCGGAGGCGACGAGCCAGAGCACGGCCGCGAGCACCCCGCCGGGCAGCCCTTGCCGCGTGCCGCGCACCGAACGCGGCCCCGTCCGGAAGAGGACCGTGATGAGACAGGTGACCAGCACCAGCAGGACGGGCCACTTGAGGAACCACCACAGGGTCTGTCCCGCTTCCGCGAGCCCGATCCGGCGGGCCGCCCAGCGGGCGAGCGGCCCCGTGAGCACCAGCACGAACGCGCTGGTCAGCATCAGGAGGAGCAGCCCGATCGCCGAGGCGACGATGGTGTGCGCGTTGCGCAGCGCGGGCCGGGTGTCGCGCTCGTGGTGCATGGCGTGCAGGGCCCGGCGGAAGACCGCGAGGTAGCTGGAGGCCGACCAGACCGCGCTGACGCTGCCGGTGGCGACCAGGACCCAGCCCGCGGCGCGCTGCTCGGTCGCGGCCAGGAGCGGCTGCCGCAGCGCCGCGCCGGACTCCGCCGGAGCGAAGGCCGTGATGTCCGCGATCAGCGCGGCGGTGGCGCCGGGGCTGGCCAGCCCGATGACGGAGACCGTGACCAGCAGGGCGGGCAGCAGGGCGAGGATGGCGTAGTACGTCTGAGCGGCCGCCCAGTCGGATATGTCGTCGTTCCACAGTGAGACGGGGGTCCGCCGCAGCGCGGCGGACCAGGCGGCGGCGCGGCCGGCCGGGTGGGCGCCGCCCGCCTCGCGGGCAGGGGCAACGGACTTGCGGAACACGCGTCGCTCCGGGGGACGTGGTCGGGATGGGACACACCGGAGACCCGTGCTGGTCGCACGGGCACGTGGACGGTGCCGTCCTTTCTCTCATGCCTCCGTTTCGCGGGAGTACACCGCCACCCCGCGCGTCCGGTTGCGGCCGCCGCCGGCGCGGGGACGCCGTCGCCCGTCAGTCGTTGACGGCCGTGAGGAGAACGACGGCGTCCTCCAGCGCCAGCAGCCCGTGCCGCTCCCTCGGGATCGCGCCCAGGCCGCCGGCGGTCAGTTCCACGTCACCGGAGGGCGCGGTGATGCGGACCGCGCCGCGGAGCACCTGGAGGGAGGCGGCGAGCGGTGCGTTGTGCTCGTCCAGCGAGGAACCGGAAGTGAGGGCGATCACCGTCTGCCGCAGCGGAGGCTGCTGGAGCAGACGGTGCGCGCTGCGCCCGTGGGGGGAACTGCGCGCCGCGGCGAGGTGCTCGTCCGCGAGGGCGTTGAGGTCGTTCATACCGCCACTCTGCCGCAGCACGCGCGGGGCCGCCGCCGGAGCGTGGCGTCGCACGGACCTCGTGGGGCGGCGCGACGCACCCCGTAGACTCGGCGGATGGCTAAGTATTTCGACGTGCATCCCGAGAACCCTCAGCGACGCACGATCAGCACGGTGGCCGGTCTCATCCGTTCCGACGCCTTGGTCGCGTACCCGACGGACTCCTGCTACGCCCTGGGGTCCCGGCTGGGCAGCCGGGAGGGGATCAACCGCATCCGTTCGATCCGCCGTCTCGACGACCGCCACCACTTCACTCTGGTGTGCGAGAACTTCGCCCAGCTGGGCCAGTTCGTTCAGATCGACAACGACGTCTTCCGTGCGATCAAGGCGGCGACGCCCGGCCGGTACACCTTCATCCTGCCCGCGACGAAGGAGGTGCCGCGTCAGCTGCTGCACCCGAAGAAGAAGACCGTGGGCGTCCGCATCCCCGATCACGCCGTGGTCCAGGCACTACTGAGCGAGCTGGGCGAGCCGCTGCTCTCCAGCACGCTGCTGCTGCCGGACGAGGAGGAGCCGCTGACGCAGGGCTGGGAGATCAAGGAACGGCTCGACCACGAGGTGGACGCCGTGCTGGACTCCGGCGACTGCGGTACGGAACCGACGACGGTCATCGACTTCTCGGACGGCGAGGTCACCATCGTGCGCGAGGGTGCGGGAGACATCTCCCGCTTCGAGTGAGTGTGTGGCGTCCGGCTGTCCCGCACGGTCCCGTGTGCCGCACGGGGGTGTGCGGCACGGGGGTGTGCGGCACGGGGGTGTGCGGCCGTTCCCGCCGGACGGCTCAGCCGAGCAGCGCGCCGCCCGGCGCGGGCAGCACACCGCTCGACGCCAGGTGTGTGTCCGCCCGGCCGAGGTCGTGCTCGGGCCGGCGCACCCAGCGTCCGACCGCGCACTCCGCCGTGATGCCTGGCCCGAATCCGGCGATGAGTCCCTGCGCGGCGTCCTCGGCGCCGCCGTCCTCGAAGAGCCGGGCCAGCGCGTCGAAGACCACCGAACTCGCGATGTTGCCCCGCTCGGTGAGGGTGGCCCTGCTGTAGCGGAACATCCCCGGCGGGAGCTGGAGGTAGTGGCAGAGGTCGTCGAGGATGCGCGGGCCGCCCGCGTGCACGATGAAGAAGTCCATGGCCTGCACGGACCATCCGTGCAGGTCGACCAGGTTCCGCAGGACCGGCGCGAGCATTTCCATGGTGCCGGGGACCCGCCGGTCCAGCAGGAAGTGGAAGCCGGTGTCACGGACCGCGTAGGAGATCCAGTCCTCGGTGCCGGGCACCAGGTGCGAGCCGTTGCGTTCCAGACGCATCCCGGTACCGCCCTCGCCGCGGACGACGGCCGCCGAGACGGCGTCGCCGAACAGGCCGTTCGAGAGCAGAGATCCGACCCCGATGTCGGCGGGCTGGTAGCAGAGCGAACAGAACTCGCAGGACACGATGAGGACGTTGGACTGCGGGTAGGCACGGCAGAAGTCGTGGGCACGGTTGATGGCCGCCCCGCCCGCCGCGCAGCCGAGCTGGGCGATCGGCAGCTGCCTGGTCTCCGGCCGGAAGCCCATGGTGTTGATCAGCCAGGCGGTCAGCGACGGCATCATGAAGCCCGTGCAGGAGACGTAGACGATGAGGTCGATCTCGGCGGCCTCGACCTCGGCGTACTCCAGTGCCCGCCCCACCACTTCTGGGACCCTCTTCTTGGCCTCGGCCTCGTACACCTTGTTGCGCACCTCGAAGCCGGGGTGGCGCAGCGTCTCCTCGATCGGCTGGACGAGGTGGCGGGTCCGGACGCCGGTGTTGCGGATGAGCCTCAGGACCAGGTCGCGCTGGGGGTGGCCGTCGTGGGTCTCGCGGGCGAGGTCCAGGGTCTGCTGCATCGTGATGACGTGTTCGGGCACAGCGATGGCCGGGCGGCACAGGGTCGCCATGGGGTCTCCTCAAGTCCGGGAGCGGAGGCTCTCGTCACCACGTGACGGGCAGGGCGAGCGGGTAGCGCCAGATCGACGTGGTGTTCCACCGGATGTCCTCCGCGGACACGTCGAGGCGCAGGTCCGGGAACCGGCGGAGCAGCGACGAGAACGCGGTCTCCAGTTCCATCGTGGCGAGCGGGGCTCCGAGACAGTGGTGGGCTCCCCAGCCGAAGGTCATGTGGGGGATGGACGGCCGGTCGGGGTCCAGGTCGTCCGGTCGCTCGAACTTCCCGGCGTCGCGGTTGGCGGTCAGGTAGGACACGTGCACCACGTCGCCGGCGGGGATGCTGACGCCACCGAGTTCCACGTCCACCAGGGCGACCCGGGGGATGCCGACGCCCTTGCGGAACGGAATGTGGCGGAGGAGTTCCTCCAGGGTGCGGGGCAGGCGTTCCGGGGAGTCGCGCAGGGTGCGTGCCAGTTCGGGCCGGGTGAGCAACGAGTAGGCGATGTTGCCGAGTTGATAGGTGGTGGTGTCCTGTCCTGTGATGAGCAGGACCATGGCCATGACGGTCAGTTCGTCGTCGCCGAGGAGTTCGTCTCCGTCCCGGGCGGTGGCGAGTGTGCTGATGAGGTCCTCGCCGGGCGAGCGGCGGCGGCGGGCGGTGAGTTCACCGAAGTAGGCGCGGAGTTCGGCCTTGGCACGGATCGCGTCCTCCTTGCCGGCCGCTCCGACGTTCATCATGGTGAGGGCGTGCGAGCGGAGCCAGGGCCGGTCGGGCTCGGGGATGTCGAGCACCTCGCAGATGGTCACGAGCGGCAAGGGCGCGGCGACCGCCTTCATGAAGTCGGCGGTGGTCGCGCCGTCCTCCATGGTGTCGAGCAGTCGGTCGACGATGCGCTGGGTGCCCGTCCGCATGGCGTCGATCCGCCGGGCGGTGAAGCTCTTCGCCACCAGGCTGCGGAGCCTGCTGCTGGCCGGCGGGTCCATGAGATTGATGGCCTCGTCCTGGACGATGGGTTCGGGGGTCATCCGCGGGAAGTCCCGTCCGGTCACGGCGCTGCGGCTGAAACGCCGGTCGGTGGTGACCGTCCGCACGTCTTCGTACCGGGTGACCAGCCAGGCGTCCCCCTCGCCGTACGGCATCCTGATGCGGGACACCGGCGCGGTGGTCAGCAGCTCCTTGAGCTGGGGGTCGAACTCCAGCCGGTGCGCGAAGTCGAAGGGGCAGCTGCGTACGGTTTCCGTGTTCTCCACCGAGGTTCTCCCAGGGACCGGGCCGGCTGATTCAAGGGCGGATCCGTCCCCTGCCGGGTCCGGACCCCGGCTGTATTCCCGTTACCCTCCGAAACATGTTCACCACGCTGAGTAGTCGCCCGATCAGGGGGTGGTGAGGTCGGCGCGCGGGACCGAAGGGCGCACGGCGGTGACGCGCAGGAATGAATTCGCGCCCGGGCGCACGCCTCGCTGGTAAGGCTCACTGGGCCGTGTCCGACCACCGCGTCGGATCGGCCCGGCAGGGGACGGTCGGACACGGCCCGGCCAGACACATCGAGCACGTGGAAGAGGCGCGACCATGACAGACATCGACGACCGTCCGATCCCCGCCGGCACGCACAACCTCCACGGACGCCGGGGGTTCGTGCTGACGGGGGTCGGTCTCGCCGGGGCGGTGGCGGGCGCGCCCGACGCCTTCGCGGCACCGGCGGGGCGGCCCGAGGGGGCGCCGGCCGCGGCCCGGAAGGCCGCGGTGCCGTTCCACGGGCCGCACCAGGCGGGCGTCGTGACACCGCAGCAGGCGTTCGCCGCGTTCGTCGCGCTGGACCTCGTCGGCACGGACCGGAGCGCGCTGGTCCGCGTCTTCGACGTGGTGACGCAGCGGGCGAGAGCCCTCACCTCCGGCGCCGGGCAGGGTGGCCCCGACGACCGCCTGACCGTCACGGTCGGCGTCGGGGCGTCCCTCTTCGACGAGCGCTTCGGACTTCAGGGGCGCCGTCCGGCGGGACTGCGGACGATGCCCGCCTTCCCCGGGGACGACCTCGACCCCGCGTCCTGCCACGGTGACCTGTCGGTCCAGGTCTGCGCGGAGCACCCCGACGCCGTCCTGGAGGTGATGCGTGATCTGCAACTGGCGCTGCGGGGGCTGGCGGCCCCGAGGTGGCGGAGCGACGGGTTCCTCAACCCGCCCCGGCCGAGCGGCGCGCCGCGCAGCATCGTCGGCTTCAAGGACGGCATCTCCCACCCGGACACGAAGTCCGAGCGCGAGATGGACCGGGTGCTCTGGCTGGGTTCGCGGGGCGGAACCCCCGCGTGGGCCCGGGGCGGCTGCTATCAGGTGCTGCGGATCACCCGGCTGCGTGTCGAGGCCTGGGACCGGCTGCCGGTGTCCGAGCAGGAGCGCGCCTTCGGCCGGAACAAGGCGACCGGCGCTCCGCTGACCGGCACCAAGGAGACGGACGTTCCCGACTACCGGTCGGACCCGGACGGCCGGAAGATCTCCTTCGACTCGCACATCCGCCGGGCGAACCCGCGAACCCCGGAGACGGCCGACTCGCTCCCGCTGCGGCGCAGTTACAACTTCGACCGCGGTCTGGCGCCCGACGGCGGGCTCGACGTGGGGCTCAACTTCTGCTGCTACCAGCAGGACATCGCGCGGCAGTTCGAGGCGGTTCAGCGGCGTCTGGACGGCGAGCGCCTCGCGGACTTCACCGTCACGCGGGGCGGCGGCTACTTCCTGGTGCTGCCCGGCGTGAGGGACGCGAGCGACAAGATCGGGGCGAGCCTGCTGAAGCCCTGAGGCCTCCTGAAGGGCTGAGGCTGACCGAACGGGGAGCCGACGGACAGCTACGGCCCCGGGAGGAGCGACCGCGGGTGCGGCGCCCCTTCCGGGGCCGTAGCTGTCAGAACTCTTTACGAACCTGACATGCACGGGTAATTTTCTGGACGCAAGAGATTGCAGAAAGATTCTGACAGCTGTTGCCATCGGTTTCTTTCCGCTCGCCCGAACCCCGAGGCGCGTCCGGGTTCTCCGGCGGGATCTCGGCCGGTGCCCTTACCGGACACCGGCGTTGTCGGCAGCCGCGGCCTCCCCCGCCACGGCCTCCCCCTGGAGACATGATGAAACGCTCCCCCCTACGGCTGCTGAGACGCCCCGTGGCGGCGGCCGCGACAGCGACCGCTCTGCTGGGCCTGCTCACCGCGATACCCGAGACCCCACAGCCGTCGTCCGTGGCTCCGGTCGCCGCCTCCGAGAACTCGGCGACCGTCTTCTACTGGACGAAGACGAAGAACTGGTCGGCGTACAAACTCCATTGGGCACCCGACGGCGGCTCCTGGACCACCGTGCCGGGTACGGCGATGACCGCCGCCTGTACGGACTGGGTGAAACTGACCGTTCCGCTCGGCAGCGCCACGGGTTTGGCCGCGACCTTCAACAACGGCCAGGGCGTCTGGGACAACAACTCCGGCAACAACTACGCGCTCGGCACCGGGAACATCACGGTCAAGGACGGCGTGGTGGCCCACAGCGACCCGTGCGCGGACAGCGGTACGACTCCGAGCCCCTCGCCGACCGGCACGAACGGCGCAGAGGTCTACTACTCCACCGCCACGGTCGGCTGGACCACCACCAACCTCCACTACCAGCCGGTGGGCGGCGCGTGGACCACCGTCCCCGGGGTGGGCATGGAGGCGGCCTGCACCGGGTGGGTGAAGCGGACCGTCGACCTCGGGACGTCCACGGCGCTCAACGCCACGTTCAACAACGGCAACGGAGTCTGGGACAACAACAACGGGTCCAACTACGCTCTGGTGAGCGGGCGTTCCACGGTGAAGGACCACAAGGTCACCTCGGGCGCGGCCGATCCGTGCGCCGCCGCGGTACCGGACACCACGGCCCCGTCGGCCCCGGCGAAGACGGCGGCCGCCGCGGACGGCGTCTCGGTGGTCCTGACCTGGGAACCCTCCACGGACGACGTGGGCGTGACGAAGTACCAGGTCACCCGTACCGGCGGGACGAAGGGCTCCCTGGTGGCGGACACCGGCTCCACGGTGTTCTCCGACACGGGACTTGAGGAGCGGACCGCGTACAGCTACACCGTCAAGGCGGTGGACGCCGCGGGCAACGTCTCGGCGGCCTCCGCGGCGGCGACCGCCACCACCGGTGACAAGCCGCCCGTCGCGGCCTCGGGGCAGCCGCTGGGCACCGACCCGCGCAAGGACCCGATCTACTTCGTCCTCACCGCCCGTTTCAACGACGGTGACAGCACGAACGACCGGGGCGGCAGCCAGGACGTGAAGTCCGGCAACGCGGCCAACAACGACCCCATGTTCCGGGGCGACTTCAAGGGCCTGGTCAAGAAGCTCGACTACATCAAGGGGCTGGGCTTCTCCGCCATCTGGATCACACCGGTGGTGCTCAACCGGTCGGACTACGACTACCACGGCTACCACGGCTACGACTTCTACAAGGTCGACCCGCGCCTGGAGTCCGCCGGCGCCTCCTACCAGGACCTCATCAACGCGGCGCACGCCAAGGGGATGAAGATCTACCAGGACGTCGTCTACAACCACTCCTCCCGGTGGGGCGCCAAGGGCCTGTTCACCCCGACGGTCTACGGCGTGCGGGACTCCCAGTGGAGCTGGTACTACGACGAGAAGAACGAGGGCTTCGAGTACGACGGCCTGACCGTCGAGACGAAGTCGGGCAAGTCCTACTACAACGGCGACCTGTGGTCGACCGCCGAACCGGCGGGCAACACCTGCCTCAACTGGGGCAAGCCCACGGGCGGTACCTCCGCCGAGGGCTACAAGGTCTACAACTGCCAGTGGCCGAACGCCACTTCCGGGATGTTCCCGAAGGCGTACTACCACAACTGCTGGATCGGCAACTGGGAGGGCGAGGACTCGCGCAGCTGCTGGCTCCACGAGGACCTCGCGGACTTCAACACCGAGAGCGCCCCGGTGCAGAACTACCTGATCGGCGCCTACGACAAGTACATCGACATGGGAGTCGACGGCTTCCGGATCGACACCGCCGTGCACATCCCCCGCACCACCTGGAACCGCCGTTTCCTGCCGGCGATCCAGGAGCGCGTCACCTCGCGGTTCGGCGCCGAAGCCGCGAAGAACTTCTTCGTCTTCGGTGAGGTCGGCGCCTTCGTCAACGACAAGTGGAACCGGGGCTCGGTCAACCACTCGGCGCAGTTCTTCACCTGGAAGGAGCGCAAGGAGTACAGCGCCGACGACGCCGCCGCCTCGCTGGAGATGTACAACTACGAGGAGCAGTTGGGCACCGGGCAGCAGCCGGTCTCCGACAACGCCTTCCTGAAGGGGAACAGCTACCACACGCCGGACCACAGCCAGTTCTCCGGGATGAACGTCATCGACATGCGGATGCACATGAACTTCGGTGACGCCAACAACGCCTACAGCAACGGCAAGGACTCCGACGACAGCTACAACGACGCCACCTACAACGTCGTCTACGTCGACAGCCATGACTACGGCCCCAACAAGAGCAGTGAGCGGTACGCGGGCGGCACGGACGCCTGGGCGGAGAACATGGCCCTGATGTGGACGTTCCGCGGCATCCCGACCCTGTACTACGGCTCCGAGGTCGAGTTCCAGGCGGGGAAGAAGATCGACTGCGGGCCCACCTGCCCGCTGGCGACCACCGGGCGGGCGTACTTCGGCGACCGCATCGCCGGTGACGTGACGGCCTCGGACTTCAGCAAGGTCTCCTCGGCGAGCGGTGCGGTGGCGGACACCCTCGCACAGCCGCTGGTCAAGCACGTGCAGCGGCTCAACCAGATCCGGCGGGCGGTCCCGGCGCTCCAGATGGGCCAGTACTCCACGGAGGGCATCAGCGGTTCGATGGCCTACAAGCGCCGGTACACCGACGCGGCGAGCGGAGTCGACTCCTTCGCCCTGGTGACCGTCACCGGCGGCGCCTCGTACACCGGGATCCCGAACGGCACCTACAAGGACGCGGTCACCGGGGCCGTGCGGACCGTGTCCGACGGCACTCTCACGGTGGCCGCGCCGGGCAAGGGCGACATGCGGGTGTACGTGCTCGACCTGGGGGGCAAGAACGCCGCTCCCGGCCAGGTCGGCACCGCGGGGCCGTACCTGAAGTAGGACAGCGGTTCGCAGGGGAGCGCCGGTACGGGCCCGTGGTCGGGGCCGTACCGGCGCTCTCTCGCGTGTGCGGGGCGGGCTAGCGGGGCACGGTCAGGTGCGGGAAACGCCACTCCGTGCGGGTGTGGAGCGTCTGGCCGGGGCGCAGGACGGTGGTGGGGAAGGCGGCGCGGTTGGGCGAGTCGGGCAGGTGCTGGGTCTCCAGGCAGACCGCGCCGTGGCGGTCGTGCACCCGGCCCTCGCCGTCGGTGAAGGTACCGTCCAGCAGGTTGCCCGTGTAGACCTGGATGCCCGGTTCGGTGGTCCACACTTCCATCACGCGGGATGCGTCGGGCGCGGTGAGCCGGGCGGCGCGGCGCAGGCCGTCGCCGGGGGCCGCGTCGCGCAGGACCCAGCAGTGGTCGAAGCCGCCGGCCGAGGCGAGCTGCTCGTGCGGAAGGGAGAGGCGCTCGCGGAGCACCTGAGGGCCGGTGAGGTCGAACGGCGTGCCGAGCACCTCGGCGGGGTCCCCCTCGGGAATGCCCTCGGCGTCCACGGGGAGGTAGTGGTCGGCGTCGACCTGGAGGGTGTGCCCGAGGACGTCGTCGTCGCCCAGGTTGAAGTAGGCGTGCTGGGTGAGGTTCACGACGGTGACCCGGTCGGTGGTCGCGGTGCAGTCGAGCGAGAAGGTGCCCGAGGCGTCGACGGCGTACGTGGCACGGACGTCCAGGGCCCCTGGGAAGCCCATGTCGCCGTCGGGGCTGTGCAGACGCAGGTCGACGAAGGCGGCGTCGCCGTCCTCCCGGGAGGTCGCCTCCCAGACTCTCGTGTGGAAGCCCTCGGGTCCGCCGTGCAGGGCGTGGCCGCGGTCGTTGACGGGGATCTCGTGGGTGGTGCCGTCGAGCGCGAAGCTGCCGTGCGCGATGCGATTGGCGTAACGGCCCACGAGCGCCCCGAAGTAGGGGTGGTCCTTCGCGTATTCGTCCATCGCCGAAAGGGATCTGACGATCTGTCGGCTCTCGCCATGGGTGTCCGGCACCGTGAGGCGGTGCAGGATCCCTCCGTAGGTGAGGACTTCGGCCCGCACTCCGGTTCCGGAATCCAGCGTCCAGAGGTCTGCTTCGGCGTTTCCGGGAGCGGTACCGAAGGGGGTGCGGTGCGCGGTGGGGCGGGGCATCGGCGTTCCTTGGTGGAATGCGGCCGGCCGGTACGGGTGGCGCAGCGGTCGGCCGGAGGGACGGCGGCCGACGGCCGTCGTGGACGGGTGGGGGTGGCCGCGCGGACCGGGTCCGGGCCGTCGGCGGGACGGCCCGGGCCGCCGGGGCGCGGTGCCCCGGCGCGCGCCGGCCGGGCGGCCCGGTCAGGCGGCCGGGCCGGACGGCCCGGGGGCCGTCGACTCGCGGACGACGAGCCGGTAGCCGGGGCGCGGGCGCCGGGGTTCGCTCACCGGTACGCCTCCGAGGCGCTCGACGAGGCTGTCGACCGCGAGGCGCGCGATGGCCTCCTTGTCGGGGGCGATGGTGGTGAGGGTGGTGGTGCCGTAGCTGCTTTCCTCGATGTCGTCGAAGCCGACGAAGGCGATGTCGTCCGGGACGGACAGCCCGCGCGCGGTGACGGTGCGCATGGCCCCGATCGCGATCAGGTCGTTGTAGGCGAAGACCGCGTCGGGCCGCTCGCCCCGGTCGAGCAGGGACGCCATCGCGATGGCTCCGTCCTCACGCCCGAATCCGTCCGTGACCACGACCAGCGCTTCGTCCGGTTCGATGCCGGCGGCCGTCAGCTCTTCGCGCCAGCCGCGCAGCCGGAGGTGCGCGGGCTGGCGTTCACGGCCGGTGCGGGATCCGAGGAAGGCGATCCTGCTGCGTCCGTGGTCGAGCAGATGGCGTACCGCGGTACGGGCCGCGGCGACGTTGTCGATGGCGATGTGGTCGTACGGGGCCTCGTACTCCCGCTCCCCCAGCAGGACCAGGGGGGCGGTCTCCTCGCGGGCCATCAGGTCCTCGGTCTCCAGATGGATCGGGCTCATGATGAGCCCGTCGATCACGTGGGACCGGAACCCCTGGCTGACCAGCAGTTCCTTCTCGCGGAGCCCTGCCGTGTGGTCGACCAGCACGGTGTAGTCGTGCCGGGCGGCGGCGTCGACGACGGCTCCGGCCAGTTCGGCGAAGTACGGGTTGCCGAACTCGGGGACCGCCAGCGCGATGATGCCGGTACGGCCCTTGCGCAGGTGGCGGGCGGTGAGGTTCGGCCGGTAGCCGAGCTCGTCGATCGCCTGCTGCACTTTGGCACGCATCTTCGGGGTGACGTGCTGGTAGTTGTTGACCACATTGGACACGGTCTTGATCGACACGCCCGCCCGCTGCGCTACGTCCTTGAGGCTGACGCCCACGGCACTCCTTCACTCGGTCCGGCTATGAGAGTTGGCTCCGCTCACGTGGTTCTGCGGTTGCGCGCCAGATAGCGCTGCGCCACCACGACAACGATAAGGAAGCCGCCGCTGACCACCGACTGGTAGGAGGAGTTGAGGGTACCGATCTGGTTGATCAGATTCTGGATGACGGCGAGCAGCAGCACGCCCCAGAGGGTTCCGCTGATCGATCCGGCGCCACCGACCAGCAGCGTTCCGCCGATGACGACGGCGGAGATCGCGTCGAGTTCCATGCCCACGCCGACGATGGTGACGCCGGAGGTGAGCCGGGCCGCGTTCAGCGCGCCGGCGAGGCCGGCGAGCAGACCGCTGAGGGTGTAGACGAGGATCTTGGTACGGGCGACGGGGAGGCCCATCAGGGTCGCGGCGTCGCTGCTGCCGCCCACGGCGAAGATCGACTGTCCGAACGAGGTCCGCTGGAGGACGAGTCCGCCGATCCCGAAGAGGACGAGGGCGATCAGGAGCGGGTATCCGAAGCCCCAGACGTCGCCCTGTCCCAGGTCGGCGAAGGCCGAGTCCTTCGGTACCAGGTAGGTGGTGCCGCCCTCGTCGGTGAGGGAGAGCAGCAGACCGCGGGCGCCGAGCAGAGTGGCGAGGGTGACGATGAAGGGGGCCATTCCGGCACGGGCGATGAGGAACCCGTTGAGCAGGCCGATCGCCGAGCAGACCACGAGCGGTACGAGCAGCGCGGGCAGGAAGCCGTACTGCGAGGCCCAGGCGGCGAGCACGCCGCCGAGGGCGAAGACGGAGCCGACCGACAGGTCGATGCCGCCGGTGATGATGACCATGGTCATGCCGAGGGCGACCACGGCGAGGAAGGACGCCTGCACGGTGACGCCGCGGGCGTTGTCCAGGCTGTGGAACGTCGGGTAGATGCAGGAGGCGACGACGATCACGGCGATCAGCACGGCGAGGACGCCTTGGCGCTGAAGGATGTCGAGGGCGCGCTGCCCCGTGGTGGGGCCGGTGGAGCCGGCGCCGTCCCGGAGCTCGGGCGCCTTGGCCGGTGCGGGGTTCGTCTGCGGGGCCATGGTCCGGGCCACCGGGGCGGAGGAGGTTTCGTTCATCGGGACCGGCGCTCCCGGGCGACGTAGACGGCGGCGATGATGATGGCTGCCTGGGCGATCTGGGCGGTGGAGTCGGGCAGGTCGTGCTTGACGAGAGTGGCGCGCAGGAGCTGCATCAGCAGGGCTCCGGCGACGGTGCCGAGCACGCGGACGGAACCGCCGGTGAGCGGGGTTCCGCCGACCACGACGGCGGTGATGGCGGAGAGCTCCATCAGGGTGCCGAGCGAGGACGGGTCGCTGGCGGTGAGCCGGGCCGTGGCGAGCACACCGGCCAGCGCGGCCAGCACGCCGCAGAGCACGTAGACGCCGATGAGGACACGCTTGACGGGCAGTCCGGCGAGTTTGGCGGCGGCGCGGTTGCCGCCGACGGCGACGACCTGGCGGCCGAAGGTGGTGCGCCCGATCAGGAAGGCCACGGCGACGGCGAGGACGCCGGCGATGAGCACGACCAGCGGAATACCGAGGAAGGAGTCGGTGCCGAGCGCGAGCAGGTCGGGGTTTTCGATCTGCTTGAGCTGGCCGTCCGCCATCACCAGGGCGAGGCCGCGGCCGCCCACGAAGAGCGCGAGGGTGGCGACGATGGGCTGGAGCCCGACGAGCGAGACGAGCGATCCGTTGACCGCGCCGACGACCGCGCCGGCGAGCAGAGCGATGCCGAGCGCCGGTACCAGCCCGTACCCGAGGTAGAGCGGAAGGAGGGCGGCGGCCACCGCCATGGTGGAGCCGACCGAGAGGTCGACGCCCTCGGTACCGATGACCAGGGCCATGCCCAGGGCGACGATGACGATGGGGGCGACCTGGACGAGCTGCGTGCGCAGGTTGTCGGTGGTCATGAAGTGGTCGGTGAACAGCGCGTTGAAGATCAGCAGTACGGCGACGGCCGCGTAGACGCCGTACTCCTGCCACCACGCGGGGGTGCGCAGCCGGGCCAGCGGGTTCGCTGCGGGCGGGGCCAGGGTGGCCTGGGTCATCGGGGTTCCTCCTGTGCGACCGGGGTCTTCTCCGGCGTGGCCGGCGCGTTCGTGGGCGACGCGTCCGGGGCGTGGTCGGCGAGCACTTCGAGCAGCCGGCTCTCGGCCACCTCGTCGCCGGCGAGCTCGCCCGCCACGGCTCCGCCGCGCAGGACGACGATGCGGTCGGCGCCCTCGATGAGCTCCTCGATGTCGGAGGAGATGAGCAGCACAGCCAGGCCCTCGCCCGCGAGTTCGTCGATGAGGCTCTGGACCTCCGCCTTGGCGCCGACGTCGATGCCGCGGGTGGGCTCGTCGAGGAGCAGGACCTTGGGCTCCAGGCAGAGCCAGCGGGCGAGCAGTACCTTCTGCTGGTTGCCGCCGGAGAGTTCGCCGACCTTCTGCTCGGGGCTGGAGCACTTGATGCGCAGGCGCTTCATGAAGATCTCGACGACGCGGTCCTGCTTGGCGCGGGAGACGACTCCGGCACGGGAGAGGCGGGGCATCGCGGCGAGCACGATGTTCTCGCGCACCGACAGGCCGGGGACGATGCCCTCGGCCTTGCGGTCCTCGGGCAGGAGGCTGATGCCGGCCTTGATCGCGGCAGCCGGCGTGAGCCGGCCGAGGCTCTTGCCGTCGACGGTGATGTCACCGGCGTCGACGGGCAGTGCGCCGGAGAGCGCCTTCGCCGTCTCGCTGCGGCCGGAGCCGAGGAGGCCGCCGAGTCCGAGCACCTCTCCGCCGTACAACTCCAGGGAGATGTCGTGGAGGTGGTGGCGGCTGGAGACGCCGGCCGCGGTGAGGACCGGCTTACGGGTGGTGTCGTGGCCGCCCTCGGTGAAGTTGGTGAGGCCCGACCGCTTGACCTCGGCCATGTCGCGGCCGAGCATCATCGACACGAGCTGCATCCGGTTCAGGTCGGCGAGGTCACCGGTGTGGATGTGACGACCGTCGCGCAGTACGGTGACCCGGTCGCAGATGCGGTAGAGCTCGTCCATGCGGTGGCTCACGTAGAGGACGGCGATGCCGCGCTCACGGAGGTTGGCGATGACGCGGAAGAGCGTCTCGACCTCGCGGGGCTCCAGCGAGGAGGTGGGCTCGTCCATGATGACGACCTGGGCGTTGACCGAGACGGCGCGGGCGAGCGCGACCATCTGCTGGGTGCCGATGCCGAGGGTGTTCAGCGGACGCTTGGGGTCGGCGCGGACGCCGAAGCCGTCGAGCAGTTCGGTCGTCTCGCGGTGCATCCGGGCGAAGTCGATCAGCCCGAAGCGGTTCTTGGGCTCGCGCCCGAGGAAGATGTTCCGCGCCACGCTCATCAGCGGGACGAGGTTGACCTCCTGGTAGATGGTGGAGATGCCGGCCTGCTGGGCCTCGAAGGGCCGGGCGAAGCGGACGGCTCCGCCGTTCATCCGGAGTTCGCCGCCGTCGGGCCGGTAGACCCCTGTGAGCACCTTGATGAGGGTGGACTTGCCGGCACCGTTCTCACCGACCAGGGCGTGGGTCTCCCCCGCCCTCAGGGAGAACGACACGTCGTCCAGGGCGACGACGCCGGGGAACCGCTTGCTGACGCCGCGGGCTTCGAGGACCGTGCCGGCTTCCTGGGCGGGGCCCGGAGCGGATGCGACGGGCTCGGGCGGCTGGGTTACTGCTTCGGGTGGTGCCATGAATCCTGGCCTTCCAAGTTCCAAGGTGCCGAAAGGGCGGGCACGGGGGTGGAGGGTCCCCCGTACCGGTTGGCGACGGAGGGAACTCCCGGCCGCCGTGGCACGGTTCGCGCCACGGCGGTCGCGGGAGAGCCTCAGGTGGTGTCCGGCGGGACGACGGATCAGTACGCGCCGCCGACCGACGCCTTGGCGTTGGTCTCGTCGTAGGCGCGGTCCGAGATGATGACGTTCTCGGGGATCTCCTCGCCGCCGTAGAACTTCTGGGCGGTCTGGAACGCCAGCGGGCCGAAGCGCGGGTTGGACTCGATCACGGCGTTGTACTCACCGTTGACGACGGCCTGGACGGCGTTGCGGGTGCCGTCGACCGACACGATCTTGACGTCCTTGCCCGGCTTCTTGCCGGCGGCCTTGAGCGCGGTGACGGCGCCGAGGCCCATCTCGTCGTTCTCGGCGTAGACGGCGGTGATCTCGGGCTTCGACTGGATCAGCTGCTCCATGACCTGCTGGCCCTTGTCACGGGCGAACTCGCCGGTCTGCTGGGCCACGATCTCCAGTCCCGGAGCCTTCGCCGCGAGCTGGTCCACGAAGCCCTTCGTACGGTCGGTGGTGACGCCGTTGCCGGAGGTGCCGAGGAGGATGGCGACCTTGCCCTTGCCGCCGGTCGTCTTGATCATCGCGTCGGCGGCGCGCTTGCCCTGCTCCACGAAGTCCGAGCCGAGGAAGGCCACGTAGTCCTTGCAGGCGCCGGCGTTGAGCTTGCGGTCGATGGTGAGGACCGGGACCTTCTTCGCCGCGGCGGCCTTCAGCGCGGGCTCCAGGCCGTCCGAGTTGAGCGGGGCGACGATGAGGAACTGCGCACCCTGGGACAACATGTCCTGGATGTCGCTGATCTGCTTCGACAGCTGCGACTGGGCGTTGGTGGTGAGCAGCTTCTTCACACCGACCTTGGCCGCCTCGTCCTTGATGGACTGGGTCTCGGCGATACGGAACGGGTTGGCCTCCTTCTCCGACTGGGAGAAGCCGACGATCGCGTTCTTGAGGTCGAGCTTGGGCGCCCCGTAGGTCTGGAGGGAGCAGCCGGAGCCGGAGGTGCTGTCGGGGGCCGTGGTGGCTGCCTGGGCGGCCTGCCCCGTGTCGGAGGAGGCGGAGGTGTCGTTGGTCTCCGACTTCGAGCAGCCGGCCGCGGTGAGCATTGCGGTGGCGGCGAGCACGCAGGCCGCGGCGATGGTACGGGATCGGCGCTGGATCATCATGCGCGGGACGCTCCTTGGGCGGGATGACGGCACGCGGAACCACGTGCGGTCGGGCTGTTTCTGATGAGGCATCAGCTCATCTGCGGCTGATGCCGGGTGCCTGTCCTCGACTTCGTCCGTGGGTACGGAAGGGGGTCGGGAGGGGCGGCGCGGCCTGTCGGCGGCTCGGTTTACAACGTTATATATGCGGCTTCGACGCGACGGCAAGAGCACGACGGATGCGTTTCCAAAATGTGTCGTGGGGCGGGGGACGGGGCCTTTGCCCGGCTCGCACCCGCCCACACGCCCGCGCCGCTCAAGGGCGCGCTCCCACGCCGCGTACGGGCGCGCGACAGCACCGCTGCCGCCCGAGAGGGGTCAACACCGGTGTTGTGGCGTTAGGTTCATGACCGGCGGGGGCGGCCCGCACGGAAGCGGCCCGCCCCACCGGGAGGGTGGCCCGCCGACGCCATGGACGCGCCGGCGGGCCACCGTCGGATCAGGCCTTCGGAGCGTGAGCGGCGTACAGCGCGCTCACGTCGGCGGCGCCGAGCGCCTTGTCGAAGACCTGTACCTGGTCGACCGAACCGTTCCAGAAGTCGGTCGGGTTGCCGTTCCACTTGGCGCGGCCCACGGAGAGCGGACCGGTGCTCACGTCACCCGCGCCGCCGGCCGGGGCGGAAGCGGCGAGCTTGCCGTCGAGGTAGATCGAGATGGTGTCGCCCTGGCGCACACCCACCAGGTGGTACCACTTGCCCAGTTCGGGGGTGGTGACCGCACGGGCACGGTTGCCGCCCGGCAGGGAGAAGGCGAACGCGCCCTGTCCGTACTGGAGGTAGAACGGGCTCTCGGTGCGCCGGCCGTCCTGGCTGACGGCAGAGGCGTAGTTGCTGGGCAGCTGGTCCAGGGTGACCCACGCGGAGACCGAGTAGTCCTTCGTGGTGTCCACGACCGGACCGGCGGTCTGCGCGTACTGGGCGTCACCCGAGAACTTCAGCGCGGAACCCGAGACACCCTGCGTCCACGAGGCGCCACCGGTCAGGGTGAGCGGCGCGTGGTTCGGACCGCTGTCGGCGGCCTTGGTGCCCTTGTTCTCGTCGAGGTTCCAGGCGGCTCCGCCCTTGACCTCGTCGCGCTGACCGGCCGCGGCACCGGCCGCGATGACCTTCTCGTTGATCGCGCGCACCGCGGCGACGTCGACCTTGGCCTCACGACGGTCGTACGTCCACAGGCCGTTCAGCTCGTGCTCCAGGTCGGTGACCTGGGTGTAGACGGAGCCGGAGAGCTCGGCTCCGGCCGCTTCGAGGTAGTACTTCTCGGTGTTCTCGACGTACTTGGCGGTGAGTGCGGCCTTGTCGTTGACCCCGCTGTAGATCACCGTCGGTGCGCCCGGCCACATGTGCCCGGGAGTGCGCAGGGTGAAGCCGCCGTGCTCGCCGTCCATCGCCGCCCGGGTGGCGTCCGGGAAGGCGGGGTCGGTGTTGCCGTAGTCGTGGTGGTCGATGATGTCGCCGGCGCCCGAGTCACCCTTCGAGTTGCAGCAGTTCACGCCACTGTGGGCGTTCACGACGCGCGAGGGGTCGGCGGCCTTGACGGCCTCGGTGAGCTTGCCGGTCGCGGTGCGGTCCCACTCGCCCCAGCCCTCGTTGAAGACGATCCAGCCACCGATGGAGGGGTAGTTGTGCAGCTGGGTCATCTCCTCCTGTGCCTGGGAGACGAAGGCCTGCTGGCCGGCCTCGTTGTTGATGCCGGCGGAGACGAAGTCCTGCCAGACGAGGAGCCCGAGCTGGTCCGCGTGGTAGTACCAGCGGGGCGACTCGACCTTGATGTGCTTGCGCACGGCGTTGAAGCCGAGGTCCTTCTGCGCCTTCAGGTCGAAGACGAGGGCGTCGTCGCTGGGCTGGGTGTAGAGACCGTCGGGGTAGAAGCCCTGGTCCAGCTGGGCGAGCGAGAAGAACGGCTTGCCGTTGAGGGTGAGCTTCTGGTAGCCGCCCACCTTCTCGACCTTGAGCGAGCGCATACCGAAGTAGCTGCCCACCTTGTCGGTGGCGTGACCGTCGGTCAGCGTGACGTCGAGGTCGTAGAGGTAGGGGTCGTCGGGCGACCAGAGGTGCTCCTTGGCCACCGGCAGGCTGAGCTCACGGTTGGCGGGACCGGAGACCGTACCGACGACCTTGCCCTTCTTGTCCCGGGCGACGGCCGTGATCCGGGCGCCGGCCGAGGCGTCGTCGGAGTTGACGGTGACGGCGAGCCGGCCCTTGTCGATGTCCGGGGTGGTGGTCAGCGAGTCGATGGAGGCGGTGGAGACCGGCTCCATCCAGACGGTCTGCCAGATACCGGAGGTGGCCGTGTACTCGATGCCGCCGGGGTTCGAGGACTGCTTGCCCTTGGGCTGGTTGGCCCCGGTGGTGTCGGTGACGGCCACCACGATCTCCTGCTGACCGGTGCCCTTGAGGGCGTCGGTGATGTCAGCGTCGAAGGCGGTGTAGCCGCCGGTGTGCTCGGCGACCTTCTTGCCGTTCACGAAGACGGTCGCGTTGTAGTCGACCGCGCCGAAGTTGAGCTTCAGCCGCTTGTCCTTGCCGGACTTGCCCACCTTCCAGTTCTTGGGCACCGTCACGAGCTTGCGGTAGAACATGTGGTCCTCGTGGCGCTCCAGACCGGAGAGCTGGGACTCCACCGCGAACGGCACGGTGATCTTCTCGCCGAGCTTCTTGCCGAAGACGGGCTGCTCGCCCGCGGCGGCACCGGCGAACTCCCAGGTGCCGTTGAGGTTCTTCCACTGGGAGCGGACCTGCTGCGGCCGGGGGTACTCGGGCAGCGGGTTGTTGCGGTCGAGCTTGTCGCCCCAGACCGTGGTGAGGCGCTTGGTCGACAGGTTCTTGGCGTTGCGGCTGATGTCGGGGACGGTCTCGCCGCCCACCGTGAGGCCACCCTCGGTGCCGTACGTGACCTTGACCTGCTGGTCCTTCTGGATGGCCTCGGACAGGGTCACGATGAGCGAGTTGCCCTTGCCGGACGCCTTGACGACGGACTTGACCGGCATCGGCGTGGTGTCCGCCTCGACGACGAGGTGGTCCTTCACAGCGGCGAGGTTGCCGACCTTGTCGTCGAACGTGGCCTGGAGGCGCTTGCCGTCCTCGGCGACGGTCAGGGCGACCGGGTAGACCTCGTAGTCCGCGGGCGGGGTGAACGCCGACTCCGGGATGATCTGCTTGGCGAGCGCCGGGCTCGACCAGCGCAGGAACATGTTGGCGCCGCCGATGTCCTGGAACATCTCCAGCTTGAAGTCGTGCTTCACGCCCGCTTCCAGGTGAACCGGCTTGCTCGTCTGCTCGACGTCCCAGTCACCCACCCAGTGGTCGATGACCGCAACGCCGTCGATCAGCAGCCGGAAGCCGTTGTCGCCGCTCGCGGCGAAGGTGTAGTCACCGGTCGCCGGGGCCTGGATCTGGCCAGTCCAGCGCGCGGTGGTGTTCTCGGTCTGACCTGTGGCCGACTGGAAAGTACCCGTGAGGTCCCCGAAGTTGACCTGCGGATCCAGGGCGGTGGCGCCGAGCTTGGCGAAGTCCCGCGCCCCGGGGGCGGACATCGCGTAGTACTCACCCTTGAGCCCGTGGACCAGAGTGGCCGGGTTCTCGGATACGAACGTCGGCGCCGTGGCCTCGGACGCAAAGTGGCCGGCGGGAGCCGCGGCGGCCGCCGGGACCATGGTGATGCCGAGGGGCATCGCCAGCGCCGCCGTACAGGCGAGCGTCGTCAAAGCCGCACGTCGGCGCGGTAGTTGTCGTCTCATGGCATTGTCCTCACGAAGGAGCTGAGTGCCTCGGACGAGCGAGGCACAGCACATGGTCGATCATTGAGCCACAGCCCAAGCCCTGTCACAACGGTCGTGCACAGAAAATTTTCAACGATAGAAATTCGTGACCTGAGCGCGTACCGTTCACACGACGGAAACGGGCCCGGCAGGCCGGTGGAACGCAGGGCTTCGCACAGGGCGGACAGTCGAGGGGGGCTTCACTCCGACTCGCCGCCGACGCGAACGCCCTTGCTCCCCATTCGCGGACAAGGTCCGCAAGTGACTTTTGAGCCAATCCCCTGCTTGGGGTGACCGCCCAGCGGTCGGCACCCTCCGTCCCCGTGCGCGACCCGAAGGCGCTGCGACGTACGGCGGATGCGCTTGCCGACGGCAGGGACACACGGGACCAGCGGCGCCGAGCGGGGGTCACCCGCCACGCGGACGTCCGGCGTGAAGCCCCGCCCGGGGAGCGCGCCCACTCGCCGATCGGTCACCTCCCGGCTCCGGGCGGGGTCCGGCGCGAGTGGCCGTCACACGGACCGAGCCCTGATCGGAGTCACCACACGCGTCGAAACTTTCGGTCGTCGTGGCTCCACTCCGACGCGCCCGCCCCTGCGCTTTCCGCGTCCCCCAGAAGGGCGCGACCGGCATACGCCCGTGACCTGCTGGTACTCCCGATACGGCCCGATGGAGCCACTTCGAAGCTTTCGACATCGCGACCGAAACCATTGACAGCCCATGGAGCCACGTCAACACTGATCGCCGACCCGGAACCCCTGACGCGTCGAGCCGGACGCTTTGCACAACTCCACATACGAGCAACGGACTTGACCAGAATCACTGCGCCGCGGAGACCGTCGTCCGACATGGTCCGACCGCGGCGCACCTTCCCCACGGAGGAACACATGCGAACCCCCTCGGTGCTCTCGCCACGCTCCCTGGCCGCCGGCCTCGCGGCGATCATGACGACGGTGACCACCGTCGCCGCCCTCACGACAGCCGCCTCCCCGTCGTACGCCGCCACGTGCAACGGCTACGTCGGGCTCACCTTCGACGACGGCCCCTCGAACGACCACACTCCCGCCGTGCTCAACGCCCTCAAGCAGAACGGGCTGCGGGCGACCATGTTCAACGAGGGCCAGTTCGCGGCCTCCTACCCGGCCCAGGTGAAGGCGCAGGTCGACGCCGGTATGTGGGTCGGCAACCACAGCTACACCCACCCGCACCTGATCCAGCAGACCCAGGCACAGATGGACTCGGAGGTCTCCCGGACCCAGCAGGCCATCGCGGCGGCGGGCGGCGGGACTCCGAAACTTTTTCGACCTCCGTACGGTGAGACCAACGCGACGTTGCAGGCCGTCGAGGCCAAGTACGGTCTGACGCAGGTGATCTGGGACGTCGATTCGCAGGACTGGAACGGCGCGAGCACCGACGCGATCGTCCAGGCCGCCGGGCGACTCACCAACGGCCAGGTCATCCTCATGCACGAATGGCCCGCCGCCACCCTCGCGGCGATCCCGCGCATCGCCCAGGGGCTGGCGGCCCGCGGTCTGTGCGCCGGCATGATCTCCCCGCAGACGGGACGCGCCGTGGCACCGGACGGAGGCACCAGCGGCGGCGGGGGCGGCACCGGCGGCTGCTCCGCGACACTCTCCGCGGGCCAGCAGTGGAGCGACCGCTACAACCTCACCGTCTCCGTCACCGGTTCCGCCAACTGGACCGTCACCATGAACGTCCCCTCCCCCGAGAAGATCATCGCGACGTGGAACATCGCGGCGTCCTATCCCAGCGCCCAGGTACTGACCGCCAAGCCCAACGGCAGCGGCAACAACTGGGGGGTGACGATCCAGACCAACGGCGCCACGACCTGGCCCACGGTCTCCTGCAGCGCGGGCTGACCCTCGACGAGGTCGACGAGAAGCCGCCTCGTCCCGGAACGACGAAGGCGGGTACCGGACCGCCGTCCGGCACCCGCCTCGCCGGGTGACACCGGCCCGACAGCCGGTGTCACCCGTCAATCACCCCGGAATCAGCCGGAGAAGTTCGTCACCATGGACGGAACGGTGTCCGTCCCGAACGCGGGGGCACCCGTGTCGTTGATGACGTGGTTGTACCGCCCGGCCCCACCGAGCGAGACAGCCAGGATGCTGTGGAACTTCACACCGGGCTTCACCGGGACCTGGAAGCCCCGGTCCGTCTCGATGCTCGTCAGGGTGAAGGCGCAGTAGCTTCCCACGCCCCAGGCCTCGTGGGTGTTGACGGCGGGGTCGACCTTGTACGCCGCGTACCCCTTGCTGCTGCCGTCCATCCACTCGGCCTGGCTCGGCACGTCGTACGCCTTCTCGTTCTGGAAGAAGATCGTCCGGCCACGCTCGCCGAACCACTCGACGTCGTACTTCTTGAAGTGCTCGACGAAGAGCCCGGTGGCGAGTACGTCGTCGCCGTGGACGAGCAGCCCGTTGTCGGAGGCGTTGACGTTCCAGCCGACGCCGGACCCGTGGTCGGCCCGCCAGATCCAGGTGTGGTCGATGAGCGTGTCGTCGCTGTAGATCTCGACGGCCGTCGTGGCCTTGCCCGCGAACTGGCCGCCCACCCGCACGAACACGTCCTGCATCGAGGTCGGGTTGTTCGCGTGGTCGGTGTGCACGCCCTGCTTGCCGATCTCCAGCAGCGTGGGCGAGTTGGTGGTGCCCGCGTCGATCAGGAAGCCGGCGAGCTTGACGCCGTCGACGTCGGCGACCTTCATCGCGGTGACGCCGTTGTCCGGGACGAGGGTGGCGAGACCGAGGCCCAGGACGACCGTGTCGGCGCGGTTGACCGAGATGGTGCTGTCGAGGTGGTAGACGCCCGGGGTGAACAGCAGGTTCAGACCCTGTGCGAGCGCCTGGTTGATGGTGGCGGCGGAGACGCCCGGCTTGGCCACGTAGAACTGGTCGAGTCCGATGGCGGTGCCGGGGGTCGAGCCGTTGGCCCAGCTCACCCCACGGGCGTTGACCCGCTTGGAGGGCACGAACACCTTGTAGGTGGAGCCGTCCAGGTAGAGGTAGGGCTTCTCACGGCTGACCGGGGTGGTGTCCAGGGTGGTGTACCGGGGCTCGGGGAAGGAGGTCGCCGGGGCGCCCTCGGTGCCCGAGAAGACCATGTTCCACACGGAGTTGGTCCAGCCGCCGATGGAGCTGTCGCGGGTGTACCACTGCTGCTGCGAGTACGGGCCGACGGTACCGTCGATCTTGGAGTCGGCGATGTACCCGCCGCTCGCCCAGCCGTAGCCGGAGGGAGCGAGGTTGAGGCCGCCCTTGACGTGCATCCGGCGGAACGGAGCCGCCTGCGCGACCGCCCAGCGGTTGGTGCCGTCGTACGGGGCGATGGAGAGGTTCTCCGTGGAACGCCAGAAGTTCTGCGTCGCGTTGCCGTTGAACCAGCCGGCGTCGACACTGACTCCCTTGACGGTCACGTCGTCGGGGTTCTTCCCGAGGCCGAGGACCGAGGTGTAGAAGCCGGTGTTGACGTTGACGTCGTAACTGCCGGGCTTGAAGGCCAGCGCGTAGCGGCCCTCGCCGAACTGCGCCGACTCCTGCTGCGCGTAGATCGCGTCGATCTGCTGCTGGATGGCCGCGGACGACATGGAGGGGTCGAAGACCTTGACGTTGGGGCCGAGGTCACCGCCGCCCTGGATCGGCGTCGTGGAACCGTCCTGCACGTGGACGGCCGCCTCCCAGAGGGAGTAGCCGTACGCGGTACCCCGGGCCGTGCCCGCGATGCGGAGGTAACGGCCCGAACCCTGCACCTGGTAGGACGAGTTGCCGCCGGTGGCGCCGGTGACCTTCTTCAGGTCGGTGAAGGTGGTGCCGTCGGTGGACGCCTGGATGGCGAAGTCCTTGCCGTAGGCCGCCTCCCAGGAAAGGTCCACCTGGCAGATGTTCTTGACCGCGCCCAGGTCGACCTGGATCCACTGGGTGTCGGTCGCCTGGCTGGACCAGCGGGTGGCACCGTTGCCGTCGAAGGCGGAGGAGGCCGGGGTGCCGGCGCCCTCCACGGAGGACGCCGTCGCCGTGCGGTTCAGCGCCGCGTTGGCCGTACCGCACTGGCCCGAGCCCGTACCCGGGTCCGTGGTCCCCGAGGCGGAGCCGAAGACCTGGAACTCCCAGAGGGAGTAGCCGTACTGCGTCGCCCGCACGGTGCCCTGCACCCGCACGTAACGGCCGGCTCCGCTGACGTCGAGGGTGTCGACGCCGCCGTCCCCGTCCGTCACCGTGCGCAGGTCGGTCCAGTTGGAGCCGTCCCCGGAGACCTGGATGCGGTACCCCTTGGCGTACGCGGCCTCCCAGTTCAGCACCACTTTGCTGATGGTGGAGGACGTGCCGAGGTCCACCTGCAGCCACTGGTTGTCCGACGCGGCGCTGGCCCAGCGGGTGCCGGTGTCGCCGTCGACCGCTTTCGCGGCCGTGGTGCCGCCGTTCTCTTCCGAGGACGCCGTCACGGTTCGGCCCTGCGACAGCAGGACCGGTGCGTCGGCGCCGAACGCCGGAGCTCCCAGGACGGGGATGGCGAGGATGCCTGCCACCACTGCCGCCGCGGCTCGGCCGGGTCTGAATCTCATACGTCGCTGCTCCTTCTCGGAACGCACACCGCGGTCCGCCGACCGGCGGACCACCCCTACGGGAGAGCGCTCTCTCGCCCAGCCGCACACCCCGCCCGTCAGAGTGCGTGAGGGTTCACCGGAACCGATGCGAGAGGAAGAACTCGGAGAGAGCGCTCTCCCGGCGCATACCGTAGGAGTAGCCCACAGGGCCGTCAATAGATGCAGCAGAGATCGGTCGGCGGTTTCCGCGAACGCGGCTGAGCGGCTGTCCGCGAACCGCATCCCACCTGCTCACATGTCTTTTCGTGCAAAGGAGTTGACGGCGTGACGGCGTGCGGGAATTGGACGCGTCCGCGCGCCGGGCGGGGCCTTTGCGTTCATCCTCGCAAGTTCCGAAGCCGTCGGCGGAACCGGCGGCAGCCCACCGCGGGCGGCCCGACGACAGGGGTCGCCACAAGGACCACCGCAGCCCGTGAGACCCACCTACCCTCGGAGAATGATCGAGATTCCGGACACCTTCGCCCGTGTCACCCTCGGGCGCGAAGGCGCACACGGGAGAGCGTGGCTCGACGGACTCCCGCTGCTCGTCGAAAACCTCCTCGACCGGTGGAACTGCGTCCAGGACGGGCGGATCGCGCACGGTGGCATCGGAGTCGTCGTCCCGGTCCGGCGGCGGTCCGGGGGCGCGGCCGTGATCAAGGTGTCCTTCCCGCACCCGGGCAACGTCCACGAGCCCGACGGTCTCGCGGCGTGGCGCGGTCGCGGCGCCGTGCTGTTGCACCAACGGGACGACGAACGGTTCGCCATGCTCCTCGAACGGGCGGGGACGTCCACCCTGGCGGAGTCGGCGGATCCCGACACGGTCGCGGCGGTCGCCGGGGCCCTCAGCCGCAGGCTCGCCGTCCCCGCTCCGGCCGGCCTCCCCCGACTGCGGGAGCGAGCGGACGCCTGGGAGGAGGAGCTGCGTTCCGACGCCGAGCTGATGCCGGACGCGATACCGGTCCGGGCACTCGATCACGCACGGGCGACCGTCCGGGAGCTCGGCCGGTGCCAGCCGGACACGGTCGTCCACGGCGATCTGCACGGCAGGAACATCCTGCGCGCCGACCGCGAACCGTGGCTGGCGGTCGACCCGAAGGGATACGCCGGTGAACCCGCCTACGACGCGGGGACCTTACTCAAGTCGCGGGCCTTCTCCCTCATCGAGTCGGACGACCTGCGCCGTGCGGTGAACCGCACGCTGGACATCTACGCCGAGGCGGCGGAGCTCGACCGTGAACGCGTCCGGCGCTGGGCCCAGTGGCATGCCGTCACCGCCACCTTCCACGGATTCCGTCACGGCTTCCGCGTCGCCCGGACCGGACCGGAGCGCGATCGCCTCACCGGCTTCACCGCGCACCTCTCGGAACTGCTCACCCCTGACTCGTGAGCGTCCGCGTTCCGCCCGTCGGCGGTCGCGGGTGCACGACGCGGGCGGCCCCGGTGACATCACGTCACCGGGGCCGCCCGCGGACCGGCAGTGGGTCAGGAATCCGTCCCGTCACACATGTCGGACCGGATTCGTCACCAGCGGTACCAGCGTCCCTTCCGGCCACTGGAGGCCGGGCGCACGAAGAAGCCCAGCAGCCACACCACCAGTACGATCACGGCGATCCACCACAGTATGTTAAGAGCGAATCCGGCACCGAAGAGAACAAGAGCGAGAAGCAGCACAAGAAGAAGCGGGACCATGATTATCAACCTCCGACCACTCATGTGCCCGCACGCGCGGACGACACACCTCCTGGGTTCGACGAGCTCTTCCCGGCTCACCGCCCCACCCTGCCAGTACTGCTGTGACCAGGTGCGACTCTCTCCGCGGTGATCGAGTACACCGCGCACCCCGAGAGACTTCACGCGCCCCGCACAATTCCGCGCACTCTCCGCAATCGATCAATGGGAGCGATCCTTGAACCCTTTTCGTCTGGGTACATGAAGAGGGACCACGGAATTCTCTTGACGGGGTAATTCACATGCACCATCAGGTTCTGACCAACGATTCCTCTTCCCACGGGCCGACTGACTCACGGGTCGAATTCGTCTGCCGTCCGCAGCGTGCCGCCGAAGCCCGGGACGCGATCGCCGCCTTTCTCGAACGGCTCGATCCACCGCCCCGTTCCGACACGGTCCAGAACCTGCTCCTGCTCGTGTCGGAACTGGTGACCAACGCGATCCGCCATGCCGGGGGTGTGTCCTCGCTCCGGTTCGCAGCGGATCGCCGGGCCCTGCAGATCCGGGTCTCCGACCGCAGTTCCGCCCACCCCCAGGACCGCACCCCCGACCTCACGGGCCGGACCGGCGGCTTCGGCTGGCCCATGATCCGGCGGCTCGCGCACGACGTGCAGGTGCGGAGCCGGGAGGGTGGCGGGAAGGTCGTCGTGGCCACGATCGGCCGCTGAGAGGGACGCGCGCCCGGCCCGGGCCCGGAAGGCCCCCCGGGGAAATCACGCCTCGCAGCCACCGGACGCACGGGCCCTGAGGCACATGGGCGCCCTCGCCCCGTGCCCGACCGCACCGCGCACCCGCCTGGCGGGCGGGTGCGCGCACCCCGAAGCCGGTCGCGCGCTACGCGCGGGTGGCCGGTCGTGCACCGCCGGGACCGGTACCGGTCGAAGCACCTGTGACCGGGTGGCGTTTCTCCACCGTTCCCGCCCGAGGTCATACTGCGACCATGAAGCATCCGCCGAGCGACGACGGGAAGACCGCCCGCCCGTACGTCGCCCACCTCCGGGGCACCGGGGAGCCGAGCCGTGCCTGACGACCTCGTGACCTTCCTCCGCGCCCGTCTCGCCGAGCGCGAGGCGGCGGCGCTCGCGGCGAGCGGCGCGGGCCCGGCCCCGTCATGGCAGGCTCTGGGCACAGGCGTGTACTCCCTGACGGACTCCCTCGCGGACGATGCCCCGCCGCTCGCCACGACCGGCCCCGAAATCGGCGGTTCCGACGAGGACGCCGCACGTGCCGAGCACATCGCGCTGCACGATCCGGCGCGCACCCTGCGGGAGGTCGAAGCGGTGCGGGGGCTGCTGGACCGGTGCGGGAGGCCCGGTCCGGGCGAGACTTCCTCGGACCCGGTGAGCCGCTCCTCGACCGGTGGGGAACGCGCGGACGTCGACATCGCCGCGCGTCACCTCGCGCTGTCGTACTCCGATCACCCGGACTACCTCGTCGAGTGGCGTCCGTAGAGCACGGGGGACGCGAGCAGGGCCCGGAGGAGTGGATCGAACGTTGGCGGGCCGCCGCGGATTTCTACGTCGAGGCCACGCACCCGCGAACGAGAGTCGGAATCGTCGTCAGCGGCGGCGGCTGAGCGGCAAGTCACCCACGAACGGGGGGGGGGAGGCGGCCGCGGGTGGCTTCCACCCGCGGTCGCCTCCCCCACGGTCCGTCGGGGCTGGGTCGCCTTCCCCGAGCCGCACCGGGACGGGCTGTACCGGGACGGGCTGTACCGGTGCGTCACCCGGGACGGCCACTGCGCCCCGGGTGACGCACCGGAACGCTACGGCGTCGTGATCGCCGGCCGCGGGGCTGTCGGCATCCCGCTGCCGATGGCGAAGCTCGGGTGCGGGGGCTGGTTGTAGGCCGTGTTCTGCCAGGCCAGAGCGGTGCGGTACTGGGTGTCGTGGAGCAGCGTGGTGATGCGGGTCGTGGTCTCGTACGGCGTGGAGTAGATCCGCAGGGCGGTGTTGTTGGTCGTCGGCCAGACGACTTCTTCGCGCCAGTCGCCGAAGAGGTCCCCGGAGATCGCGGGGGTGGCCTTCGTGCCGTTGTTGGCGTGCACGGAGGCACCGGTGAGCAGCCGGGTGTCGGACGAGGTGCCGTACTTGTCGATGTGGGTGGAGTCGAGCAGTTCGCGTGTGGTGTCGCCGTCCCACCAGGTCAGGAAGTTGGTGCTGGACGGCTTGCGGGAGGCGACGACGGCGCCGGAGGGGCTGCGCACGCCGTCCGCGGCCGAGGACCAGGACTCGGCGCCGGGGCTGCCGGACCAGATGTCGCCGGAGACGCCGCGGCCGTTGTCACCGCTGGCGGGGGTCGACCAGAGGATCTGTCCGGTGCGCGCGTCGGCCATCCAGGACGAGGGCTTGGAGCTGTCCTCGTCCACTTTGAACTCCTCCAGGCCTGCCCGGGAGGGGTCGAGGTCGCCGACGTGCTGGGCGTCGCCGTGGCCGTTCTTGGTGGTCCACAGAGAGGCGCCGTTGTCGTCCACCGCCATGGCACCGTACACGATCTCGTCCTTGCCGTCGGCGTCGACGTCGGCGACGGACAGCTGGTGGTTGCCCTGGCCGTCGTATCCCCGGCCGGTGTTGGTGGAGCTGCTGGTGTCGAAGGTCCACCGCCGGGTGAACGCGCCGCCCCGCCAGTCCCAGGCGGCGATGACGGTACGTGTGTAGTAGCCGCGCGCCATGATGAGGGAGGGCCGGGAGCCGTCGAGGTAGGCCGTCCCGGCGAGGAAGCGGTCGACCCGGTTGCCGTAGGAGTCGCCCCACGAGGAGACGGTGCCGCGGGCGGGGACGTAGTCGACGGATCCCATGGCCGCGCCGGTACGGCCGTTGAACATGGTCAGGTACTCGGGGCCGGTGAGGACGTAGCCCGAGGAGTTGCGGTGGTCGGCGGAGGCGCTGCCGATGGTGGTTCCCTTGCCGTCGACCGTGCCGTCCGAGGTCTTCATCGCGACTTCGGCCTCGCCGTCGCCGTCGTAGTCGTACACCTGGAACTGCGTGTAGTGCGCGCCCGAGCGGATGTTGCGGCCCAGGTCGACGCGCCACAGCCGGGTGCCGTCGAGTTTGATTCCGTCGACGACGGTGTTGCCGGTGTAGCCGGACTGAGAGTTGTCCTTGGCGTTGGTGGGCTGCCACTTGAGGACGAAGTCGAGGGCTCCGTCGCCGTCCAGGTCGCCCACGGAGACGTCGTTGGCCTCGTAGGTATAGGCGACGCCGTCCGGGGTGGTGCCGCCGGCGGGCGGGCTGATCGGCACGTCCTTGTATCCGGAGCGGAACTGGACGGCGTGGACGGAGTCGGCCTGTTCGACGCCGCCGACCACGGCGCGGACGGTGTAGTCGGCCGTGGCGGGGGCGTCGGCGTGGAAGTAGTTGGTCGAGCCCGTGATGGGTGAGGCGTTGACCTTGGTACCGGCCCGGTAGACGTTGAACGCGACGGCGTCGGGGTCCGTGCCGAGCCAGCGCCAGCTGATGAGGTTGCCGGTGTCGGTGTGCACGCTGACGACGCCCCGGTCCAGCGCCTCGGCCTGCCGCAAAGTGGCGGCGTGCGAGGTCTGTCCCGCGGCGACGAGGCCGGCGGCGGCGAGGAGAGCGGCGGTCAGCGAGCTGACCAGCGTGCGGGTCCGGGCGGTCCGGCGGCGCCTGCCACGAGGGTGGGGGGAACGGGCAAAAGCGGATGTGGGGTTCACGGTACGCACTTTCGGCCGGGGGCGGGTGACGGGTTGCGTACGTCAGTCGCCCCCGGCCGGACAAAGGTTGCCGCCCCGGCCGTCCCCCGGCCGGGCCAAGGCCGCACGCTTTCCACGCCGGCACGGCACGCCCCGGCGGCGCCGCCGCCGTATCCGCTCAGCCGCCGTCGGGCGTGACCCTGGGCAGCGTCTTCTCGCGGCTCCGCCGGCCCGCGCCCGCCCGCGTCCCGATGCCGGCCGCGCTCGCGGCCGAGTGCAGGGAGCGGAGGGCGACGAGGAGGAAGCCGATGTCGTCGAGGTAGACGGGATCGGGGATGAGGTCGACGGGCGAGATCGTGTAGATCACCGCTGCCCAGAACAGGGCCTTGGAGCGGAGCGGGATCCCGGCCTGGGTGAGGAGTTTGCGCGCACGCACCACGCGTACGAGCAGGACGGCGGCGACACCCATGGTGAGCAGCGCGGCGACAGCGCCGATGACGAGCCAAGCGGTGAGGTCCATGGCTCATCGTGTACCCGCTCCCGGGCCGCGCAGAGCACTCCCGTCGGTACGTTCCGCGGCCGGGCCGCCGCGTCCTCGGCCCGCACGGGACGGCCCCGCTCCTCAGCCGCGCTGACCCACCCTGCGGCGGTCGCGGCGCTTGAGCGCGCGGCGTTCGTCCTCCGCCAGTCCGCCCCACACCCCCGCGTCCTGGTTGTTGTCGAGGGCCCATCGCAGGCACTGCTCCCGTACGGGGCAGGTGTGGCAGACGGCTTTGGCTTCCTCGGCCTGGACGAGCGCGGGCCCGGTGCTCCCGATCGGGAAGAAGAGGTCCGGGTCCTCCTCGCGGCAGGCCGCTCGTGTGCGCCAGTTCTCCATGGTTCCCACTTCCGGTGGCCGGTCGGGTGTTTTCGTCTCTGGTGTCGGGTGACCGACAGCCGGGGGCCGAAACCACCTACCACCGAAAAGTTGCTTCCGGCGGGCGGTGCAGGGCGAGCAGTGCCTGGTCGTCCTGCGGCCGGTCGCCGGTGTGGCGCCGGACGTCGCGGATCAGCGCGTCGAGGATCTGTCCCGGGGCGACCGGGTCGCCCAGGGCGATGCGGCGCCTGGCCAGGACGGGCAGTCGCAGGGTGGCGTCGTAGAAGGTGCCGGCGCTGTCCCGGGACTCGCTGACGCCGTCGGTGTAGAGGATGAGGGTGGCGCCGGGCGGGAAGTCGAAGGTGTCGATGGGCGCCGTCCAGTCCTGCAGCGCGCCGATGCCCAGCGGGGGCGCTTCCTCGGACGGAACGAGCAGCGTCGCGGCGCCCTGCACGTCGAGCAGGACCGGTGGGGGATGCCCCCGGTTGACGAGGCGTACGGACGAGAGGTCGGCGGCGAATTCGGCGAGCAGGCCCGTCGTGAAGCCCTCCGCCCGTTCCAGTCCGCCGCGCCGGTCGCCCTCCCGGGTGAGGGCCCGTTCCATGGCTCGGGCCAGGGCGGCGAGGTCCTCGGCCTCGTCCGCCGCGTACCGGAAGGCACCGAGGTCGGAGCAGACCGCGCTGACCGCACCGAGGCCCTTGCCCCGTACGTCGCCGATCAGGGCGCGGATGCCGTGCGGGGTGTCCTGGACGACGTAGAGGTCGCCTCCGATGAGTGCCTCGTCCTCGGCGGGTACGTAGCGTGCCGCGACGCGCAGGGCCCCGATCCTCTCGGGCGGGTCGGGCAGGACGGCGCGTTGGGCCACGGCGGCCACCTGCCTGGCGCGCAGGGTGTGGGCGTTCTGGCGGTCCAGCCTCCGGTTGATGAAGAGCGCCAGTACGGTCACGGCCAGCAGGGTGAGCTGGTTGGCGACCCCCCGGTGCCAGCCGAAGGTGCCGTCGACGCGTGCGAGCACCGCGTGCACGGCCATCGAGGCGAGCCCGGTCAGAACGATGCCCCGGGGCCGCAGGAGCGGGCCCGCGATGACCGGTGCCGCGATGAGCAGCGGCGCCGAGGTCACGTCGTGCGGGGTCAGCAGGTCGACGACGACCGCCAGAACGATGACGACGGCGGGGATCCACTGCACACTCCTCGACTGCACCACTCCCCCACGCTGCACGCACCGCTTGCGGTCCGCATCCCGGCACGACGCGATCGGGCGGTGCCGCGCGAGGCGGCAAGACCGGCCCCGTTCGGCGCTCTGGGTAGGGCGTTGGCCAATGCGAGGAGGATTCATTCACCGTTTTCAACTGAATTGACCGGATAAGTGGACGTTAAATCTTCCACCGCCTTGGCTCGGCGCTGATCCGGCCGGATAGGGTGAGCGATCCGGTGCACCGACCACGGGGGGCGATCCTCGAAGCCAGTGTCTGGTGACACCTTGTACGAGACCCGAGTGCCTTCAGGGGGAAGGCACCGCGTGGCCCCGACGGAGGATTCGGACACCGTGGACGCGCAAGGCCGTGGGCGGGCGGACGACATCGATCCCGCAGACCAATGGGTGCTCAACCCGAGCACCGGCGAATACGAACTGCGACTGACCCCTTCCGCGCCGCGACCGGGGAGAGCCGGCGTACCGAGCCCGAGAGGGCCCGTCAAGGCGGAGGGCAGCCGCGGATCCACGCCGGCCCGGCCCGACCGGGAGACCCGGGCGCCCGGCCGTACGGAGTCGCCCGCCGGCCTTCCGGGACCCCGCGGACGCCGGGGAGCTCGCGCCGAGCCACCGGGGCGCCGCGGGGCGCGGAACAAGCGGAGGCCGCGGAGCAAGCGGGTCCTGCTCTGGACCGGCGGCTCGATGGCCTTCGTGCTGGTGGCCGTCTCGGCCGCCGGCTACGCCTACCTCAAGCACCTCGAAGGCAACGTCACGACCACGGACGTGGGCAACGCCGGTGCCGCCGGTTTCAGCAAGGACAAAGCCTTCAACATACTGATCATCGGCACCGACAAGCGCACCGGATCCGGTAACGAGGGATACGGGGATGCCGGCAGTGTCGGTCACGCCGACACCAACATCCTGCTGCACGTCTCCGAGGACCGGACGAACGCGACGGCGCTGAGCATCCCGCGCGACCTCATCGTCGACGTACCCGACTGCCCGACGAAGCAGGAGGACGGCACCGAGAAGATCGTGCCGGGGACGCAGCACGTCCGCTTCAACACCAGCCTCGGCCAGGACGGCCGCGACCCGGGCTGCACCATGCGTACCGTCAAGGCGGCCACCGGCATCTCGGTGGACCACTTCATGATGGCGGACTTCAACGCGGTGAAGACGCTGACGACCGCGGTCGACGGGGTCGAGGTGTGCCTCGCCAAGGATGTCGACGACGCCGACTCGCACCTGAAGCTCGACAAGGGAAAGCACACCATTCAGGGCGAGCAGGCGTTGGCCTTCCTCCGTACCCGGCACAGTTTCGGCAACAGGGGCGACCTCGACCGCATCGCGGTCCAGCAGCAGTTCCTCGGCTCGCTGATGCGCAAGATGTCCTCCGGCGACACGCTCACGAGCCCCACCAAGCTGGTGAAGCTCGCGGAGGCGACCACCAACGCGCTGACCGTGGACACCGGCATCGGCAAGCCCAGCACGCTCAAGGACATGGCACTGGAGCTGAAGAAGGTCCCGCCGAAGAACATCTCCTTCACCACGGTGCCGGTGCTCGACAACCCGGAGGAGCACCCCCCGGTGACGGTGATCCTCAACCAGGCAGCCGCGCCTCCGGTCTTCCAGGCCGTCGCCGACGACGTCTCCTTCACCGAGGTGAAGCAGAAGAAGAAGGAAGAGGCCGCTTCGGTCGCCGCCCGCCTCAAGGGCACCCAGTCCGCCGCGGGCGACGTGCGGGTGCGGGTCCTCAACGGCGGCGCCGAGGGCGGCTCCGCGGGGAAGACCGTGGAGTGGCTGCAGAACGAAGTGGGCGTGACCAAGTCCGAGAACGGCGCCAACGCCCCGGAGAAGCTCGCGAAGACGACGCTGGAGTACGCCCCCGACCAGGCGGACCAGGCCCGTCGGCTCGCCGCCCTGATGGGCCTGTCCGGATCGGCGATGAAGCCGGGCGAGAGCGTCGTCAACGACCAGGGCATGCCCGCCATGACGCTGACCCTCGGCAAGGACTTCAAGGGTCCCGGGGTCTCCCTCACCGCCCCCGCGAAGGCACCGGACAACGTGACCAAGTCCACGGCCGACCAGGTGACGTGCGCGAAGTAGTCCGCTGACGGTCCACTCCGCCAGACACGAACGGGCCGGGCCCGCCGCTCCTGGCGGCCGCCCGGACCCGTTCGCGCACGGCGGTCCGGGCGGGTCAGGCGGGCTCGGTGCGGCACTCCGGGTGGCCCCAGCCCGCCGGGTTCTTCGCGATCATCTCCTGAGCCGCGTAGGGCTTGCCGCAGCGGCACCGACCGGCGAACTTGGCCCGGATCGTGGCCCCCGCGCGGGCTCCGCCGGAGGACGCCTTCGCGGTCTTCCCCGGCGCGCTCTTCACCGCCCGTGAGGGGGCCGGCTCGGGCAGGGCGGCCGTCCCGTGGGCGGTACCGGCGGGCAGCTGCGTCACGGCCGCCTCACTGGCGGCCTGGTCGGCCAGCGCGTTCAGCGGATCGCCGCCGACCTGGTGGGCGGGTACGTACTGGAAGCGCACCCGGCGGCCCGCCAGCAGCTCGTCGATGCGGACGACCAGCTCCTTGTTGGCGACCGGCTTGCCGCCCGAGGTCTTCCAGCCGTTGCGCTTCCAGCCGGGCAGCCACTTGGTCACCGCGTTCATGGCGTACTGCGAGTCCATGCGCACCTCGACCGGCACCGCCGGGTCGGTCGACTCCAGCAGTGAGCGCAGGGCGGTCAGCTCGGCGACGTTGTTGGTGGCGGTGCCCAGCGGTCCCGCCTCCCAGCGCTGCGGGCGCCCCGCCGCGTCCGCGACCACCCACGCCCAGGCGGCGGGCCCGGGGTTGCCCTTCGACGCCCCGTCACACGCGGCGATGATGCTCTCGTCCATACCCCCGATCATGCCAGCCTCGCGGGGCCTCTCCGGCCGCCGTACCCCTTCCGGTCCTTCGCTCCGGGGAGGACGGCGGTGACGGCGAGGACGGCGAGGACGGCGGCGACGGCGACGGCGACGGCGACGGCGACGGCCGGGGCGACGGCGGCAGCCGTCAGGGCACGATCGAGTCGACGTATCCGCCGTCCACCCGGACCGCCGCCCCCGTGGTGGCGGAGGCCTGGGCGGAGCTGAGGTAGACCACCAGGTTGGCGATCTCCTCGGGTTCGATGAGGCGCTGGAGCAGTGACTGGGGCCGGTGCAGGCGCATGAACGCGCGCTGCGCCTCGTCCCAGGGCAGGTCCTCGTCCACGAGTTCGTACACGAACTTCTCCACGCCTCCGGTGTGGGTGGGGCCGGCGATCACCGAGTTGACCGTCACACCGGTGCCGGCCGCTTCCTTGGCGAACCCCCGGGAGACCGCGAGCAGCGCGGTCTTGGACACGCCGTAGTGGATCATCTCGGCGGGGATCACGATCGCCGAGTCGCTCGCGATGTTCTGCACCCTCCCCCAGCCTCTGTCCTTCATCCCGGGCAGATAGCGGCGGATCAGCCGGACCGCGCTGAGGACGTTCGAGTCGAAGTAGGTCCGCCACTCCTCGTCGGTGATCTCCAGCGGAGGGCGCGCCCCGAAGATGCCGAGGTTGTTGACGAGGACGTCGGCCTCCGGAACGGCCCGCTGGAGCTGCTCGGCGCCCTCCTCTGTGACCAGGTCGCAGGCTACGCTCCCGACGTCCGCGTTCGGGGCCCCGTCACGCAGGGTCCGCGCCGCCGACTCCAGGCGGTCCGCGTCGCGTCCCGTCAGCACCACCGAGGCGCCCGCGGCGGCCAGGCCCGACGCGATGGCGAGACCGATGCCCTGCGACGATCCGGAGACGACCGCCTTCTTGCCCGTCAGGTCGATACGCACCTCGTGGTTCCTTCCGCCGGGTTCCGGGTGCCGCACAGTGGCACGCGTGTCCACCGTCGCACCGCGCGGGGCGGACCGCTTCCGGAGCGGTGGACACTGATCCGGGTCCGGCCCGGCGTGTCCGCACGGCCGGGCCCGGTCCCGCGCGACGATGAACCCCCTTGACCTCAACAATGCTTGAGGTCCTAGTTTCCTGTCCCACGGGCCCTCGCGGGCCGTACGTCGGTCGGAAGAACCCGGAGCCTTTGCATGGACATGGAATTCACCGCCTGGTCGTCGCTGCACAGCGTGATGAACGCCGAGCGCGACCGTCGGCCGTTCTCCGGGGCGACCCTGCGCCGCATCCTCGACTTCGCCCGCCCGCACCGCCGCCGTCTGCTGCGGTTCCTGGTCGTCAGCGTGGCGGGAGCCCTGCTCGCGGTGGCCACCCCGGTCCTCGCGGGCAAGGTGGTCGACGCGATCGTGCGGGGTGGCCCGAGCGACACCGTCGTCCGTCTCGCGCTCCTCATCGCGCTCATCGCGGTGGCCGACGCGGGCCTCGGCCTGGTCACCCGCTGGCTGTCGTCCAACCTGGGCGAGGGGCTCATCCTCGATCTGCGGACGGCGGTCTTCGACCACGTCCAGCGGATGCCGGTGGCCTTCTTCACCCGTACGCGCACGGGGGCGCTGGTGAGCCGGCTGAACAGCGACGTCATCGGGGCGCAGCGGGCCTTCAGCAACACCCTCTCGGGCGTGGTCTCCAACCTCGTGACCCTGGTCCTGACGCTCGCCGTGATGCTCGGCATCTCCTGGCGGATCACGCTGCTCGCCCTGGTGCTGCTGCCGGTGTTCGTCGTCCCGGCCCGCCGCCGGGGCGCCCGGATGGCTTCGCTGCAACGCGAGGCCGCCGCGCACAACGCGGCGATGGCGACGCAGATGACGGAGCGTTTCTCGGCGCCGGGCGCGACCCTCGTCAAGCTGTTCGGGAGGCCGGCGGACGAGTCCGCCGAGTTCGCCGCCCGGGCCCGCCGGGTACGGGACATCGGTGTCCGTACGGCCATGGCGCAGTCCGGCTTCATCACCGCCCTCACCCTGGTCTCCGCGCTGGCGCTCGCGCTGGTCTACGGACTCGGCGGCCACTACGCCCAGCAGGGCACGCTCGAACCCGGTGCCGTCGTCTCGCTCGCCCTGCTGCTGACCCGTCTGTACGCGCCGCTCACCTCGCTCGCCGGGGCGCGGGTGGAGGTGATGAGCGCCCTGGTGAGCTTCGAGCGCGTCTTCGAGATCCTGGACCTGAAGCCGCTGATCGCCGAGAAGCCGGACGCACGGCGGGTGCCGGACGGGCCGGTCTCGGTGGAGTTCGACGGCGTCTCGTTCGGTTATCCGTCCGCCGACAAGGTCTCCCTGGCATCGCTGGAGGCGGTCGCCGCGCTGGACGACCGGGGCGGCGCCGAGGTGCTGCACCAGGTGTCCTTCACGGCGCGACCGGGCCGGATGGTCGCGCTGGTCGGCTCGTCGGGGGCGGGGAAGTCCACCATCGCGCAGCTGCTCCCCCGCCTGTACGACGCCGACGCGGGGGCTGTCCGGCTGAACGGCGTGGACGTCCGCGACCTGACCGCCGACTCGCTGCGCGAGACGATCGGCATGGTGACCCAGGACGGGCACCTGTTCCACGAGTCCGTGCGGGCCAACCTGCTGCTGGCCCGGCCGGAGGCCACCGAGGACGAGATCTGGGACGCCCTGCGCCGCTCGCGGCTCGACGGGCTGGTGGCCTCGCTCCCGGACGGGCTGGACACGGTGGTCGGCGAGCGCGGCTACCGGCTCTCGGGTGGCGAGCGGCAACGGCTCACCATCGCCCGGCTGCTGCTGGCCCGTCAGCGGGTGGTGATCCTCGACGAGGCGACCGCGCACCTCGACTCCACCTCGGAGGTGTCGGTGCAGGAGGCGCTGGCCGAAGCCCTGGAGGGCCGGACCGCGCTGGTGATCGCCCACCGGCTCTCGACGGTGCGCGCGGCCGACCAGATCCTCGTCGTGGAGGCGGGGCGCATCGTCGAACGCGGCACCCACGAGGAACTCCTCGCCGTCGGCGGACGGTACGAGGAGCTGTACCGCACCCAGTTCGAGCGCCCGGACACCGCGCCGCACGCGGTGGGGTGACCGGTCGTGCCGCGGTGGCTTCCGGGCCGGTCGCCCGGAAGCCGGCCCGTCAGTCCAGACCGAGTCGACGCGTCGCCGCTTCGACCGTCTGGTCGAGGAGCACGGCGATGGTCATCGGCCCGACACCTCCGGGCACCGGGGTGATCAGCCCGGCCCGTTCACGGGCGGACTCGAAGTCGACGTCCCCGACGTTGCCGGGGCTGTAGCCCGCGTCGATCACCACCGCCCCGGGCTTGATGTCCGTACCGGCGATGAAGCGCGGCCTGCCGACCGCGGCGATCAGCACGTCGGCCTCCCGCACGAGCCCCGGCAGGCCGACCGTACGGGAGTGGCAGTACGTCACCGTGGCGTCCCGGCCGAGCAGGAGCATGCCGGCGGGCTTGCCGAGGATGGCGCTGCGCCCCACGACGACGGCGTGCTTGCCGGCGAGGTCGACCTCGTACGCGTCGAGCAGCCGCATGATCCCGCCCGGGGTGCAGGAGACGAAGCCGGGCAGGCCGAATCCCATGGCGGCGAAGGAGTGCATGGTGACGCCGTCGACGTCCTTCTCCGGCGCGATCGCCTCGAACGCGGCGCGCTCGTCGATGTGGGGGCCCACCGGGTGCTGGAGCAGGATGCCGTGCACTCCGGGGTCTTCGGAGAGCTCCGTGATCGTCTCGACGAGCCCGGCGGTGGAGACCTCGGCGGGCAGAGCCACATGACGTGACTCGATGCCTGCCTTCGCGCACCGGGCGCGCTTCATCCGTACGTAGGTCACCGAAGCGGGGTCCTCGCCGACGAGTACGGTCGCCAGGCAGGGGGCCGTCCCCGTTCGCCGCAGGATGTCGGCCGCCGAGGCGGAGACCGCTTCGAGGGTACGACGGGCGAGGGCGGTGCCGTCCATGAGACGGGCTGTCTGTGTCGGGGCCACGTGCTGCTCCTGAGCTTCACTGTGGAGTGCCCAGGCGTACGGCAGCGACAAGGTGTCAGTCCGCTCCCCGGTGGTACTCCACCTGAACGCCAGTCACGGCCCGCCCACCATCATAGTGCCGCGACCGGACGATTGCCGGTGTCCTGAGATGATCGGTGAATGAGCGAGCGTGAGTGGCAGGGGGAATTGACCAAGTCCGAGGGCGCGTTCATGGTCAATGCATGCGAGATCGACATCTTGGCCGGTGTCTGGGGCGACCTAGACGATGCCGATCGGTCCCGCCCCGTCGAGGAGCTGGCGGGGATCCTGCTCGCTCTCGTCGATCGTGGCTGGATCGAGGTTCGTCGAGTCGCCCCGTGGGCGACCTCGTCAGGGGGGAAGGGCTTCCAGCCCGGGGAGCTGGTGCCGCGGGATCAGCTCCGGGCGGTCCTGGAGAACCCGGCCAACTGGGAGTACCCGGATGACTTCAGCTGGATCGGTGCGGTGACCCTGGTGGAGACCGAAGCGGGTAAGAAGATCATCAGATGACCGAGTGGACCACCGTGGCAAGGTCTCTTCGGACAGTGGGGCTGGGGTGGTCCGAGCCGGCCAGGGTGGACTGTCGCAGGAGCCCGACGTGGGCCCCGACCGGGAGGCGGAACGCCGCCATCACGCGCGCGAGGACCCGGCGAGGTCCGGACCACCGCGCGGGGTCCGCCGGAGCGGGAGCTCGCCGAGGGCTCGGCGCCCGGGTCAGTCGCGTCCGGCCCGTGCCGCACGCACGAGCTTGGCGGCACCGCTCGCCATGCGCCCCGCCCCCGCACCGCCCGCCCTGCTCCGGTGCAGCACCGCGCGACCGCAGCCGCGCCACTGCGAGGGCGGTACGGGACTGCCGGGCCCCGTGCGGGTGAGCAGTGCGTTCACCGAGGCCATCGGGTCTCCGGCGGCCATCCTCGCCAGCAGGACACCCGCGACGAGCGGGAGGAGGGCACCGGCCAGGGCGGAGCCGGCCACGGTGACGTGGCGGATGCGCGGGCTCGAAGCGGCAACCGCAGAACCGGAGACCGTCGAACCGGTGGGCCCTGAATCGGTGGGCCTCGAAGGGGTGGGCATGGTCCCATTCGACCGCCGGTGGACCGACCGCCGGATGCGCCGCCCTACTCAGTTTGCTGCGGCCCGGTACTCAGAAGTCCGGTCAGGCCACACCGTTGTCCGCGCGCAGCAGCCGCAGGAACGCCTTGAGACCGGTGATGATCTCCTCGTTGCTGGTCAGCCGGTTCACCGTCGACTCGAACTCCCGCGCCAGGGCCTCGAACCGGCGGTCGGCCTCATCGGACCGCCGGTGCGCGGAGAGTGCCGAGGCGTCGGCGGTGCGCCGGAGTTCGGCGAGGGCCCGGTACTGTTCCTCCGCCCGCTCCTCCAGGGCCTTCGTGCCCGCCGTCAGGCTGTCCACCCGGCCCCGCAGTTCCACCACGTCGTCGCGCGGGAAGGTGACGTCCTTGAGGAGGGAGCCGAGTCGCTCCCTCAGTTGGGCGAAGTAGGCACCAGCAGGCCGGAAGACGGTGCTCAGCAGGAAGAAGGCGGCCACCCAGTAGCCCGCCCTGCCGCCGAGCAGGACGGTGGCCACGAGGACCAGCAGCGCCGTCACGGCATGGCCCGCCACCGCCACCCGCAGCATCATCCGCGCGATGCGCTCCGCCTCGTCGTCGCGGGCCCGGCCGATCGCCAGACCTTTGTCCCGGCTGACGGCGATCTCGGCGAGGACGGACCGCGCCCGGAAGTAGAGGTTCCAGGGGAGGGTCAGCAGCAGAAGCAGCCAGAGCAGGCAGGCGATGCCGGCCCCCACCCCCAGGACCGTGGCGAGGGGTGCGTCGGTGGCGTACAGCAGCGCCACCGAGCCCGCCAGAACGGCGACGGCGAAGACCGCGCCCGTGAACTTTCTCATGCTGCCCCCCGGTCTCGACCACGCCGACGTGACGCCCCGTCATGGTCGTCCGGAAAGCCGCGCATACGCATGAGTACGGCTACTCAGCACCCTCGGCCCGCAGGTCGGCGTAGACGGCGACGGGCAGATGGTCGCTGCCGGTGGCGGGCAGGGTCCGGATGCCGGTGAGGCGGACGGACCGTGCGAGGACCTGGTCGATCCTGGCCACCGGGAAGGCCGCGGGCCAGCTGAACGCCACACCGGAGCCGGGGGCGTCCAGGCGCGCGAGCAACGGGCCGAGCCCCCGGTCGTCCACGGTGCCGTTGAGGTCGCCGAGCAGCAGGACCCGCGCCAGTGGTTCGTCGCGGATCGCGGTGGCGAGGAGGGCGGCGCTCTCGTCGCGGGGTCCTGAGCGCAGGCCCGTCGCGCCGAGGCGGATGGAGGGGAGGTGGGCGACGTACACGGCGAGGTCGCCGTCCGGGGTGTGCGCGGTGGCCCTCAGACCCCGGTTCCAGTCCTCCGCGATGCCGTCCGGCCGGATGTCCACGGGGCGCACGTCCGTCAGGGGGAAGGCCGACCAGAGCCCCACGGTGCCGCTCACCCCGTGGTGCGGGAAGCGCGACGCGAGAGCCTTCCCGTACACCGGCAGGGCCTGCGGCGTGAGCTCCTCCAGGGCCACGATCCGCGCCCCGCTCTCCGCCAGGGCCGCCGCGGTGCCCGCCGGGTCGGCGTTCTCGTCGCTCACGTTGTGCTGGACCACGATCAGGCGGCCGGAGTCGTCCGTCCCCGTGAGGAAGAGGCCGCCGAACCGGACGCCCCAGACGAGGGCGGGCAGCAGTGCGGCCGCGACGGTGAGCGGTGCCCTCCTCAGGAGCCCGGCGCAGAGCAGTACCGGCACCGCGAGGCCGAACCACGGCAGCAGGGTCTCCAGCAGACTTCCCAGCCGGCCGGGGGTGTCGGGTATCAGCCGGGGTGCGGCGAGCAGCGCGGCCAGCACCCCGGCCGACACCGGCAGCAGCGCATTCCGGCGCCCGGGACGGTGCCACCTTCGCCGGGCGGGCGCGGGCGCATGGGCCCGCGGTTCACCCGGAGGCACGGGCGAGGGTGTCCTTGCCGGTCGCATCGCTCTCCTCGATCCGTACGGGTGTGCCGGGGCGTCCGGCTCCGCGCCGCGCCAGGGGTGGCTCGGCCGGTGCCCGGGGCCGGACGCCGCTCCGGGTCGCACCGAAGGAGGACGACGCGGCAGGAACGACGTCCGGTTCCGCCGGGGGTCCGCTCCTTCGTCGAGCGGGAACACGGGTGGCGGTGCGGCGGATTCGTCGGGGCGGGGCACGGAACCGGGTCGATGGCGTGCGCGGCGGAATACTCCGGTGCGGGACGGCCGGAGCATTCGGCCGCACGGATCGGCTCTCCGGGTGAGCGGTGCTGTCGCCACCGGCGAATTCGGTGAAGCCCCCCCGGCCGGGAAAGGGACCCGAGCAAAATCACCGGCGAAGGCTGCTCGCCCTTCGGGCGAATGGGCCGGGAAGCACCCAGGAAGCGCCTCCCCTTACTCAAGAGAAACGTTTCTGCACAAGCGGGACAGGAGCGTTACGGCGTCCGAACAGCTCAGTGGGGCGCGGCATTCGAGTCTGGCGCGGCCGGTCGCACGAGCGAGTCATACACGCATTCCGGCTGACAGTCTGTCAAAGTGCACTTCTGTTTAACCCATTTTCCATCCTCGCGCGAAAGCGCGATGCGAACAGCCCCGCCCGGAAAGGCGGGCACCTCCGACCGCTCGCCGAAAATCACACAGAACGCACGTGCACATCTTTCGACCGGCCGCGCCCCTTCGACCGATCACGTCGAGTTGTGCGTACGAAAAACTGCCGAAGGCGCCGCGAGAACGTCACCCCGGAGCAATTCTGTTGAAGATTCTTCACCTCGTTCAGCCTGTGGAGGGCGGCGTCGCCCGGGTCGTGGTCGATCTCGTGCGGGCGCAGGTACGCGCCGGACTCCGGCCCGTCGTGGCGTGTCCGCCCGACGGACCGCTGGCCGCGCGGGCATCCGCCGCGGGGGCGGAGGTCCACGACTGGCGGGCCGTTCGCGACCCCGGTCCCGGACTGGCCCGTGAGATCGCCGGAGCCCGGTCCCTGGTACGGGAACACCGCCCGCAGGTGGTGCACGCGCACAGCGCGAAGGCCGGTCTCGCGGGCCGGATGGCGGTACGCGGCCGGATTCCCACCGTCTTCCAGCCGCACGCCTGGTCGTTCGAGGCAGTACGGGGTGGGACCGCCTGCACCGCCTTGAAGTGGGAGCGATTCGGGACACGTTGGGCGGACCGGGTGCTCTGCGTCAGCGCTTCGGAACGTCTGGCGGGCGAACGGGCGGGCATCGCGGCCCGCTGGTCGGTGATCCACAACGGCATCGATCTCGCCCACTTCCGCCCGGCCGGTCCCCGGGACCGCGCCGCCGCCCGCGCCGCGCTCGGTCTCCCCGACGGACCGCCGCTGCTGGTCTGTGTGGGTCGCCTGAGCCAGCAGAAGGGGCAGGACGTCCTGCTGGAGGCATGGCGCACGATGCGTCCGGGAGCCGCCCGGCTCGCCCTGGTGGGCAGTGGACCGGAGGAAGCCCGGCTCCGCGAAGCGGCCCCGGCCGACGTGCTGTTCGCCGGGGCGGCCGACGACGTGCGTCCCTGGATCCACGCGGCCGACGCCCTCGTCCTGCCCTCGCGCTGGGAGGGCATGGCCCTCGCTCCGCTGGAGGCGATGGCCTGCGGCAGACCGGTGGTGATGACCAACGTGGCAGGCGCCCGGGAGAGCCTGCCACCCGGGCAGGACGCCCACTGCCTCGTCCCGCCGGACGACCCGGCGGCCCTCGCCGCCGCACTCACCGCCCTGCTGTCCGACCCTGCGCTCCGTACGCGTCTCGGCCTCGCCGCCCAGTTCCACGCCCGCGCGGTCTTCGACGTACGCAGGACAGCCGCGGAGGTCACCCGCCTCTACCAGGAACTTGTCCACCCGTCCGGCACCACGACGAGAGAGCGCACCGAGCGATGACGACGGAGAGTGCATCACTGCCTGGCACTGCCCGGGAGACCACGCTGCCCCCTGCTTCTTCCACCGTCCATCGGCCACGCGGCGGCGTCCGGCGCTACTCCGAGCCGGTCGCCCGGCAGGTCGGCCGTCACCGGCTGACCGTGCTGCTCGTGGCGGCGGACGGGCTCGTCGCGGGCCTCACCCCGGCGGTGGGCCCCGCGCCGCGGTGGCCGGTCGCCGTCTTCGCCGTCCAGGCCGCCGCGCAGTTGCTGCTCCACTCGTCCCGCGGCCTGTACCGGCCCCGGCTGTCGCGCTCCGCGGCGGCCGAGTTCCCGGCGGTCCTCGGGCTGACGCTGCTCCAGTGGTTCGTGACCGCCGAGACCCTCACCACGTACCACCCCCGCTACGCGATCGGCTGGACCACGCTGTTCTGCGCGGTGGGGGTGCAGACGCTCTTCTGCTGCGTGGCGCGCGGTGTGCTGTACCGGGCCGGCGCGCGTTCCGCCGCCCGCCACCCCCGGCCGGTCCTCGTCGTCGGATCCGGCGCGCTCGCCCGGAGCACCACGACCGCGCTCAGGGACCGCGCCGAGTACGGCCTCCGGGCGGTGGGCCGGGTCGCGCTGTGCGCGGCGGACGCGGACCCGGCGGCGGACGACGGGCCTGCGGGCGGGACTCCGGTCCTGCGCACCCGGGAGGAGGTGGGCCGCACCGTCGTACGCAAGCGCGTGGGCCACGTGCTGTTCACCGAGCATCCTGCGGCGACGCCCGAGAACACCGACCTCTTCGCCCTTCTCGCCGGCCACGGCTGCCGCATGTGGCTGCTCGAACCTCCGGCGACGGGGGCGGCCCCCGAGCACCGGCCCACGCGTCCGGACCACTTGTGGGGGTACTCCGCGCACCGCC